>JANRLN010000427.1:0-3453 GCA_033762515.1 Planctomycetaceae bacterium
TTCACGCTGCTCGGGAATGCTGATCCGGCGCGTCGCAGCGAGATCCTGGAAGAAGTCGTGGCGGCCTTCAAAGTGCGGGCCGATTTGAAGATGCCCCCCGCCTGGATGCAGACGTTCGATGTGCTGATGAAGTCGGACGACTCTCAGGTGCGGCAGCAGGCCGAATTCATCGCCGTCAAGTTCGGCGACGAACGGGTGCTCCCCGCCCTGCGCGACACGTTGCGCGAGCGGACGCTGCCGATCGAGCGGCGTCAGTTGGCGCTGGCGTCGCTCCTGGCCGGAAAAGATCGTCAACTGCCGGGAGTTCTGCAGGGCTTGCTCGATGACGAGGCAGTACAACTGGCCGCGATCAATGCGCTGGCGGCGTTCGACGACGCCGGGACTCCGGCCGCGCTCATCAAAGCCTATGGTTCCTTCGCGCGGGAGGCACAACAGGCGGCGATTGGAACGTTGACGTCCCGTCCGAAGTTCGTACTGGCGTTGCTCGACGCGATGGCTGCGGGACAAATCCCCCGCACCGATCTCTCCGCCTTTTCCGTGCGGCAATTGCTGCAACTCAATCACGAATCGGTGACAAAGAAGCTGAACGAAGTCTGGGGAACGACCCGAGCCACCACTGCCGACCGTGCCGCCGAAGTGGCCCGTTACAAGACGCTCCTCAAGCCGGAGGCGCTGGCGCAAGCGAATCTGCCGCACGGACGGGAACTATTCAACAAGACGTGCGCATCCTGTCATACGTTGTTCGATTCCGGCAAGAAAATTGGCCCCGATATCACCGGTTCCAATCGGGCCAACCTCGACTACCTGCTGGAGAACCTGCTCGATCCGAGCGCGGTGGTGGGCAAGGATTACCAGATGACGGTTGTGGTCACCGACGACGGCCGGTCGATCAACGGCATCGTCAAAGAGGAATCGGATTCGGCAGTCGTGCTGCAGACGCCGACCGATCTGGTCACCATCGCCAAGAGCTCGATCGAGGCGCGGAAGCTTGCCGAACTGTCGCTGATGCCCGAAGGGCAGTTGAAACCGCTGTCGGCGGACGATGTGCGCGATCTGGTGGCGTACCTGGCAGCACCGGCACAAGTGCCCCTGCCGGGAGACGGACCGTGGCTCGACCCGAAAACCGGCAAGGTCGCCGGAGCGCTCGAAGGAGAGTCGCTGAAGGTGCTGGAGATTACCGGCGGCACCGCTCGCGACCAGGGAATGGGGGGCTTCTCGCTGGGCAAGTGGAGCAACTCCAATCATTTGTGGTGGACCGGAGGAAAGCCCCGGCAAAAACTGGTTCTGGAAGTGCCGGTTTCGCAGGATGGCCGCTATGAAGTGTACGTCGCTCTGACCAAGGCCATCGATTACGGCATCGTGCGGTTGACGCTCGATGATCTGCCGGCGTCGGAGCCGATCGACCTGTTCAACAACGGTGTCGTCAACACACCGCCGCTGTCGCTGGGAACCCACGATCTCACGGCGGGCAAACACAAGCTCACGGTCGAAATCGTCGGCGCCAACCCGCAGGCGGTGAAGGGCTACATGGTCGGGCTGGACTATGTCCAGTTGACGGCGAAGTGATCGATGGTAGATCGGGATGCAAAGACGGCCTGCGGACGACTGGAACTGCTCTCAGCTGGAGTGAAATGCTCAGGTGCGCGGAAAACTCAGGGCCTCGCTGACTTGTCAGCGAGGCCCTGGTGAATTGGATCGATTTCGATGCCGTCAACGAAGTTGACGCAAACCTGCATCAACTACTCTTCGACAGGCGCTTGGACGATTCCGCCGTAGTAGCCGATGAGCCGGACGCCGCCGAAGATCGGGATGATCGGGCCGCCGAGGAAAATTCCAGCGCCGCTGGCTCCAGCGAATTGACCAGTCCCTTCCGTAATCTGGAACGTGCCATTGGCAACGGGGCCTTCAAAACCCGATGGGAAATCCCCGGTGATGAACAGCGTCATGCTGCCGCCTTCTTCGAATTCCAGGATTTCCGTTCCCTCAGCGTGGACGACGCCGTCGACCATCGACGCAGTGGCTTCCGAAGTTCCAGTCCATTTGCCGAGCGAGAAAATCTGGCCGCCAAGTTCATTGGTGACCATGGTGGGCGGACCTGGGTCTACGACTGACGGCAACGCGTAGCCGATGCCCAGGAACGGCTTCGGCAGCGGGATGCGATCGGCAGCGGAGACCGAAAGCGATGTCGAAACGAACGAGACGGTGAGCACGGCGACGAGACGAAAGTAAGTCAGATACTGTTTCACTTGCGATGGCCCTTTTCCTGAATCCCTGCTCGGAACTGGCAACCGTTACCACTCCGGCGGCCAGGAATGCTAGCAACATCCGCGCACTACTCGCCACTTGGACACTGTCGAATTAACGCAAAATGTAAAAATGGGTAAGGCAGCCTTAATGTCGCGAACGCAGTTCGCGAGGTCCGCGGTCGTCAACATTCGGGACGCCGCTCCGAACGAGCTCAGCGGTTGGCGGCACATCGAGCTATCGTCGTGCCTTCGAATCCCGGCGAGAATGACGTCGGCATGCCGGAGATCCCGCGAGTTTTTTTCCAACGCGCTTCCCAGGCTGTAACGAGCCTGCTCGTGGTCCAACACGAGTCGTTATGCCGCGTGTTTCTTCGGACTCTGCGGCTCTTCACTTGATGATCGCCGCAACTCCAGACGCTGCAACCGCCGGTTCAAGCGTTTCACGCCGCGAGCCACCTCAGCCCTGGCTTGATCGACGCCGTGAGAAACCAGTGTGATCACCCCCAGGAACAGCAACATCTGACCGACGTTCGCCATCAGCCAACCGCTCAGCGCCCGTTGCGGCGCTGCTCCGAATTGGCTGGAGATCACCAGAGTTCCGCCACACGTGAGGAGCAGCACACCGGCATACGCCGCCAGTTGGGCAGTCATGGCGACCCAGGAATTCGTCCCCTTTGATTTGCGCCTGCCTGACCGCTGAGGTGGGACTTCGCAAATCGGCGTTTCAGGGAAATTTGCTTCTGGAGTTTCCGCGTCGGCCATCAGACGGGTCGGCGGCAGGGCGGTGGGGTGAGATACGGCGGAAGCGGTCATCGGAAGCAAGTCCTCGGCGCTCCAGCGGGCAAGCACTTCGGCAGCGTCGCGTGAAGGGGAATCGACACGGCGATGCACAACGGCAGGAGAGACGGCCAGCTCCGTGGCACACCGCGCGCATACGAGGGAACGTTCACCGAAGGAAAGTTCGGCGGCGACATCGGCTCGACACGTCGGGCACCACATCGCAGATGACTCCAAAACGCGCGGACATGCGCCAGGAAATGGCCGACGTTTGGTATCACCCGCGTCGCATTGCGACAAGCACAGGTTCGGCGATCCGCGGCAGTCTGGAAATGTGGGCGATGCACAGTTAACGTTCGGAACGGGCTTCGGCGAGAGTTGCCGATTCATCCAAAGGTGAGCCTGTAGCTGAATTCGCAAGAATTCAGTC
>JANRLN010000428.1:0-21139 GCA_033762515.1 Planctomycetaceae bacterium
GCATGAGTTCATGACCGCCGCCTGATCAGGGACCCGGCGGTTGGTCGCCCGGGGAGTTGCACCGCTGTCGGGCGGCGCTCCCCGGCGCTGATTGTGGGTAGTGGACAGTGGACAGTGGACGGTGGGCAGCAAAGGCGGAAGCAACAAGGAAGTCAGCAGGAACAACCAAACCCGCGAGGTGACCCCCCAATCACGCACCCCAACGAGCCAAGCGGCCTCGAACTTCCGTCTCTCGACTCTTGGCCCTTAGCCCTTAGCTCTTAGCTCTCAGCCCTCCGCTTCCAGCGGCCGGGCACCCGTACGAACTCGGCGACGACTTGTGGGCGGGTGCCGTAGGGCAAGACACATCGCCGTTCAATCGACAATCGGGTATGGTCAGCGGGAACACCGCTGGAGTTCGTTGTGCCCGATTCGCTCGCGCGCAGTGCTTTTGCTTTACGGTTCATGCTGACGTGCGCCGGGTTCTTTGCCTGCGTCTATGCCGTGGGGTGGGCCTGCATGGCGGCGCTGCCGCCGCGGTGGTTTCCTGGGGTGCGGTTTCCGCCGCTGTTTTTTGCGAGCACTCTGATCCTCGGCTGCGGGAGTGTGTGGCTCTCTCGGGCGATCGGATTCGTCCGGCGCGAGAAGCAGGAGGATTTTCGGCGGTGCCTGATGTGGGCGCTCCTCGCCGGAGGCGTCTTCTGCGCGCTGCAGATGGCGGCGCTCAACTGGTTGATCCAGCGGCAACCGGTCGCCGAGGTGCAGATCAGTGACCAGGCGCTGGTCACCGTGGCGGCGGCGGTGCATGCGCTGCACTTCGTGCTGGCGTCGATGCTGTTGATCTTCGTGACGCTGAAAGCTCTGGCCGGGCGGTATGACCACGAATACTTCTGGGACGTTCGCCTGTGCACGTGGTTCTGGCATGTTCTCGGCATCGTCTGGATCGTGGTGCTGGCCGTGATTGTGATCGCCACTTCGTTGGCTCCCGTCCCCTCAGGAGTGCGGCGGGAAACCGCCCGCCCCGAGTCGCGCATCGAAAGTGCAGGGGACCTGTTCGCGATGGACCCTGTTCGACTTGAGTGGGAACGCTGGGGGAGTCTGAAAAATGGCCGAAACGGCGTCTAACGCTTCAATCGCGCAGACCGCGCAAACTGCGGAGTTTGGATCGCTGCATTTTTGGGCCGGAGAACCGTCAAAGTCTGCCTCTCTTTGCACAATCCGAGCAGCAACTGCTTATCTCCCTTGAGTCTGCGACAAACCACGCGTTGACAGTGCCAACCACCCCCAGTACATTCCCGCCGTCGCCTCGCAGGGTTCCACGCCACGCCAGGTGATGACTGCCACGCATCAAGGGAATGAAGGACAAGGATGTGGGGGCGCGGTGACGAACATCGGAGGCCCGTCGGGATCGGTAGGGACCGACCGTGGGCCTGGCGACGAACGCTGCTCCTCCTGGGATGGATCGTCGTCGGCTGCACGCGACCGAACGTGGTTCCGCCAACGGCATCGATTCCGCGGCTCTTGCCTCCCGTTCCCGTCGGACCCTTGGAACCGAATGTGACGGCCGCGCCGTCGTTCGATTCACAAGCGATCCCCGACGCGGTGTTGTGGAAGCCGAAGGCAGCCCCGCGACAGTGGCAATCGTTGGTGTTGCACCATACCGCCACGACGGTGGGGAGCGTGGAGACGATCCACGAGACCCATTTGAAGAAGAAGGACACCCAGGGAAACCCCTGGCTGGGCATTGGTTATCACTTCGTGATTGGGAACGGGCAAGGGATGGCGGACGGCGAAGTCGAACCGACGTTTCGCTGGCGTCAACAGTTGCACGGGGCTCACGCGGGGGTCGGGACATACAACCAGACGGGAATCGGCATCGTGCTCGTCGGCAATTTCGAAAAGACTCCGCCGACGAAATCACAACTGCAGGCCGTTCGCCGGCTGGTGCAGCACCTGAGCCAAACGTACGCAATTCCGTCCGAGAAGATTCTCGGACATGGTGATATTAAGGCCACGGCGTGTCCGGGCCGGTATTTTCCGTTGGCGGACCTCAAAGCCAGCGTGGCGGCTCGTAACGACAGCGGCGGGTTTCCCCTCGCCCGCTTCGTTCCGGTGACCGGAACTCCCAGAAAGGAAGCGCTGCGGAAATGAGCGAGCGGCTCCCCTCGGGTCATCGATTTTACGACGTCGACGGCGTCGGCTGGACGTGGTCGGAGGAAACCGATCTCATCCAAGGCTGGCATGCCAACGGCGCGGGTGATTGGGACGACGAACCGATCGATTTTGACGCGGTTCCCACGCTCGAAGAGCTGGAAACGGGCGCGGCGCAAGGTCCGGTCGTCTCCCTGGTCGACGAACCACATGCCATCGCGCTGCCGGAAGTCTACGAACCGGGCTACTCCTATCCGTTGATCGTCTGGTTCCACGCCCCCGGCGGCAACGAGGAAGACATCTTCACCGTATTGCCCGAGATCAGCGAACGGAACTACATCGCGATCGCCCTCCGCGGGGATCGCGAGACGGCCTCCGGCAATGAATGGTCCACGGGAGACCTGGGGGCCGGGCCGTTGATCGACAAGATCAACGGGGCCATTGACCGGATGGACGGCAAGTTCTCGGTCAACCGCGACCGCATCTACCTCGCCGGCGTTGGTTCCGGGGGCACCACCGCACTGGAACTCCTGCTGGAGCGACCCGAGGCGTTCGCTGGGGCCGCCTGCCTGGGCGGCGCGTTCCCGCCGCTGACGCAACCGCTGGCTCGTTTCCGCGGCCTGCGTGGTCGACGGGTCCTGCTGTCGACGGCGATGGACTGCCCCGACACGAAGGTCGTCGACATGGTCGCCGTGGGCCGGCTGCTCTATTCCGCGGGGATGCATGTGGGCACGCGGATTTACCAGCAGTCGGGGGGCGTGCCGTCGCGAAAGATGCTGCGGGACATCGATCACTGGATCATGGATGGGATTTCGTCGGCAGTGCGCGTGTCGTAGTCTGCGAAGCCCGGGGACGCGATCCTCGGGCTTCTCTATTTCGACGCGGCGCCGGTGTCCTGGGGATAAACCAGCACCCGGTCGTGCACGAGCAGAATCAGGTCGCCGCGACCATCGCCGGTGACGTCGGCGATCAAGCCTTCGCGGGGTTCTACGCCGCTCCCTTCTTCGCGGGCGAATCCCTTTTCTTCGAAGACGGTGAAGTAGAGCGCCCGTTCAATCTGTGACGGCGGACGGTACTCGAGGATCTCGACGTAGTGGCTGCGGGTGTCGGTCATTGCCAGATCGATCTGCCCGTCCCCGTTGAGGTCCCCGACGATCACGTCGGTGGGGAAGGTGCGCTCGAGCGAGGTCTCGTAGCTGGCTAGTTCTTCGATGGCCGGAGTGAGACCCCCGGCGTAGAGAACGGCGAACTGATCGGCGCCGAGGAGCAGCAGGTCTTCCCGCTGGTCTCCATTGAGATCCGCCACCCGCGCCGCCTTGAAATCGAAGCTGCCGAGTTCCACTTCTTTCCACGACTCGTAGCGGTTCTCCTGCAGACGATGAATGCGGAGCTTGCGGACGCCGGCGTCGACCATCACAAGTTCCAAACCCGGTTCACCATCGAGATCGAGCGTCGCCGTCCCCACAATTTTCGCACCCGATTCCCCCGCGTTGACCTGTTCCGCCACCTCCCAGCGATTCTGGCGGCCGAGTTTGAGGAGCCGCACAAAGTTGTCCTGGGCGACCAGCAGACCCACGTCGTCGTTGATGCGGCCGGGAAAGACGGCGCCTCCGGGAATGGTCCCCGCCCCGAGTGATCCTGACGTGGTGATTTCCTGCCAGCGTCCATCGGCGCCGGCTCCGATGACGACCGGCGGCTTGGAGCCTTGAAAGAAGATGAGTTCCGGTCGCCCATCGCCGGTGAGGTTCGCCAGCAACGAACGCTCCGGAGCACTTTTCAGAGACAAGGGGCCGATCGGTTTCTCGGCGTATTCCGGGTCGGCCTCCCAGCCGGCGTCGTCCGCAGTGCGACGAAACACCGCCAGCGAATAGCTGCTGTTGCGCACCTCTTTGTCCCGCGTGAGGAACACGACCTCGGGGCGTTCGTCGCCGGTGATGTTGACCAGCTCCATTCCCGCGGGCTCGACATCCAGCGGCAGCGCCTGAGGGAATGTCAGCCGACCCGATTCCCAGGTGCTGACGCCGATCGACTTTTCCGCGTCGCTGTGCACGAACAGGCTGACCGGCTGGCCGGGACGCACGGCGGCGGCGCGAACCAGATCGGCTCCCGAGACGCTGGCATGCGGCGTGCCGAGATCCAGGCCGCGCTTGGGGGATTGACGGAACAGGAGGACCCGCGAGGCGTCGGGGTCGCTGACGGCGACGTCGTCGAGACCGTTGCCGTCGAAGTCGCCGATCGCCCAGTCGCGACTGCGACCGGAGCCGCGTTTGCCGAAGCCATAGCGCACGAGTCGATCGGGCAGGGCGCCGACCCCGTTCTCGCGGGTGGTGAGCTTCAGAATCTTGACGCGTCCGGTGCGGGAGTCGATCGTGACGACCTCGTCGCCGCTGCCGCCGTCAACATCGCGTACGGAAACCGCACGAGGGCGCTCCAGATCGAACAGATACTCGGGTCCCAGTTGGCCGTCGCCGCTCTGCAGGCGAATTCCGAGCGAGCGATTGACGGAATCTCCCGCGAGGTAGCAGAGGTCTTCCCGTCCGTCATCATTGAGGTCGGCGACCTGAACCAGCCCCAGTTCATCGGAAGTGTTCAGCAACTTCAGCGGCGGTCCGAACTCTCCTTTTTCCGGTTGGAGCAGAATCAACGTGTCGCTCTTGCCAAGGACCACGAGGTCGGTCCGGTCGTCGCCATTCAAATCCCCTGCGGCGAGGCACCATTGCGCCGACGCGACATCGGGCAACCGCAGTTGTTGCCTGGCAGTCCAGGCGGCGTCGTCCGATTGCAGGCGGATCACCAGTTGATCGGGCGCGCCGAAGTAGGCCAGATCCGTCCGACCGTCATGATTGAAGTCGCCGAGGGCCAGCGAGACGATATCCTGATCGACGGGAATCTTGCGATGTTCGAACCGCCAGTGATCGTCGAGGCGGTTGACGTCGCGGGCCTCGGGCGCGCGCAGCGCCGCATCCGGCCTGGCGGCCCGCTGGATCAGCAGGTCGATGCGGTGATGACCGTTGTCGACCAGCACGAGATCGATGCGGCCATCGTCGTTGAAGTCTCCGGAGAGCAGGTTTCCGGAACGTTCCGAGAGCTTATTGACCTCGACCGGCAGGAAGCCATAGTTCGCCGCCAGCGGCGACACCGCCGGCTCCTGGGCCGCGATCGCTGCGGGAGCCGCCAAGATCATGCAGAACAGACCGGATCGCATCCGAAATTCTCCGGTGTAGGGACAGCAAATGTCACCCGCAACAGGGGCCAAAAGCCGTTGTCTGGCTCTCAACCCTCAATCCTCGACTCTCAACCTGCCTAGGTCTTCGATCCGCCGGATTTCGACTTGACCACCGTCACGATGTCGCTCATGTCGGTCATCACGTGGCGTTGACCTTCGTAGGCGACGATCAGCTTTTTGGCGAGAAGCTCCTGCCCGATGACCTTTCCAGTCCCTTGCTTGGTCACCACCGTCGATCCGACGGGAGGGAGTTCCTGGCGATGGGCCTCGTAGGTGTCGTATTCGTAGCGCAAACAGCACTTGAGACGGCCGCAGCGTCCCGAGATCTTGTTGGGGTCGAGTGTGGCCTTCTGCATTTTGGCCATTTTCATCGAGACCGGCGGCATCTCCTGCAGGAAGGTGTTGCAGCAGACCGGCTGGCCGCAGTCGCCGTAATCCGCGAGGAGCTTGGCTTCGTCGCGGACCCCCATCTGCCGCATTTCGATGCGGGTTTTGAGGACCTTTGCCAATGCCTTGACCAGTTCCCGGAAGTCGACGCGATCTTCGGAGACATAGTAGAACACGGTCCGCTCGCCGCCGAAAAGGTGTTCGACATCCACGAGCTGCATCTGCAGATTGCGCTCGCGGATCAACTCGCGGCAGGTGTGAAAGTGTTCGCGTTCATGGACGGCCTGCGAATCCCGGATGGCTTCATCCTCGGCGGTGGCAATCCGCAAGATTCGACCGGGCTCTTCCTTCAGACCCAGATATGCCCGCGTCCGCTCGCCGGCGGGGGACAGCACGACCCCCCATTCGACGCCGCGCGGGGAGCGCACGATGACCGCCGATTGTCGGGGAATCCACTGTGGACCCTTGACCGTAAACTCGCCCAACTGACGGGTGACGCCATAGCGGACGACATAGGCCCGCGGCGGTTCCTGGGGACGATCTGGGAGAGACTCGGGGACTTCCGCTTCCGACATCAAGCAACCGTTTCTATGGGGAACACCGACCATCGGTCGGTGAGACTGGGAAAACCCGCGTGACGTTGCCGAGTATACCGCGCTTCCGGGGACGGATGCGAAGGCAGCCCCGGGATCGCCTTCCCGTTGCGGCTGAGATCAGCGCACGCGCCCAAGGCGCGCCAGGTCGCTGCAGAGGGCTTCCAGGCAGAGTCCCACCGACACGTTCTGCTCCAGATGGGCCGTGGCGAGGGAGCAGCGTTCCAGCAGGTCGGAGAGCATGTCGACCGCCCGGTCGATGTCTCCCGCGAACTGGTCAGCCCAGTTGGCGGCCTGGGGAATCGTGCCGGGGGAGGCCTGCGGCCCCGTGAGGCGTCGCAGCGCGCTGCGGTAAAATTCCGCCGCGGCTTGCAGCAGCCAATTGGTGAGGAGTCGCTGCTCCGCCGTGTCGGTCGCCAGTTTCTCGACGGCCTCGGCCATCCGCTTGGCGACTCCCATGCCATCGAATTTCGGCTGGGCGAGGTCCTGCAGCCAGTGGGCGCGCAGCTCACGAAAACCGGGTTGTGCCAACCGCCGCGCCACCGAGCGACTGCCCCCTGCCAGCGACGCCAGGAGCCGCGCTTCTTCGGGACCGGCGGTCAGCCCTTCAGCCGCCGCAAAGCGTTCCATCTCCTCGTCGGGCAGGGGACCAAAACGCACGCTTTGGCACCGGGAGCGAATCGTCGGCAGCAGCGCATCGGGATTGGAGACGACGAGGAACAGGATCGCTCCGTCCGGGGGTTCTTCCAGCGTCTTCAAGAGGGCGTTGGCCGCTTCGTCGTTCATGGTGTCGGCATCGTTGATGATCGCGATTTTCCGCGAGCCCGCCACCGGACGGATCGAGAGCTCGTAGCAGAGACCCGCCTTGCCCCGTTGCTCGCGCTCGCCGACGAATTTCGCGACATTGAGTTCCCGCTTGCCTGGATCACGGTCCACAATCAGGAAGTCGGGATGATTGCCGGCGAGAAACGGCCGGCAACGATTGCATTCGCCGCAGGCGTCTAACTGAGTGTTGGTCCGCCGTTCACAGAGAATGCATTGCGCCAGTCGGCGGGCAAACTCGAATTTCCCGACGCCGTCGGGACCGAGGAACAAATAGGCCTGCGTGAGCCGGCCCCGTGCGATGGCCCGCTCGAACGCGTCCCGCACTGCGACATGTCCGGCAAAGCCATCCCAGACGGACTTCATGGTCTCGATTTACCGTGCCAGGAATTCATTCGGCGCTGGGCTCCAGCCAGCCCAGAACCGTTTCGGCCGTGACCCATTCGTCTTCGATGCGGCACAGGTCGGTCACGCGACCGTCAGTCGCGGCGCGCACATCCCCGAGGATGCCGGGAAGACCGATCTCGACCAGCACGTCGCCGGCCATCACGGTTTCCCCTTTCTCGACAAGCCAGTTGACGATGCGCACCGGTTGCGTGCCCCACTCGGTCGCGAGGAATTGAATGGGACAGCGCTGTGCCTGGGCTGACATGCCGTCAGAATACCGTATCGTGCCGTCGTCCTGCCAATGCGATCGGATCATTAGGAATCGACGGAGGCCGGTCACTGCTCAACGGGGATACGAGGAATGCCCATCCAGATCGAGACTCCGCGACTGACTCTCCGATCGTTGACGGTCGAGCACGCGCCGCTGCTGTATGACCTCGACAGCGATCCCGCGGTGCTGCGCTACATTGGTCCCCGGCGGACTGGCACGAGCATCGACGATTACCGCGCGCACATCGAGACGGTCTATCACAAGTACGACGCCGCGTATCGCAGCCTGGGCTTCTGGGCCGTCATCGAGCGAAGTCGGCAGGAGTTTCTGGGGTGGATTTGTCTGAGGCCGGGGCTGGACTATCGCTTCGCCGCCGAAGCCCGGTTTCGTGAAGACGACGCTGAGCTGGGGTATCGCTTGAAGGCGGCGGCCTGGGGGCAAGGATATGCCACCGAAGCCGCGCTGGCGGTAATCGATCAGGGCTTTCGCGAAGAGAGCATGGCCCGGATCGTAGCGTCGGCCCTGGTCGAAAATCGGGCCTCCACCCGCGTGATGGAAAAGTGCGGTCTGGCCCGGCAATACGAGTTCGAACTGGCGGGATATGCGTGTCCCGGCGTGGTGTATGCGTTGTCGCGACCTGCAGATGAGGCGGGTTGAGAGTCTCCAGCGCACCAGAGGATCCTTGAGAATCGAAAACCGACGACATCGGGCTCGTCCAAAACAGCTTGACTTTATTCCTCTGTGGAATATTATTCTGGCTGGCTGACTAGGGATGGGCTCACTGACGTCGGCAACTTGCATGGAGCATCCCATGCCTTGGAAGGTCGTTCCGCTCGCCCCGTTTGTCCGATCGGCAAAGTCCCACGAGAAGAGCTGGCATGCGGAGATGAGGGCGGCCGTTGCCAATGCTTACGATCTTGTGCAGCAGCTCGATCAAGGGACGAAGCCTGCACAGTTGTCGCTGTTGGGCTATGTCCATAGCGGCTATCCATTAGGAATATTAGCGGTTGACGAAACGGGACATGGGCAAAAGAAGCGGCCGAAGGCGTTGCGTCTCTACGTTTATCCGTCCGAGGAACAGCAACTGTTGTATCTATTGCTGATTGGAGGCAAAGACGGACAGTCCGCCGATGTGGCGAAGTGCAAATCGGCGGTGGAGGAACTCCTGGCCAGACAACCGCCCGAGTCTCTGTGAGTACGTCACACGGAAGATTGATTGAATCGAACATCCTCGATATGGGGGTCACTGTTATGGAAGCCAACACACCGTTGAGTGCCGTCGAGTTTCTCGACAGCGTCTTTGAGACCGACGATGCGAAGCAGTCGCTCAAGCAGCATATTCACGATCGACGGCTGGTGTCCAAGCTCGCGGGGATGCGCGTGGCGAAGGGGATCACGCAGGGGGAACTCGCGGCTCAAATGGGATGTCGCCAGGCCCGCGTGTCCAAGCTGGAAGCGGGTGTGGATGCCGATTTGACTTTGGCCGACTTGGAAGCCTACGCGAAAGCGACAGATTCCGCGGTCACGATCGTCTTGTCAGATCGAGGGAAGAGCTTGGCCGGGCAGATCGAAATGCATGCCCACAGCATCCGGACGTCGTTTCTGAAACTGGTGGAATTGTCGCATCAGGGCGATCTGATTGCCCGAGGAGTCGCCGAACTGCACATGCAGGCCTTCCAGAACATCAACCAGATGCTGACGGAAACTGCGGAGAAATTGCCGGCGAGCGCCGAGAACGGACTTCCGTATATCACCATTCAAACAGCCGGCATCACGCAAGATGTCTCGGGGTCGCCACCTGTAGACTCCCCCACCGCTACGGCGCCTCCGAGACGGCGCGCGAAACGCAAGCCGCGCGTGCGAGCGGGTTCCTCGCGAGGGGCCAATGCAGGGATCAATTCTCGCTGAGCACGTGCTGCACCGGGAACACGTCAGTCGTCGGCGTGCGCAGCGTACAAGACGGCGAGGATGGCAGAGATGATCGTCGCGAGCGCAATTCCAGTCGACGTTTTCGGTTGCAAACGGTGAGACAGTAAGGCAACGACGGCGTGTCCGATCACCACCGACGAAATGGCAAATCCAACCAACGCAACTCGCAACGTCACGATCTCCAAGAGGCTGCTGACCATCACTGCAAACTACAAAACTACAACGAGATCCTGGGGACTTTCACAGAGAAAGCTGGTTGGGAATTCCGGAAGTTTGCTTGACCTCTTCGGCGACTACCCGGATAATCCCGCGGCGTGAACGCAGGCTGTACGCAAGGACGCGTCAGCGGGTCGCCAACAGGCAAGGAGGCCGAAGCATGACCCAGGCGGAAATGAACCAGGTGGGCTTTCGTTGGACGAAGCCGACCTGGGAGCGGGCGGGTGATCGTTCTTGGGTCTTGATTGTGCCCAGTTCGATGGCCGGGGAGCGGGAATTCGGTCGCACGACCGACCCGCAATTTGACCGCACCCAGCGGTTCTACGAGATCTACAACTTCGACGGGAGTTGGTTCGACCAGCTCCACGAAGTCCAGATTGAATGGCTGCTGCGAAATCCCACGTGGCGAGACCAGTTCCGACCCCATCCAAAATCGTCTTCATCGTCTTGAGATCGTTGATCACGCATGTCGAGCCTTGACGCATCGCCGCCGGATCAGACCGCGGCACGCGGTCTGGCGCTGGTGATCACTTTCGATCGGCTCCCCATCGCGGGGCTGGGTTGTTACGGCAACGAGTGGGTCGATACGACGGCGTTCGACACCCTCGCCGCCGACGGTTTCGTGTTCGATGCGAACATTGCCGAGCGTTTGCCGGGCGACGCCGCGGGAATTTCCGCGACCTGGCTCGGCGACGTGCTGTTGGGCGGCGGTCGGGTGACGATTCTTCGCGAGCCCGATTCGGGAGCGCGGCCGGGTTTGCCGGAGGGTTGCGAGGTGCACGAGTCGCCGGCCGGAGTTGACCCTCCTGCCGTCGCGACCGACATGCCCTTCGGACGCCTGATCCGGGCGGCGCAGGACTGGCTCTGCGATCCTCCGACGGGGAACGGTCCCGCGGTCTTGTGGTTGCACAGCGGCGGGCTGCCGGAGGACTGTCTGCCGCCGCCGGACGCCTGGGATCTCTACGCCGACGAGTTCGCCGAAGATGGGATCGACTGGCAGTCGTTGTCAGACGCAGACATCCTGCTTCATCCGGCGATACGAGCGGCGTACCTCTCGCTCATGGACCATTGGCTGGGGGAACTGCTGACAACCGTGCGCGAGCGAACTGCCCCGGTGCTGGTGCAGGCGCTGGGTCTCGCCGGTTGGCCGTGGTTACCGGCGATGCGTCGCGCACCGGTCTTGGCGGGCCTAGAAGCGAGCCGCATTCAGGCTCCGTGGGTGCTGTGGGAACATTCGCCGTCCGGGCAGGCACGTTCCTGGGAACCGGGGCGATCGGCGGCGATCGTGCAGCCCCGCGACCTCGGGGCGACGGTGCTCGATTGGTTGAGGATTCCCGCGAGGAGCCCGACCGGCGGCCACAGTTTGTGGCCCGTCATTCGCGGGTCTGTCCCCGGGGTGAGGGACATGGCCGTTACCCGCAGCGACGAGGCAGCCTGTTCCGTCTGGACGCCGGAGGATCAAGTGGTTTTCGCCGACGCGTTCTCCACAGGCTCGAAGGATATGAGTGGGGTTCAGCGGTTTCTGCAGCCCGAAGATCCCTGGAATGTGTCCGATATCGCCAGTCAGTCTGCGGAACGCGTCGAGGAGGTGACGAACTGGCTGCGTGAAGTCATCCCGGGCCATCCCGCCAATGGCCAATCGGCCATTGGCGGGATGGCCAATTGAGGGTGCAGCTGGAACGAGGATGGGCCGCGTGGGCACTACACCAGCGCTGTCCCGGAAGCCTTGGAACGACGAAGCTGCCAAGCTCAAGCCAGGCACCCCGAGGTCGCGCCCAACCAAAGGATCCCAAAACGGCTTGTTCACCCGGAACAGGATGCCCACGTCAGCGCTGACGCAGAAATCGTCGGCGCGTTCGCTGCCGTCCAGCAAGGGGCGCCGTTAGAATATCGCACTTCCGCACCCAGGTTCGATTCAGCCAATAAGACGTAACTCCATGACCAGTCAGTTGTTCGATCTCTCCGGCGAGGTGGCCGTCGTGATTGGCGGCACCGGGGCTCTCGGCGGCGCGATGGCGCAGGCCTTGGGTAAAGCCGGTGCCAGGATTGCGATCGTCGGCCGCAGCGCTGAGCGGGGGCAGGAACGGGTCGCCCAGATTCAAGGCTCGGGCGGAACCGCGATGTTTCAGACCGCCGATGCCATGAGCCGCGAATCGTTGATTGCCGCTCGCGACGCCATCGCCGCCCAACTGGGGCCAATCACAATCCTGGTCAACGCAGCCGGGGGGAACAAACCCGATGCGACGCTGCCGCCGGGAAGCGACTTCTGCAAGCTGCCTCAAGCGGCCTGGAATGAGGTCTTTGATCTCAATCTGGTCGGCGGCGTACTGCTCCCCAGCCAGGTCTTCGGCGAAACGATGATCGCAGCGGGGAAGGGGAGCATCATCAACATCGCTTCGATGTCGGGGATGATTCCGCTGTCCCGCGTGGTCGCGTATTCCGCGGCGAAGGCGGCGGTCATCAACCTGACCATGTTCCTCGCGCGGGAATGGGCGACGAAGGGGGTCCGCGTCAACGCGATCAGCCCCGGCTTCTTTCCTGCGGAACAGAATCGCAAACTGCTGTTCAATGACGACGGCAGCTACTCGGCCCGCGGTCAGCAAATCATCGGCCACACGCCGATGGCTCGCTTCGGTAAGGCGGAAGAACTCGGCGGCGCCACCGTCTGGCTGGCGTCCCCCAAAGCCGCGTCGTTCGTCACTGGTCAAAACATCGTCGTCGACGGCGGCTTCGGATCGGTGACGATTTGAGAAAAGTTGAGAGTTGAGAGTTGAGAGTTGAGAGTTGAAGGTTGAGAGTCAGAATGCAGACAGAGCGCCTGGCTCCTTGCTGTCGAATTGCGTGGCTATTCCCTCTTCGTCCCCGGCATTTGCTATTCACTAACCACGATTCCCTATCCACTAACCCCTGAGCATTCCATGTCATCCTTGAACGTTCGCCAAGACGCGTGTGAGCTGGATTTTCTGTCGTTGGGAGCCCTGGTTCATCGGCTCGATCCGGGGATCATTCCCTTTCGCAAGGCGAAGACGTTCGACATTCATGTGTCGGGCGGAGAATACAACGTCGCGGCGAACTTGAGCGACTGCTTCGGGTTGAAGACCGGCGTCGCTTCGGCGATGGTCGACAACGGCATCGGTGAACTGGTGCAGGCGCGCGTCCGGGAGATGGGGGTCAAGCCCTTCTACAAGCACTTCAAGCACGACGGCGTCCGCGGCCCCAACATCGCCACCGTCTACAGCGACCGCGGTCAGGGGGTCCGGCCCCCGGTCGTGTTCTACAACCGCGCCAACGAAGCCGGGGCGATGCTCAAGCCGGGGGACTTCGACTGGAAGACGATCATGGCCGGCGGCGTGAAGTGGTTCCATTCGGGCGGGATCTTCGCCGCCCTGTCGGAGACGACTTCGCAGACGATCATCGAGGGGATGCAGGCCGCCAAGGCCCAGGGAGCGGTCACCTCGTTCGACCTGAATTACCGCGCCAAGCTGTGGTCTTCCATCGGCGGCGACGCCAAGGGACAGGCGGTCATCAGCGACATCGTCAAGCATGTCGACTGCCTCGTCGGCAACGAGGAAGACCTGCAGAAGGGTCTGGGGATTGAAGGTCAGGACGTGGAACACGCCTCGAAGCTCGATCCACAGAACTTCTTCAATCTGATTGAAAAGGCCGTCAAGAAGTTCCCCAACGTGAAGATGGTCGCCACGACGCTGCGCGAAGTCCATTCGACCAACCGCCACGATTGGGCCGCGGTGCTGTGGCTCGACGGCCAGACCTACGTCAGCCCCACCTGCCAACTCGACGTGGTCGATCGCATCGGCGGCGGCGACGGTTTCGCCGCGGGCCTGTTCTACGGTCTCCTCACGGGCAAGACTCCCGACCAGGCCCTGCGTCTGGGCTGGGCGCACGGCGCGCTGCTGACGACGTTCCCCGGCGACGTGACAATGGCCAAGCTGCCGGAAGTCGAGTCGCTCGCCAAGGGAGGCTCGGCCCGCGTGCAGCGGTGATTCTTGTTGCAATGAGGTCTAAGACCAATGTTGCTACTCGCCGACTCGGTGCTTCATCCGTGGATGGTCGACTTCGCAACCGTTTTCGGAGTTGTGGGGACAATCGCGACGTTGATCGGCTTGGCGTTAACATGGGTTCAGGTTCGGGGTGCCAAGAAAGCGGCCGAAGCGGCGCGAGATGCGGCGTTGGCAACCGCCGAACGCGCTCGCCACGAATACGTCCGATTTGTGATCTCGACATGTCATCGATTCGTTTCGGAGATTAAGATCTACGTCCAGGCCGAGAAATATGAAGCTGCCGCATTTCGGAGCGCAGACATTGCCGGTCAGTTGATATTGCTGCGAGTGGCGAATCCCGAGTTGGGGGATAACTTTCTCGATAAAATTGAGCGACTGAGAGAATGGGAGCAGACGTTTCAGCAAGCCGCAGGTGCCGGACAAGGCCTGTCAAAGAACAGCAGAGCAAAATGGGGGCCCTTTCATCACTCCCTTGCATCGGCTATCGATAACTTGCACGGCCCGTTTGCAGCAACGGAGGGTGGCGAATGATGATCCCAGACAGCAAGTTGATGGAAATCTTGACGCAGCTCCTCCACCGGTCGGAAAAGGATGAGGTTCAGTGGCAACGTGATCGAAATGGACCTGGAACGTGTTACAGGGTTATTCTTCCGAACTCGTCCTTGCGGGTTGCCTTCACGTCACCACCCTCTGATCCGGATTGGTTTCTCGCGGAGATTCGGAATCGAGAGGGAGTGCTTGTTTTCGACAAGTCGGTCACTGTCGACGCTGATTCCGAAAGCGACAAGGAATGGTTGCAGCTCTTGAGAGATCTTTATCTCAATGCGCACCGGAGCGTGACCGGCTGGGACAAAGTCCTCGCTGAAATCGAAAGCGTCGTCGCCGCCAATGGCGTGGTGGGAGTAGCCAGTGAAGAGGAGCCGTTTTAGCGTCTCCTAAAGTCAAGCTGCTGGAAGTCGATCCGCTCGCCAAGGGGGCTCGGCCCGCGTGCAGCGGTAAGATCGCGTCTTGACTCACGAGTTCCGCAGATGTCACCATGAAGCCCAGGGATCGCGATCCCTGGGCTTCTGCGTTTTCGGAGTGTTCCCATGTCCGTCGATTCGCCGCCACGCCGCATGACCGTTGATGAATTTCTCTCCCTGCGGGACCGGCGGGATGTGGAACGCATGCTAATTCGAGGCGAGCTGTGGGAGCGGAAAATGACGTATCGCAATCCGTGGCACAGTTCCGTCCTGATGAAGGTCGCGTTTTTCCTGGAACAGTGGTATCGCTCGCAATCGGAATTGATCGGCACACTCGTGGGGGGCGACGCGGGTTTTCGGATTATGGGTCCGAAGGATTCCATCGTCGGGATTGATGCGGCGTTCGTTCCCAAAGACACGCCGCTGTACCGCTACGGCGGCAAGGTGGTCTTCGACGGCCCGCCAATCCTGGCTGTCGAGATTCTCTCACCTTCGGACCGCCAGAAGGATATCGATACCAAGGTTGACATCTATCTGGGAGCGAACATCCCTCTTGTCTGGATCATCGCTCCTCATCAACAGACGGTGACGGTCTACCGTCCGGACGCAGAGCCGAAACTGTTCGCCCAATCGGCGACGCCGTCGGGTGAGCCGCATCTGCCAGGGTTGACGATTCCGGTGGGAGAACTGTTTGTCGACGTGATTTGAGCCGTTGAGACCCACCAAACTTGTTTTGGAACCGCGGCGATGGCGACGCTTGCTCAGGCCGATCAACCGCCGCTGCTGTTTTCAGGGCAGCGACTGGACCGCGAAGAGTTCTACCGCCGAGTCGATGAGTTCGTCGCTCGCGGGGGAAATCCGCGTGGCATCGAACGGCTGGAACAACGAGTTCAGATGCCGCAGCCGATTCCCCTCACTTTTCACGGCGAACCTCAGGGACACATGGTGGCTTGGTTGGGTCACTACGTTGCCGCAACGCGGGGTTGCCAGGGGTCAGGGAGCGCGACTGTCGTACTCGACGCTGACAACGATCCCGAGCCTGATTGCGTTCTGCGGATCCGACCGGAATATGGCGGGGAGTCACGAACGGACCGCAGCGGGTATGTCGACGGAGCGCCCGAACTGGTGGTGGAAGTGGCCGATTCGACTGCCGTTACCGACCTGCAACTGAAATTCGAGATCTACCGCCGCAACGGTGTGCTCGAATACCTCGTTTGGGAAACCATCGCCGAGGATTTCTATTGGTTTGTGCTGCAGGAGGGGGAGTACCATCGAGTGTCGCCGGATGCGGACGGGGTCATCCACAGTCGCGTGTATCCAGGGCTGTGGCTGGACGTGACCGCGCTCCTCAAGGGAGATCTAGCGCGGGTTCTGGCGGTGGTGCAGCAGGGGGTCGCGTCGCCGGAGCATGCGGAATTTGTTGCGCGGCTCGATGGTCAACGGAAATCCTGATTGCCTCCGCCATTGGGACGCCGCCCATGCCTGCCCCGTTCTTTGATTTCATTACCCTCGACAAATCGCGCATCTCGCCAGACGATTATTCCCTCACCATCCCCGCCATCGCCATCTTGGAGCGGCTCGAACTGCATCCGAAGGCGACGTATTTCATCGGCGAGAACGGCAGCGGCAAGTCGACGTTGCTGGAAGCGATCGCCGTCGCCGACGGGTTCAACCCGGAAGGGGGGAGCCGGAACTTTCAGTTCTCGACCAAGGACACCCATTCCGATCTGTGGCAGGCTCTCACCATCGCCCGTGGTCCCAACCCCGTGCGGAACAGCGACGGCTGGTTTCTGCGTGCGGAGAGCTTTTACAACGTGGCAACGGAAATCGATCAACTCGGCGTCCGCAGCAGCTACGGCGGAGTATCGCTACACAATCAATCACACGGCGAGTCATTCTTCTCGCTCTTCGTCAATCGCTTTCGTGGCAACGGCGTCTACCTTCTGGACGAACCCGAGGCAGCGCTCTCCCCCAAGCGGCAACTCAGCTTCCTCACGCGGATGCACGACCTGATCCAGGCCGGGTCGCAATTCATCATCGCCACGCACTCCCCGATCGTGATGGCCTATCCCGACGCGACGATCTATCAATTCTCAGCGCGAGGAATCGACTCGGTCCGTTACGAAGAGACCGACCACTTCCAGATCTCGCACCTGTTCCTCACCCGGCGGCAGTCGATGCTCCGAGAGCTGCTGCGGGATGAGGAGACTGCCGACGCCGGCGCTGACGGAGCTTGACCCAGCCTCATTGCGGCGGCGGGGGGGGAAGCTTCAAGGCCGGACGGCTGGGGGCCGCGCCGCTTGTCGGGGCGGGTTTCACGGCCGGTCCCTTGTTCGCCGCCGGTCCCTTGGCAGCAGCAGCCGGGGGCGCCTTGGGCGGGGCCGGAGTCGACGGCAGGGCCGATTCGGGGAGCGACTTTCTCAGCCGTTTGATTTTGCCGATCTCATCCGGGGCGATCGTCAACTGGTTCTTCCGCCAGACCGCGCGAATCTTGCGCATGTCGATCATCGCCCGGATCTCCTTCTCGGGGATCCCCAATTCGATCGAAGCTTCCTTCAGCGTCTTCATCGGCAAGGGCATGCTGCAGTCTCCGGAAAGCCAATCCTCGTTCGATTCCCTGTCGCTAAGTGCAGTCCCGACTCCGTCGATTTCATCACAGTGGCTCGCGGGGAACAATGCCAACACCTGCGATTCGAGGGCAATGGCGACGTTCGTCGCCACGATGCCGGCATCACTCCGGCGGCGGATGGACAGGTTCGCGGCAGGTCTCAATGCGTGTCTCAGTTCCCGCCGGAACGCGCGCCGCCGTGCGGATCGACTTCCAGAATTCGTAGAGGTCGTCGAGTTCGGCCAGCCGCCGCGCGATCCCCTCCGGGGACATGTCAACCGGCGGGGGAGTTGGCGGCGTCATCGTCACGAATTCCCAGGCGTTCCAAGTCCACAAGATCTTGCGGTCGACCCGACAGCCGCTTCATGTCCCCGAGGCCCAAACGCGATACCACGTCGATTTCGCGCCCTTGCCAGGTGTATCGCTCGCGGGTCTCCCAGGCGCGTTGCAACAACGGGTTCACCAGCACCAGATCGAGCGACATCAAGTCGCGCCCCTCGGCCTTTGACACACGATAGACGTTGCGTTCGAACGGTTCACCGAATCCCAGCGGAATCAGGCCACCGTCCAGATTGTAGTTTAACCCTCGGACACACACCAGAATTCGTTCCAGATCTGCTTCCAGCACCAGCAGGTCGATATCGCGCGTGGTCCGCGCGAATCCGTGAATCACCACGGCGATCCCACCGCAAACGGCATAGGGAATCTGCGCGATCGAAAGAGCTTCCGTCACTGCGGCAAATTCGCTGGTGAGCTGCATGTGAACCTGTCGGGAATCGACTCCCGCCTACTCCCCCTTCTTCTGCAGCTTCGCCCACTCGTCCTTGAGGGTCACCGTCCGGTTGAAGACCAGCCGTTCCGGCGTGCTGTCTTTGTCGACGCAGAAATACCCCAGGCGTTCGAACTGGCAGGTGAAGCCTGCCGGGTGGCCTTGCAGCGCAGGCTCCAGCTTCGCGTCGAGAGTGATGACTTCCGACTGCGGATTGAGGTAGGTCTTCCAGTCCTCGTCTTCCGGGATGTCGGCGACGTTTTCGATCGTGAACAGCTTGTCGTACAGCCGGATTTCCGCGGGTAATGCGTGCTCGGCCGAGACCCAGTGGATCGTGCTCTTCACCTTGCGGCCGTCGGGGGCGTTGCCGCCGCGGGTGGCGGGGTCGTAGGTGCAGCGGAGTTCGATGACCTTGCCGTCGGCGTCTTTGACCGCTTCCTGGCAAGTGATGAAGTAGCCCCAACGCAGGCGGACTTCGCGGCCGGGGGCGAGGCGGAAAAATTTCTTGGGCGGGTCTTCCATGAAGTCGTCCTGCTCGATGTACAGGACCTTCGAGAAGGGGACCTTACGCGTTCCCTGAGATTCGTCCTCGGGATTGTTGACGGCGTCGAGTGCGTCGACTTGGCCTTCGGGATAGTTCGTGAGGACCACCTTGAGCGGGTTCAGCACCGCCATATACCGGGGGGCCACCTTGTTGAGGTCGGCGCGGATGGCGTTCTCCAGCACCGACAGATCGGTCAGTCCGTTGAACTTGGTGACGCCGATCTCTTCGCAGAAGGCCCGCATCCCCGCGGGGGTGTAACCGCGGCGACGGATGCCGGCGATGGTGGGCATCCGCGGGTCGTCCCAGCCGCGCACCGTGCCCGCCTGCACCAGTTCCAGCAGCTTGCGCTTGCTCATGACGGTGTAAGTGAGATTCAGCCGCGCGAATTCGATCTGCTGCGGATGATAGAGGTCGAGGACGTCGATGAACCAGTCGTAGAGCGGCCGATGGTTCTCGAACTCCAGGGTGCAGATGCTGTGGGTGATCCGCTCGAGCGAATCGCAGTAGCCGTGCGTGAAGTCGTACAACGGATAAATGCACCACGTATCGCCGGTGCGGTGATGTTCGGCGTGGCGGATGCGGTAGAGCAGGGGGTCCCG
This sequence comes from Planctomycetaceae bacterium, assembly GCA_033762515.1. GTDB lineage: Bacteria > Planctomycetota > Planctomycetia > Planctomycetales > Planctomycetaceae > DSVQ01. The sequence continues at coordinate 19,463 of JANRLN010000428.1, forward strand.
CATGTTCATGTTGGGGTGGGCCATGTCGATTTTGGCCCGCAGCACATACGTGCCGTCGGGAAACTCTCCGGCGCGCATCCGGCGGAAGAGGTCGAGGCTTTCCGCAGCGGGGCGCTCCCGATCGGGGCTATTCTCGCCGGGACGCGTCAGGTTGCCGCGCAGTTCGCGGATCTTCTCGACCGGCGCACTCTCGATGTAGGCCAGCCCCTTCTCGATGAGCTGCTCAGCGTACTGATAGATCTGCTCGAAGAAATCGGAGGCGTAGTACAGGCCGTCCCAGGTGAACCCGAGCCAGCGGACGTCGTCCATGATGGAGTCGACGTACTCCTGGTCTTCTTTGGTCGGGTTCGTATCGTCGAACCGGAGATTGCACTTGCCGTTGAAGTATTTCGCCAGCCCGAAGTTCAGACAGATCGACTTCGCATGGCCGATGTGCAGGTAGCCATTCGGTTCGGGAGGGAACCGCGTATGCACCCGCCCCTCGAAGCGCCCCGTCCGGTTGTGCTCGTCGATGATGTCGTGAATGAAGTTCCGGGGAGCGGCGGGAGCGGGAGTTGCATCGTCCGTGGACATCGGGGCATCCGTGTTGGTCATTGGTCAAGTTTCCGTCGCCGCGGGGCGCAAGCCGCATGCGATTTCTGACAGAAACCGACATGGTTTTCGCGAAAAGGTTCCGGGGAATCAAGGGGAAGCCGAAGTCTTGCGTCATTCGACTCAAGAGCGTGGCTCACTCCTTGGAATCGTGCCCGTGCATGCGCTCTTCGAGCAGCGCCTCGAGAATGGCGACGTCCATTAGATCCTTCGGCCCACCAGCCGCCCGTTTGACTCGGATCAGTGGATCGAGGTCCAGGACTGGACTCGGTATCCCGAATGGCTCCATCACCACGACGAAAGATCTCAGTTCCTCGAATGTGCCGCCGCCAGTGATTTCGCCAAACAGATCCATCGGCCCCAAATCAGTCATCAGGATGAAATTGAACCCGCGCCGCGGGGTTTCCACATCCCACCGGAATGGCAATCCAGCGGGAACACTTCGCAGGTAGGGGCGCTACCGGTTGGCAATTCGCTCGAGGTTTTCGGGCGTCCGCGATTAGACAATGTCGACGTCCTCGGGGAGGCGACCCACCCCGTGCGCGTTTCCTGCCACCCCACCCACGACAATGAATTCCACACCGGCGTTCTGCAAAGCCTTGAGAATCGGCACCAGATCCGTCATCGCCGGGGCCTCGCTGCCCGCATGGCTTGCTCCGCTTCGTCGCTGAACTTTTGCATTCCCATCAGCGCCTCCAACCGTTGGGTCGGCGTACGTTTGAGGTTCTCTCGCAACAGGGTGCGGTCCACATCCTTCTTGAAGGCTTCGATGACGGGATCAGGAGTAATCGGCGGCAGATCGCGAATCGCCATGGTTCGAGTTCTTCCAATGCTGACCAGACGACGCTCGGCTGCCGCTGGTCGAGCACATTGAGACACCCATTTGACCGTTGTGTGCATTGTCCGTGAGTGTTCAGCCCTCCGGCGTATCCAACAGTTCCTGCAAGCGCTCGGCCAGTTCCGGTGGGAAACGGGCAGGCCAAGTTGCGTCGATCAGACCCAGATCGAGCATATCCAGCAAATGGACTTGGTCTTTCCGTCGAAAGGCGGTCAATTTCATGCGCACCAGGGCTTCTAAGGCGATGA
>JANRLN010000429.1:0-3614 GCA_033762515.1 Planctomycetaceae bacterium
GGAAAGATCTGCATCCCCGAGTTGCGCCAGCTGAGAGCGCGCGGATGCGACCGAACTCAGCGCCGCCAAGCTTTGGGCCGGGTCCTGATTGTGCTGGGCTAAATGTCGTTCGGCCAGAGCAGCCAGTAAGTCACGGCTGGCCGCATCCAGTGCCTTCTGATCGACCAGGATCGATTCCAGCGCCCGCGATTTGTCACCTGTCCACAGACCGAAAGCGGCAACGAGCTGGTCGCGAGAAATGAACCCATTCTGCAAGGCAAGCAGGCCGAGTAGCAATTGCCGTTCGGTGGAGAATGCGGGCATTGCAAGAGTTCCGACGGAACGTTGAGCAACACGACGTGATGATTATGGGAAGCCGCGAGGCAGGCTGACAAGCCGCTGTTCCTGCGTGTCTGACGTGATACATACTTCTACCCATCCTCTACCGAGATGAACCGGCAGAGCTGGGAGCACATCGAGGCCAAAGATGAATCCCAGTTCATTGATCAACGGGCGTGAGTCGCCAGATGCGGGACAGCGCGGCCCACTTCTGTCCCGAGACGTCGACGGCGTTCTCGGATGCCCCAAGCGCTCGGCCGCAATCCGAGAGTAAGGGTTAAGCCGCCCGCCTCTCGAACGATTTCACCAGCCCCCCAACATACGAGCGAACGACGACTTGATCCCGGTCCACTTGAACCACATCCTTGGGCTGCTCCCGCACTGGGGGCAAGTGTTCACGGACCATGTGTGAGCGTCGCGTGTTGTAGTAGGCCACCCACTCGCGAACGATGTGGTCCAGGTGGCGGCTACCGAAGAGGATGAACTTCGCCAGGCATTCGCGTTTGATGCTTTGGATGAAGCGTTCCACCCGGCCATTTAGATTCGGTGACGCCACAGGCAGGGCATTCGTTCGAATTCCTTTCGCCTTCAGCGCTGCTACGAACTCCTTGGTGAACTTCGTGTCCCGGTCGTGCATCACGATGGACGGCTTCTCCGTCCGATTCGCTGTCTGCTCGATGAAGACCTCGGTTTGCCATTTCACCCATGCCGAGTTGGGATGCCGGGTCGACGAGGACACGATGACTTCTCGCGTTTCCATGCAGAGAAATGCGAGGCAGTACAGGTTCTGGATCCCGCGAGCCGTGACCGCTTTCGCCGAGAAGAAGTCACAGGCCCCTAGGGTGTTCTTGTGCCGTTCGAGGAAGTTGCTCCATTTGTCGGACGTCCGATCCGGCGCGGGCTCGATCCCCTCTTCCTTGAGAATGTTCCGCACCGTCTGCCGACTCACCTGTTTGATGCCCAGTTTGCGAAGCTCGCCAACGATCCGCGTGTAGCCAAAACCCGTGGTGCGGGCAATCTCGATCACTAACTCACGCACCTCCCGAATGTCTTTGGCCATGGCAATTGATCTACTGAATCCAAGGGGCTGTGTCACACTGCCGCCGACAGCGATCCTTAGGTACGCAGAATCTGCAGGTCGAGTCGCACGTATTCGCCCAGCGACCAGGCCTGGAACGGGCAGCCTCGTGGGGTGTGGGGAGCGTCGGCGTCCGCGATCTCTGAGATGTGATCGAGTCCGGCTTCGCGCCGGTGACGCTCCAGCGGGGCCAGGAACTGTTGCCGTGCGCGCTGGCGGTTCTCCGGCGTGTCGCTGCGAACCTTGAGCCAGGTCAGCACGAACGCGCCGATGAGCCAGGGCCAAACGGTTCCCTGGTGATAGGCTCCATCGCGCGCACGCACATCGCCCTGATACCGCCCGCAGTAGAGCGGCGACGACGGGGACAGCGTCCGCATCCCCAGCGGCGTCAGCAAGTGCTCTTCGACGACCTGCAAGGCCTGCTCGGCTTGCTCCGGGGAGAGTAACGACAGCGGCAGCCCTCCCATTGCGAAAAGCTGGTTGGGACGGATGCTGCCGTCGTCCTGACCGCGGACGTGGTCCACATCGACAACGTCGTTCAGGCAGTTGGTCTGCTCGTTCCAGAACCGCTCGCGGAAGCTCTCTCGCCCACGCGCCAGCCAGGCGCCTGCCGACGGATGGGCCTCAGGAAAGGCCGCCAGTGCGTTCAACCACAGCGCCTGAATTTCCACCGGCTTGCCGATGCGCGGCGTGACCACCCAGTCGCCGACTTTTGCATCCATCCAGGTGAGTTGTACGCCGGGAACTCCGGCCGCGATCAAGCCGTCGTCATCGAGGTGGATCCGATAGCGCGTCCCCGCGGCGTAGCCGGCGATGATGGCGTGCACCGTCCCCATCAGGCGGGAGACGCGAGCCGGCGCCACGACGAGTCCCTGTTCGCGGCAGGCGTCGAGGTACTCGCGTACGACCACGATGTACCACAGCGAGGCGTCGACCGAGTTGAACTCCGGCTCTTCACCGGCGTCGGGAAAGCGATTCGGGAGCATCCCTTCGGAGACCAGTCCCGACCAGGCGTCGAGAATCGCACCGGCTGTGGCAAGATCGCCGGTCGCCAGGCAGAGCCCCCGCAGCGAGATGAACGTATCGCGGCCCCAGTCGGTGAACCAGGGATAACCGGCGACAATCGTCTCGCGGTGTTGCCCGCGAACAAGATAGGTCTCGCTGCTCCGCTGATGCGGGGTCAACTGCGCGCGTCGCGTCGACTCAGCGCCCGCCCAGCGCTGCACCAGATCGATGGGATCGAAGTTCGTTCCGCCGTCATGCAGCGTCGCGGGGTCGGTCGTCCAGACGAGCACGGCATCCGAGGTCGACAGGTTCCAGGTCCACACCCCCGGCGTGGCGAGATCTTCCAGGTCGTCGAGCCCGCGTTCCCGCTCATGCTCGTAGAGAAAATTGCGATACCACAGCGGCTGTTCGCGAAAACGGCCGTTCGTGCAAGCGACGATTTGCGGCAATCCCGGATAGGTTTGCCACGTCCAGCAACTCGGAGAGGTTTGCGGAGAAAACTGGAAACTGGGGTTCTCATGATGCTGCGAATGATGATCGCGCCCGGACAGAAAGGGACGCAAGTGGAGCCGTAGTGGTTCTCCAGGACTCGAATCCAGTTTTCTCCACCGCAGGACGACCGCCGTCCGCCCGCGGGGCATGAACAGTTCCTGGCGGACGCGGCTTCCATCCGGCAACCGAAAGTGCCAGGTCGGCCATGGGCGCGTGGTGAACTCGTCCAGCCAGCGATTGTTGTCGGGCGCCACGACATAAGGGGTATAGAGCTGCGTCGAGATGGGAATCTCCTGCCCATCGACATCCAGCCAGGCGTCAAAGCCGTTCACCAGCATCACCCGCCCGGTCGGCGGTGCGGCGGCGGCGACGAGCAACCCGTGATAACGCCGCATGCGGCGACCGCACACCGTCCCCATCGCGTAGCCGCCGCGACCATCGGTTTCAATCCATTCCGCGAGCGGATCGGGCATCCAGGCCATGAGAGTGCTTTCCGAGTGAGCGCGTGGTCGATCGCAAGGGTGTTGTCAGGCCGCCAAGATTAACGCATCAGGTTCCTGACGCACATGGCAACTCAATCGAGCCCGTCCGCTCCGCAGGCGAACGCGAGAACCGCCTGACACGTGATCGCCGCCATCCAACCGATCAGCGTTCCGCCGACGCGCCTCCAGCCAACGTCGCCGCGCTGCACCCGCGCGAGCTGGTCCAGCAGGTCGCGACG
>JANRLN010000430.1:0-3846 GCA_033762515.1 Planctomycetaceae bacterium
CGCGGCTACCGCATGGTGGAGTTGCTCAAGCAGCCGCAGTTCCAGCCGCTGCACTTCGCCGACCAGGTGATCAGCATCTTTGCCGGGGGCAAGGGTTACTTCGACAAGGTTCCCGTGAACCGCGTCCAGGAAGCCGAGAAAATGCTGCTGCAATTCGTCCGTGAAGAGAAGAGTGAAGTTCGCGACGCGCTGATCCAGACCGGAACCCTCGACGCCGAAACCGAGAAGGCACTCGTCAGCGCCCTTGAAGAGTTCGTCAAGCGTTGGGAAGCCCAGTCCTCCAGGTAGTTCGTCACCGTCCGGTTTGTTCCCTGTGTTGAATCCCCAGAAGCCGCGGGATCACGCCCCGCGGATCTCTCCCGAGTGATTCATGGCCAAAGCAAGAGCGATCGTCAAGCGGCTGAAAGCCGTCCGCAATATCCGCAAGATCACGCGGACGATGGAGCTGGTCGCCACGGCCCGTTTCAAGAAGGCCATGGACCGCGCCACGCAGGCCGCCGCGTACACGCGCAAGATCTCCGAGATCGTCGCTGACCTGTCGGCGACGCTGGCGAACGTCGCGGGGGAATCGGGGATCACCCATCCGCTGCTGGTGCCGCATCCGGTTGTGAAGAACGCAACGCTGCTGGTCCTCACGTCGAACCGCGGTTTGTGCGGCGGCTATAACGCGGGCGTGCTGCGCGTCACGCAGCAACGTCTGCGGGAAGTCGATCGCAACGCGGTGAAGTTGCGGCTGGAAGTCTCTGGAAAGCGGGGGATCAACTTCTTCCGGTTCCAGAAGCAGCCGATGGACGTCACCTACACCAAATTTGAAGACAAGCCCACGTTCGGCGAAGTGGAAGCCCTCGCCAATGTGTTCATCGACGGCTACATCGCCGGGACGCTCGACCGGCTCGACGTGGCCTATGTGAAGTTTGAATCGATGTCGCGGCAGCGGGCGATTGTGGAAACGCTGCTCCCGATCGGACAGCTTCCCGGCGCTGAAGCGGCTCAGGGGCGGCAAGTTGACTACGAGTTCCTGCCGTCGCCGCAGGAAATCCTGGAAGAGATCGTCCCCGCCTCCTTCAAGGCGCGACTCTTCAAGTGTTTCCTGGATGCGGCCGTCAGCGAACAGATCTCCCGCATGGTGGCCATGAAGAGCGCCACGGAAAACGCCGGGGAGATGATCAGCACCCTCAAGGCCAGTTACAACCGGGCTCGGCAGTCGCAGATCACGTCGGAATTGAGCGAAATCATCGGGGGCGCCGCGGCGTTGGAATAGGTGAAGAGCGAATAGTGAGTAGGGGATAGCGAATAGCCAGAGAAGAGGTAGCTGCGGAAACACACAAATTGGATTGCGTCAGGTACTGCGATGTCAGTCAGCAGTCATCGTGATCTGGTCGTTTGGCAGAAGGCAGTCGAACTGAGTATTGCCTGCTATGCGGCAACGAAAGGCTTTCCGAGAGACGAACGATTTGGTCTGACGTCCCAACTGCAACGTGCAGCCGTTTCGGTCGCTGCAAATATCGCTGAGGGGCGCGGACGTGGGACAACAAACGGGTTCTTGAATTTCCTGTGGATCGCTACAGGGTCCTTGACGGAACTTGATACGCACATCGTCATCGCACGACGCTTGGATTACTTAAACGAACAGCAATATCGCGAACTGGAGAGTCGAGTCGAGGAAGTAGGGCGAATGCTAACAGGATTGCGCCGGTCTCTTGGCGACAGTTCCGATTGATTTCTGGCTACTCGCTATTCCCTACTCGCTATTCCCTCTCTAAACCGAGGTTTATACATGACATCCAACGGCCGCGTCTCCCAAATCATCGGCTCGACCTTTGACGCCGAGTTTGATGAGAGCCACCTGCCCGACATCTACAACGCCCTGAAGATCGATTCCCAGATCAAGGGGACGCACGTTAAGGTCACCGGCGAAGTGCAGCAGCACCTTGGCGGCGGTCGCGTGCGGTGCGTCGCCCTCGGCTCCACCGACGGCATGGTCCGCGGAATGGAAGTCGTCGACACCGGGAAGCCGGTGACCGTGCCGGTCGGCAAAGAGACCCTGGGACGCGTCTTCAACCTCCTTGGCGAACCGATCGACGGTCGCGGCGAGGTGAAGTGCGAGGAAAGCTGGCCGATCCACCGCGATCCGCCGCTGCTGGAAAACCTCAGCTCGAAGACCGAGATCTTCGAAACCGGGATCAAGGTGGTCGACCTCCTGATTCCGTTCGTCCGCGGTGGCAAGGCGGGCCTGTTCGGCGGCGCCGGTCTGGGTAAGACCGTGATTCTGCAGGAACTTATCGCCCGCATCGCGAGTGCTCACGGGGGGTACTCGGTGTTCGCCGGCGTCGGAGAACGAACCCGTGAAGGGAACGACCTCTGGCTGGAAATGCAGGAAACCAAGATCGGCAGCACCGATCGCGCCGTCATCGAGCAGACCGCGATGGTCTTCGGTCAGATGAACGAACCCCCCGGCGCCCGTCTCCGCGTCGCGCTGACCGCCCTCACGATGGCCGAATGGTTTCGTGACGCCACCGGAGCCGACACCCTCATGTTCGTCGACAACATTTTCCGGTTCTCGCAAGCCGGTTCGGAAGTGTCGGCCCTTCTCGGCCGCATGCCGTCCGCGGTGGGTTACCAGCCGACCCTGAGCACCGAACTCGGGGCGCTTCAGGAACGCATCACGTCGACGAAGCGCGGGGCCATCACCTCTGTACAGGCTGTGTACGTCCCCGCTGACGACCCGACCGACCCGGCCCCCGCAACCGCGTTCGCCCACCTCGATGCGTTCATCTATCTGGAACGCAAGATCGCCGAAAAGGGCCTGTACCCCGCGATCGATCCCCTGTCGTCGTCGAGCCGCGTGCTCGACCCGCAGATCGTCGGCGAACACCATTATGCCGTCGCCCGCCGCGTGCAAAAACTGCTGCAGCGGTATCGCGAACTGCAGGACATCATCGCGATTCTGGGCATCGACGAATTGAGCGAAGAAGACAAGCTGGTGGTGCACCGCGCCCGCCGGATCGAACGCTTCCTGTCGCAGCCGTTCATCGTCGCCGAAGCCTTCACCGGCAAGAAGGGGAACATCACCCCCCTCGCCGATACCATTCGCAGCTTCGAAGAACTCTGCGACGGCAAGTGGGACCACCTGCCCGAAGCGGCGTTCATGTACGTCGGCGCCATTGAAGAAGCCGCCGCCCAGGCCGAACGCATGGCCGCGTCGGTGAAGTGATGAGAGCGGCGTCAGGCTTCCGGGGTCAGGCATCAGGAAATGCCCAACTCCTTACCTGACGCCTGACGCCCGACGCCTCACACCTGAAGCCCACTCCCATGCCCACCGAACCATCGCTCCGACTCGTCATCGTGACTCCCGAGAAGACCCTTCTCGACGAGACGGTGTCTGCTTTGAGTTTCCCGCTGTACGACGGGGGCATCGGGATTCTGCCGGGGCGGTTGCCTCTTATCGGACGGCTGGGGACCGGCGAACTCAAGATCACGCAATCCGGCGGCGAACGGCACTTCTTCATCGACGGCGGGTTTGTGCAGGTCCGCGGCGGCGTAGTTACGTTGCTGACCAACAACGCCGTCAACGCCGGCGACCTCTCGCCGGCAGCCGCGCAACAGGAACTCGACGCCGCTTTGAAAGTGGTGCCCACGACCGACGAAGGCTTCAAGGCCAAGTCGGCCGCACAGCAGCGCGCCCGCCGCAAGCTCTCGCTGGCAAAGCGGCCGCGTTAGGGCGATCCAGCTCACGGCCGGAGTTCGTTCTCACGTCGCAGAGCGGCGCGTGTTATGAACCATACGAACGTGTCATGCGCTGGTCACAAGGGTTTTTAGACTTCGACGCCCGCACCGCTGCCGATG
>JANRLN010000431.1:0-7125 GCA_033762515.1 Planctomycetaceae bacterium
GGTGGCGGTGGACTTCCCCGGCGGGAGTGCTGAACTGCACGCCGTTGGCGACTTCCACCGGTGGGGTCCAGGATCCGCCGATGCGTCGTGCGACCCAGATTCCGACGTCCGGATGTTTCTCGTAACTCCCGGCGAACCATGCCGCGACCAATCCCTGGGGGGTCTCGGCGAGAGTGGAGGCATGACAACTGGCGAAGGGGGCCTCCGTGAAGAGATCCGCCTGCGCCGACAGCGCAGGGTCGGCGCCGATCGCCCTGGGACCCAAGTTGCAGACGCAGGCCGTCCCTAACAAGAACGTCCAGACGCGGACCAGGTTTGCCTGAGGGTTCATCGTGTCTTCTCCAGAGGGGTGCGGCTGAGAATACCCGTCCCCGGGAAGAAATGCATGGCCTCAACTGCGGGAGCGTCATGGGGCGCGGGCGGCGGCGATGTGGCGCTTGCGATTCGGCGTCCCTTGCGCCTATGCTGAGTGAATATGCCGTTTTCGTGCGATTCCCGCGGAGTGAGCGCCGGGAAGCCTGTCATTTCCAGAATCAGCGGACTGAGCCAATGTCATCTCGACGGATCGCATTCTGGGCCGCCCTGTGGTTGGCCGTGAGCGGCTGGAACGCCGGCTTGCGACCTGTGGCCGCGGAAGAACCCTATCGGGAATTCCTCGAACAACTGCGGGAGCGCCAATACTTCGACATGGCGCTTTTGTACCTGGATCAGTTGGCCACGAAGCCGGCCGTACCGGAAGACATCCGGGCGCTGATTCCGTACGAGAAGGCGGTCACGCTGCTGGAGAATTCGCGAATCACCCGCAGCCCTGATCGACAGATTGAACAGCTCGATCAGGCGCTGGCGTTCCTGGAACAGTTCGTTAAAGAGTCGCCCAGTCATCCGCAGGCGGCCAACGCCAATACCGAGCGCGCGCAGATTCTCATCGGCAAGGCGCGGGTGGAGATCATTCAGTCCAAGGCCCCCGCCAACCAGGGGGCGAAGGGCGAGTATCAGGTCCGGGCTCGGCAGTTGATCGGCCAGGCCCGTCAGGTGTTCGACACCGCGCTGAAGCAGCACACGGAATCGTGGAAGAAGTTCGGCTCCTTTATCGATCAGGCCACCGACAAAGAGAAGTACGCCGCCCGCGGTCTGGCGGAAGTGAACATGATTCGGGCGATGCTGGATCTGGCCCTGTGCACGTACGAAGACGCCCAAACCTATGAACTCGACAGCGCCGACTACAAACGCCTGCTGGGAGAGGCCGCCAACCAGTTCGAGGAAATGCATCAGCGTTACCGCAGCCAGGTGGGTGGACTCTACGCCCGGCTGTGGCAGGGAAAATGCTTTGAGGAAATGGGCGACATCCAGAAGGCCCAGGGGATCTACAACGAGCTGCTCTCGCACCCTGGCACCGACGGACCGCTGATGCGTCTGAAGGACCAGACTCTGCAGTTCAAGCTGATTTCGCTGAACACCGACGCCCGGCGGGACTACCAGCTCGTGGTCGACCTGGGAGAAGAATGGCTGAAAAACAACCGGGGACAGGCCAGCACCCGGACCGGTCTGGGCGTGCGCTGGGAAGTGGCCCGCGCCTACGAAATGCTCGGAGACCAGCGGGAACTGCCCCAGACCGACAAGGAGCGAAACTGGCGCGCAGCCCGCGAGTCCGCCTCGCAAGTCAACCGCTTTCCCGGCGAGTACAAAGACGTGTCGCTGGCCATGATTCAGCGTCTGAGCACCAAGATCGGGGGGCGCGAGCGGAAGCCCGACAACTTCGACGCCGCCTTCGGCCTCGGACGGCAGATGATCAACACGATCAAGAGCACCAAGGACCAGATTGAAGCCGCCCGGAAGTCCAAGCAGCCCGCCGAGGAGATCAAGAAGCTGGAGCAGGACCTGAGCCTGCAGATGACCGAGGCGATTGATACGTTTGATCTCGCCCTCAGGCTCGTGACGCCTCAGGACGACGGCAAGAGCGTGACGATGGCGCGCTACATGTACGCCTACGTCAATTTCCTGATGCGGCGCAACTACGAAGCCGCAATCCTCGGGGAATACGTCGCCAAGACGGTCGACAAAGAAGAAGAAACGACCGGCCTGGACGCCGCCTACCTGTCGATGGCGGCTTACGTTCAGGCATTCAACGATGCGAAAGGATCGTCGACCGACAAGGAAGCCGATCTGTCGTTCATCATTCGATCGTGCAATCTGCTGTCCGATCGGTGGCCGGAGAGTGATCGCGCCAACGACGCCCGCATGAATCTGGGCAAGATCTACAGCGACCTGAAGCAGCCGGCGGAGGCCGCGAAGTGGTACAACAAGGTTCCCGATACCGACCCGAAGTTCTCAGAGGCGCAATTGGCGGCCGGCCAGGCCTACTGGACAGCGTACTTGACGGCGGGTCGCGGCAAGGACGAGGAAAAGCCGTCCACCGAGCAACTGACGGCGTGGCGCGTTGAGGCCGACACCCGGCTGCGGAACGGGATCGCGAAGATCAGTGCAACCGTACCGAAGGAGGGGGCGGCGCCGCCGGAACTGATCGCCGCCAAGATGTCGCTGGCCCAAATCGTGATTAGCCTCGGGAAAGACGCCGACGCCGTCAAGCTGCTGCTGGATGATCCGCAGTCGGTCATCAAGGCGGTCACCGTCGCCGACGAAACGAAGCGTCCTGCGCGTGGAATTCAGAGCCGCTTGTTCGCAACGGAAACGTACAAGCTGCTGCTGCGAGCCTACATCGGCAACGGCAAGTTGAACGAAGCGCGACAGACCATGACGACGCTGGAGAAGATCGCCGGTGCAGACGCGGGGTCCGACGTGACGGAGTTGTATGTCGGTTTGGGGAAATTGCTCCGCGAGGAGTTGGATCGGTTTCGCGAAGCGGGTGAGACCGAACGCTTCAACAGCCTGATGACCTCGTTTGAAACGTTCCTGAATGATCTGTATTCCCGGCAGGAAGGGCAGACTTTTGGTTCGCTGAGCTGGATCGGAGAGACGTATTTCGCGTTGGGCGAGGCGGCCGATAAGGACCCGTCCCGCTCCACTGAGTCGTTCAAGAAGGCGGGGAATGCCTTCGAACAGATCCTGAAGAAGGCGGAAGCCCAGCCCGACTTCGTGCCGGCGGACCAGATCCCCGGAGTGAAGGTGCGACTGGTGCGGTGCAGCCGGCTGAAGAAAGACTTCACCCAGGGGGAACAGTATCTCGGAGAAGTCTTGAAGGAGCGACCGAAGGATCTGCGTGCCCAGGTCGAAGGGGCGTACCTGTATCAGGATTGGGGCGCTACCGGAGACCTCGACAAACTCCTGGTCGCCATCAATGGCAACCCGGAATTGAAGCTGTGGGGCTGGCGCAACATGGGGGTACGCCTGCAGCAGCAACTGGAATCGGGCAAGGCGGAGTATCTGGCCACGATGCTGGAATCGCGCATCAATGGGGCCAAGAGCCGGCGCCTGTTGGGTCTCGGACAGACCAGCACCCAGAAGCGCGCCCAGGAGTTGGACAAGGCGGAGATGGAGTTGGTGGCGACCGTCACCGTGATGAAGGATCTCACCGAGGAGCAGTTCGACGAGTTCAACACGCTGTATCACGAGATTCTCAAAGACAACGGCAAACCGATCGTCGATCTCAAGGCAACGAAGGAGTCGGAGCTTCCCCCGCCCGAACCGATGGAAGTGGCCGCGGAGGAAACCCCTGTCAAGACGACCAAGAAGGCGAAGGCTAAGGAGACTAAAGCCGCCCCTGCAGGAGACGGCACGCTGCCGATGATTCTGATGGGCGTCACCGTCCTCGCTGCGGCGGGGGGTGTGGGCTGGATGGTGATGAAGGGGGGCAAGAAAGCGCCCCTCAAGGCCAAGTCCAAGTCCGGCGGGCGCGACTCGGATGCCGAGGGATTCGGTGGAGTCGCCGTGGCTCCCCTCGAAGAAGCGCCCGCGATGGCCGCGCCCCTGACCTCGGCTCCGGCGCCCAAGCCGCGGCCGCGACCCGCGGGGGCCCCCGCCCCCGCCAAACCGGCGGGAACCGCTGCGAAGCCCGCAGGGACCGCCAATCCCGCCGCTCCGCGACCCGCACCCAAGCCTGCTCCGGCAGCGGGTGCGGCGGCCCCGGCAAAGCCGAAGCCGAAACCCCCTGCAGCCACTTAAAGGTCGCGCTGCCGTCCCCGCTTGAATCAACAACCCCAGAAGACGATACGTTTCCGAACTGCCCTCGCTCTGCCCCAACAATCTGAGCCGGAGAATCTTGCATGCGACGCGACGGTTTCCTGATGGCGCTGACACTGGGCGCAATCGTGGGTGTGGCACTTCCTCTGACCGCCGCGGACACCATCACCCGTCGTGACGGCACGCGCGTCTCCGGCCAGATCACGGGCGGCACCAAGACCGATCTGACGATCAAGCCGTCCATCGGCGACGCGGTCGCCGTCCCCGCCAGCGACATCGCAAGTATCGACTGGGACGCCGCCACGGCCGATTTGAAGCTTGGCATCACCGACGAGACGGGGGGTCGTCTCGACTCGGCGCTGCAGCGCGTCACCAAAAGCAAGGCCGAAACCAAGAGTCCGTCCGACCTGTTGCGGCACGAGTTCGACTTCGTGCTCGCCCGCATCAATGCGCGGATGGCTCTCGCCGATGCGTCGAAGCAGGACGCGACCATTACTCTGCTGGAGGCCTTCCGCAAGGTCGGGGCGGATCACTTCCGGTTTTACGAGGCGACCAATCTGCTCGGTCAGGTGAAATTGGCCAAGGGTGACTTCGCCGGGGCCCGCACGGCGTTCGAGGCACTTGCGCAGTCCCCCGCGCCCGACTACAAACTGGCGGCGAAGATTGCACAAGGCCGCATCCTGATGGGCGAAGGGCAGAATGAACAAGCCGCTCAGATGTTCGACGAGGCCATCGGATCTGCCGGCGCCACCCCGGCGGAGCAGGCGCGTAAGTTCGAAGCGATGCTCGGAAAAGCTCGGGCCGAAGCGGCCGTCTCCAAGCACACCGAGGCATTGCAGGTGCTGGACGACGTCATTTCAAAAGCACCGGCCGACGTGACCGCAATCCAGGCGGAGGCCTACGTCCTGCAGGGAAATTCGCTGCAGGCGTTAAATCGGAACAAAGAGGCGGTCCTGGCCTACCTGCACGTCGACTTGCTGTTTGCCCGAGAGTCGAGCTTCCACGCCGAGTCGCTGTATCACATGTCGCGGCTTTGGAAGACGGTGCAATTTCCCGAGCGCGGCATCGATGCCGAAGGCAAGCTGTTGGCGTCCTACCCCAATAGTCCGTGGGCCAAGAAACTGAGTGGAACGGGTAACTGACGGGGGTTGCGGCAAATGGGACGCCCTCTGGAATCCATCTGACGAACCTTTTAGGATGCGCACTCTGACGGATGCGTGCACTCCACGGTGATCGGAGCGGTGTCGCCCGCTCGCCGCAGCGGCTTGAGTCGCACCGCAGAGACCTCAGGCGCGAGCGAAGGGATTCGGAGCCATGCGGGCAGCGTGTCGATCGATCAGGTGGGCAATCATCGCCAGTTGGCTGCTCGGGGGCGTTCTCGGAATTTCGCCGCTCGACGCCGAGGCGTTTCAGGAGCTGCCGCCCACTCGCCCCCCTAGTCGCGCTCCGCTGCCGGCGGCCGAGCCCGCCCCGGTCGGGAAAGCTCCGGCGGCCCCCGCGAACGCCGGCTCCGTCAAGCCCCCCGCCGCAACGCCTGGCGGAAACCCGTCCGAGACATTCGTGGGTTGGATGTTGCGTGCGTCGGGGATTGTGGGCTTCCTCATCGGCGTGCTGAGCTTCGTGATGATGGCCCTCATCGTGCTGCAGTTGCAGCGGCTGCGCCGCAGCAACTTTGTCCCCGCCGGCTTCCTGGAGGACTTCGAACGGCTGCTCGAAGAACGAAATTACCAGGGGGCGTACGATGCGGCGCGCTCGAACGACTCCTTTGTCGGCAAGGTTCTCGCTGGCGGGATGTCGCGCGTCCCGCGGGGGTACGACGCGGCGGTCAAGGGCATGGAGGCGGTCGCCGACGAAGAAATCCTCGAGATGGAGCAGTCCATCGGCTACATCGCCCTGATCGGCTCGGTGGCCCCGATGCTCGGCCTGATCGGTACGGTTCAGGGGATGGCGATCACCTTTCAAGTCTTCGCCGCCTCGGTGACCTCCCCCCGGACGGCTCAACTTGCCGACGGCATCGGCATGGCGCTGTTCACCACGCTGGAAGGGCTGGTGGTGGCGATTCCTGCGATGATCTGCTGCACGGTCTTCCGCAATCGTCTGGCGAGGTTCGTGCTGGAGGCCGGCGCGATCAGCGACGAGTTGATGAAGCGGTTTCAAGGGGCCCCCAAGAGCCCCGCCGCCATGGCGCCGCGATCGACTCCGTCGCAAACCCTCGCCCCCCCTCCGGCCCCGATGGTCTGAAAATCGCCGCTGACCGCAGAAATTGCCGGACGTTGGTTCTGAGGTGCAAATCATGACCTGGCGCACGATCGACCAGAGCAGCGCGGCCCCCGACTGGATCCCCATGGTTGACCTCGCGTTTCAAGTAGTGATGTGCTTGACGATCATCAGCAGCTTCGAGGGCGCCAGGACGGAGGAGCGGGTGAAGTTGGGATTGGATTCCCTCGCACGTCCTCCGGCATCGAAGCTCCGAGACGAGCTGGTGCTCAACGTGGGGTTCAGCAGCGATCCCCTGCTGCGCCAGGCGGTCGTCTTTGATCGCGGCGACGAAGTTCCTCTTGGGCGGATCCGCGAGCGCCTCGAGGAGAATCTGCGGATGTTTGAGGGACCGCAGGGACGGGGAGACATGCGGGACGTCTCCGTCATCGTTCGCGCCGCCCCCGAGGTTCCCACCGGCGCGATCCAATATCTGATCCAGACCTGCCAAGACCTGGGCTTCGTCAAGTTTGCGCTGAAGTCGGCCAAACCCGGGGAGTGAAACGACGCATCTCCGACGGTTCTCAACGCGCCTCTGCGGCGAGCGAATCTCAGCGCATCAGACAAGGCGGAACGCATGTCTCTCACACAACGCCTCAGCCCCCCCGCCCGCGTGGTGCTTCCGGTCGCACCGTTGATCGCCGTCGGCTTCCAATTGCTGATCTTCCTGGTACTGAGCCAGCGGATGACCGACCGGGAGTCGCGCCCGGAGGAGTTTCTGCCCGTCGGCGC
>JANRLN010000432.1:0-6085 GCA_033762515.1 Planctomycetaceae bacterium
TAGAACACCGGCACCGGGGATAGGAAGTAGCCCACGAGCAGCGCCGCCACGAGCGCGGGAACCGCTCGGGACCGTCGCCAACGCCAGGGAGCGAACAGGGTACTCATGGGGACATCGTAACCGCCGGACGTGCCACGAGTCAGCATCTCCGCCGGGAACGCCGTAGCGTGCATCTGGTGGCGTCTGGAAACGACAACGCCCCGACAGCCGTAAGACCGTCGGGGCGTTGCGTGTGCCTGAAGAATGTCGCGTTCACGGCAGGAACTTCCACGCGTCGCTCAACGTGATGCCGCGACGTTCGCTGATCCTTCGTGCCGCCGCCAGCCGTTGACCACTGACACCATCCTTGAGAGCCAACGCCATACCGACGTCCTCGGAGACTTGCGGCTTCGTGTCGGACGACTTCGCGGCTTCGATTTCCTTCCGCAAGAAGTCGGCCAGATTGCTGCCGTTGACGGCCAGGAGTTCGGGGGATTCACCACTGCGGCGAAGTTCCAGTTCGACATACAGCCGCGCCACTTCATCGAGAGCCGCTGCGGCAGTCTGTCCGGTGTCAGCGAGCCGGACACCCGATGCCCTTGCCATACGCTGACGGAGAATGTTTGTCGTCATGGTCGTGATCCTTTCACTGAACTGTTGATGGTCGTGCCGACATGGCGACGACTTCGGGACATGGGTTTCAGATCTCACCTGCAGCAGAGTCGCCGTCGACGTCCACGGCATCGCCCAGGGCGCTCATCGCTCGCCGCCTCAGGTTTGATTCGCGAGCCGCTGCAGCCCGAGCTACGGCGTCGGCGGAGTCGTACTTTTGCCGCAGTCGGTTTTCCGCTTCGCGATGTTTCAACTGCAGCGCTTCGAGTTCCCGATACAGGTCGGTCGCGGTCGCCTGCAGCCGGTCGCGTTCGGCGGCGGATTCATCCGCCCGCGCCAACGTCGCCTTCGCTTCGATGCGGCCCGCCAGTGCGTTGACGTCGGCTTCGAAGTCGGACAGCGTCTTGTTTGCCGAGAAGATCAGGGTTTCGGCCCCCTCGGGTGGGGCCGCACCTGCAGCCGCGGACTCCACCAGCCCGCGGTACGTCGTCGCCGCTTCTGCCTTGCGTTGACCGAACATCGCCTTCACAGATTCCAACATGACAGATACCTTTCGTCTCTCGAATCGGCCCCGGTCGCGACATGCTTCCGCGGGCTTGCTTCCCTCAATTGAGCCCGAACCTGATGCCGCCCATGCCGCCGCCGATGCGACTTGCTGCCGCCGATGGCGTGAACCCTGCCATGCCGCCGTATCGCGGTCGGAATGATCCGTTCTGCGGTCGCTGGATCGGCATCGCATGCATCGCCAGCGCCAACGCCCAGAATCGATCAGCGTGCCCCGTCGGTCCGCGGTTCGTCTTGATCTGCGGAATCCCGTTGATCGTCTCGGCAGCGTCCACCATCTGCAGGTCGACCTTGATCTGAGGATCATCCGGGATCGTCACCAGCCCCCGGTCGAACATCGACTTCACCAACGCCCCGATCTGCCCTTGCCGTCCGCTGGTCAACTGAATGCCTTCGCACCGTCCTGGGAATGCCGATTCGAGTTCTTCGGCCAGTTGCATGCCGATAGCCCCCTTGTCAACGAAACACTTCACCACGTCGCGCGTGATTCGCCGCGAGATTTCCCGCTTCTGATCTGCGAAGGGGACGTTCCGCATCACGTGAACGTCGCGAGTGACGGCCTTGTCGCCCAGCTTCTGCAGCGTCCAGACGACGGTCCGATCCTGGGTTCGACCGATGTCGACGCCCACGTACAACTCACAGTTCCGCAACGTCTCGGGACGTTCGCCGCCCGGCCAGAGACAGGAGTCAGAAACCGCCCGTTCCACGTTCTCTCGCGTCAGCAACGGCCGTTCCGTCAACGAGACCCACTCGCCGCACCACAGCCGCGAGAACCGGGATTCGCTGTTCCGCTGTCGGGCTTCGTCAATGTCCGATGCCGTCAACCACGGGGCAGGCTGCGAATACTGGTGGAACGCCCACCGATCCGACTTCCGAGCCGTCTCACGCCATTGCCATTGCCAGGAATCCAGGAACCCCGCGTTCGTGGCGATGATCACG
This sequence comes from Planctomycetaceae bacterium, assembly GCA_033762515.1. Taxonomy (GTDB): domain Bacteria; phylum Planctomycetota; class Planctomycetia; order Planctomycetales; family Planctomycetaceae; genus DSVQ01. The sequence continues at coordinate 2,095 of JANRLN010000432.1, forward strand.
ATGCCGTTGGGAACCTTCGTCGCGTTGTCCATCAAGTTCTCGGCAAACTCTTTGCGACCGTCGGGGATGTGCGTCAACTCGTTGATGATCAGGATGTCGGGTCGCGCCCCGTGGGAACCCGCAACGTCCGCGGCGATGATTTCCAGCTCGCTGCCGGTCTTGCCGTTGACAACCTTGTTAGCCTGGGCGTTGACGTATGCGGTTCGCCAGGGGTTCGTGGCATGCTCAGACTTGACGGCCCGCCGCAATTCCCCGGCCTGATCCTGATCGGCCGCCCCGGCCTGCATCCGCAAGGGTCGCGGACCGAAGATCAACGGCCAATCCATCGCCAGCGCCAGGTCCGTGTCTTTGCTGCAGCCCTTCGTCCCTTCCCACCAGTGACGCCCGATCGGTGGTTTCTCACCACGGACAATCGCCTGCAGGTCGACCGCGAGGTCTCGGAATCTCGCCCGCTGAAAGTCGGCGAGCGCATCCCGCCGCAGTTGCTTCCCCTGAGGGGTGATAATCGCCTGATCGTCGACGTAGGACATGAAGTCGGCCGACCATCGCTTCAACGCTCTAGGATCGCTCACGGGACGTCTCCGGCTTGGGATGTATCTTTGGTCGTCTTTGGTTCGCCGCCTGCCCCCTGCATCACCGCAAGGGCGTTGTGCTCCCACGGCGCGGGACCGTGAGCGGAGACCGGCTTGTCGAGTCCTATCCGTTCCAGACATTTATCACGCGCGTCGGATGCATCACTGAGTTGCTTCAGCAAGTTCGCCCGGTCGATCAGCGTCAACTTCTCGCCTTGCTCCTCGGCAACGCGCAACCACCGGCCAATCAACTGTGCTCGGGTCTCGTGTCGGACGGCCGACTGGATTACCGCAGCCCGGTACAGGTCGACTTCGCCGAACCGCTCGATTACCGCCGACTCGGTCTCTCGCTGAAACGCCGTGGTCGAATTCGCGATGTACCGCTCTTCACGCGACAGCTTCCGGCCGCGAAGCCCATGCTTTCGAGCGTTCCGATTCCCTGCAGGAGCGCCGCACCGCGTTGGCGTCGATGCCGGTGAGTTCGCTTCAGCGTGAATCTTCATGGCTTGTGCCCTCGGTAACGTTTGGAAAACCAGACTTCCGAACCCCCCGTTAGGTCCATTGGCTAGGCGTCGACCTATACGTCACAACGGGTTGCGTCGACGGATTGCACTCCTACGGACAAAAACTACGGACATTCGGGGTTTGTTCAGTACCCGTTGACCGGCTTAGCCGTCGACGTCGCGGGCACTCGTGGGCGTCGGCTTGCTTTTCCGTCTCGCCTTGCCGCGTTGCCTTCGAGGGTGGTCTGACTTCGAGCGTGGTCTACGTTTGCCCGTGGTCTGTTGCTCGGGTGGGTGGGGGTGGTCGGGTGGTATGACGTCCCCCTTAGGGGACTCATACAGACCACCCCCCCCTACGTGGTCTGGTGGTACGTCAGACGAACAGACCACCCCCAGACCACCCCGACCACCCCCCCCGTCTGACGGCTGAAGATGGGGAGCGAGGTGGTACTCATCACACTGATTTCCTGCGACGTCTCGGCAGACCACAGTCAGCCGCTCGTCATCGACCATCTGGCGGAGCAGGCGATTGAGCCGATCAACACCGAACCCGGTGAACTCACGGAGTCGTCGCGATGTGCTCGGCCCCTTGGCCCGCAGCCCCTTGACGATCGTTTCGCAGCCTTCCCGATCCTTGGAAGTTTGCCGTTCATCGCCGCGGGTCGCTGGTCGTTTAATCGCGTTCGGGTCCAAGTCATCGGCCGCGGTCCACAGTGGGAACTCCCACTTGAGCACCATCGGTTCTACGGGGGCGAAGGATCGAACCGCGGCATTGAGCACAACGCATGCTTCCTGTTCGTGCGGCCGCAAGATCAAGTGTGAGTCCGCCGCACGGGACTGTGCTCCTGCCCCCGATCCGACGTCAGTGACAGCCTTGCCGGTCTGGTCTCCCTTGCTGCTGTGATGGACACCAGCAATCCCGGCCCCGGTGTTGTCGGCGTAGCGTTCAAGCTGGTTGTAAATCTGCGTCATCTGGGCGTTGTCGTTTTCGCTGAATCCTTGCGGCATCGCCCGATACATTGCGTCGATGATGACCAGTTCGTATTTTCCGCGGTTTGACTTCGACAACCATTGGCCCATGCCGTGAATGTCGGTCCATTGACCGCGGAGACATTTCGCCGACATTCGGCCACGGTAATCGGACTCGCGTAGTCCCATCGCTTCAGCGACTTCGCAAATTCGATAGGCGAGAGTCTCGGCATGTAATTCATTATCGATCAGCAGCACGTTTCCAGGCGTGCATCGGAACCGGCCCAGCCAATCCAGCCCGCAGGCTTTCGACAACGCCAGTCCGTATGTGAGCCACGATTTCCCGACTTTTGAGGCGGAGATGACGTTGACGATCTCCCCTTCACGTAGAAGCCCTTCGATGATCGGGCGACGCAATCGCGGGTGAGCCTGCCGCAGATCACAGATATCGATAGGTTCGTCGCTGGAAACCACGTCGGCATCGGCCGCGATCTCCTGCAGTCGCGCGGCAATCGTCGCGGCGTCGGCATACGGATCGGCTATAACGGACTCGACACGCAGCCGCATCGTACGTGCCGTGTGCTGGTCGATCATCTTCCCGGCCAGGCCCACCGGGTCGCTGGTCATCACTTGCCCGGAGCACAGATCGAACAGGCGTTGCCCCCAACCGTCCCCCAGCATCGCCGCGGCGTTGTCGGATTCAACTAGTCGGCCAACGGTTGTCGCCAGATCGCACGGCAGCCCCTCACGATGAAGCTGCAGCATCGTCGACCAAACCGCCCGGCTGAAGTCCGTCGGCATCGCCGCCGCGGGCAGGTGCGACAGGGAGTCGATTAACGATGGGTCAGCAAAAACTGCCGAGAGCATCGCGTCGCCGGTGATGACTTCGCGGGGGTCACCGATCATTGGTCACCCCCAGTTCCTGCAGAGCGTCGGGGATGACCTCGCCCAACCGCACCGGCCCGGCGTCCGCGGGGATCTCGCGGTATCCCGTGCAGACGATGCCGTAGCTGCGACGCATCCGCTTGAGGCAGTAGCGCAGCCTTGCAATCGGGTCGCCGGGATGCCCGGCATCGGCCCGAAGGGTTAACGTCCATTGCGGCGCGGGCGTCTTGCCGGTCGCTGGGATCGCTGTAGAATGATTCATCGTCAGCACTCCATTGCTGGCGTAGTGCGGTCTCGTGGCCCTGCCGGACTCGTCCCCCGGCAGGCGCTACCGCACCCGCGGGTTTAGCAGCCCAACTTTTCGAGCGCCCGCGCCGCCTGTTCGCCGCGTCGGGCGATAGCGTCATCCGCTTCGACCGCTGGGGCGTCGCCACTCAGCGCCAGGATGAACCGCTCCACAGCCTCGGGCGTCGTCATCAGCTTCCCGCCGACACGCCACGTTTGCAGCCGCACGCGATGCCCATCGGGGGCGACGATGCCGGTCAGCGCCCAACGATGCCGGGTCGGAATCGAGGGGTCTCCAGGGATCTCAATCGATCGAAGTGGACGCGCCGATTTCAATGAATTCGAAAGTGTGCCAGCCGCCATTGCTTGCCCCCGCGTGAATGAAAAAGCCCCGTTCGGAATGCAGTTGTCATTGGACAACGTCACTCTAAACGGGGTCGCGGGAGCGGTATACGGCGAAGTAGGCGCTATCGTTCCGGGGGAACGAAGGGAACGAAAAGGGAACGAAACACGCTATGAGCGCGGCCTTTTTCGGCTTCTAGAACTGGCGATACCTCGTTCCCTCATGATTTGAAGTAGTCTGGACGCCTTGCCGTCGCTGACCTTCAATTGCTTCCTGAGTTCGTAACGAGTGATCCTCGGATTCTTTCCACATGCTAACCCTGCGGCTTCGATGTCGTCGTCAGTTGGTTCGTAGTCCCGCGGCCGTCCGCTCACTGGCATCGGCGAGGGAACTTCGGCCGTTGCCGCCTGCACGATGCCCTTGGCGTACTCCAG
>JANRLN010000433.1:0-6354 GCA_033762515.1 Planctomycetaceae bacterium
CTGCGGCCAGAGATTCGCGTACGACTTCGCCACGGTATTTCATCTCCCGCGCAGAGCGGACGGGGACGTTCGCGGATGCTACCAGCCCCCGTCCGCCACCGCGGCTTTGGCCCCGGCGCCCGCGCGGGTGACGAGGAATTGGGAACCGCGCGGGTCGGGTACTCGGGAAACGGACCTGTCGTCCTCTTGGCACAGGCCGGGCGTGCCCGCCACGCAACGGTGGTGCAGACCCGGCATCGGGCGAGACATGGGTTGCTCCTCGCAACGGACGATTCAGGCAACACCAGCCGAGGCCGCCACAACAATCGCAGACCAAAGTTGTCGTTGCGGTTGTCGGGCTCGTTGTCGTTGCGGTTCGCAGAACGGCAGTTGTCTGCGTTGTTGTTCCACGAGCCGCCGCGCAAAACCCGAGCGGCGGACACGGCGGTTAACGGTCCGTCACCTTCTGCCAGGCCCCCAGCAGTCGGCCTAGCTCATCCAGCGATTCTGCCGCAAACTTGACCTGATGGCCACCGAGCAGTTCCAAATCCGTCGCATAACGCAAGAACATTCGCAGGCACAGCAGTTTTCCATCGGCCAGACTGAGGATCGTCCGTCGCTGCGAACCGCGGGCGACATTCGCCATCAGCAGTGCTTCCTCGAAATCGAACGCGAGAGTCTCCAGGCGACTCGTGTAAGTCGCACGCAGATGCTTGGGAAATCGCTGTGTGTGCCGCAGTAGCCACAGCACGAAATCATGAGTTTTGACAAACAGGGGAGTCTCCGGAATTTTCATTTTTTGCGCCACCAGGGGGCACAGCCCCCTGGACCCCCAAAGACCAGAGTACAGAGGCCAGAGAATCAGAGTTCACGAAGACGAGGACGACTCAGGCAACACCAGCCGAGGACGCCACAACAATCGCAGACCAAAGTCGTCGTAGCGGCCGTCGGGCTCGTCGTCGGTGCGGTTCGCAGAACGGCAGTAGTCCGCGTCGCCGCCCCACGAGCCGCCGCGCAAAACCCGAGCGGCGGACACGGACGACGACGGTATATCGTCCACTGCCACCCGATTGATCGCCGCCGTACGTTGCTGATACAAGGCCTCGTTCCATTCCGATAAGCACCATTCCCACACATTTCCGTGGGCCTGCCACACGCCGTACGCATTGGGCTGATATGGCGGCATCTCACGCAGCGCATCCGACGCAGCAGATTGACGGGCAAGATCCCAGCGGACCGGCAGCGTGCGCGCCAGGTAGCGGGATTTCTGGTTTCCAGAGAGTGGGTAATTGCCATCGTAATTGACCTGGTCTGACGTGAAGGAACCGTCGTACGGCGGAATTCCGATGACGTCGCCCGGCGCATCCCGTCCCCCGCGGGCGGCCCCTTCCCACTCGGTTTCCGTCGGCAACGAGGCCTCCTCGCCGAGCCACAACGCCAGACAGAACCCGTCGAACCAGTTCGTCTCGATGACAGGGCAGTCGTCTTCCGGCGCTGTGCGAGCGAATTCGTCCGTATGGACCCGTTCGAGATGGGGATCGAACAGGCGGTACTGCGCCCGCGTCACCGTGCAGGCCGCCAGCCAAAACGCGCGAACTTCCACCTGGTGCCGCGGTTGCTCGTCCTCGTACTTGTGCTCGGCTTCGGCGGCGGTCCCCATCCAGAAGGTGAGCCGGTCCCCCTTCGGCGGGCAGCAAACATACGCGGGCTGATCGGGCGGCGGCAGGAGTGCCGCTCGACGCTGGGGATCGACAACCCGTTTCAACACCTCGAAGTCCGGCACCAGTTGCGCGGCCAGACGGGCCTGCTCGATGTCGCCGGTCGCCAGAATAAGGGAGAACTCGCGCCGGTAGTCGCTGAGAATCCCCAGCAGATGTGGGGACTGTTCGCGCTGCAGCACCTGCCACGTGCGGAACATCAACTCGGTCGGGCGGAGTTGCAGCGGCCGATCGGTCGCATGTCCCGCCGGATGTCGTTTCGTCGGCCGAAACAGGACCGCCAGCGACTGGGCCCACACGGCTTCGGACTGCGGTTCGCGGGGCATTTCGATGGCGAGTTTCCAGCAGGCGTCCCAATCCGGGTCACCGCTGAACGACCAGGCGCAGAGGTCATCGGGGTCGTCGGGGAGGTTGTTGCCCAGCCGGTCCCATGTGGTGGCGAATTCGGACAGGTACCAGGCAGCGTGGAATTCGACCATTTTACGGCTGCGGAAGGCCAATCGTGTCGGCTGGTAGGCTTCCGTGACCGACCGATGATTGAGCTCGATCGTCTTCAGGACGGCGAGGGCCCAACGCCAGTGGTCGTCGGCCGTTGCACTCTTCTTCGCGAGATCCCGCTTCTGCCGTTCGGTGAGATTCCGTTCCGCTTCCGCTGCGTCCAGTTCGTAAAACCAGCGATCACGACAGCGCTCTTCGAACTTCAGAAGCTCAGACCCCTCGACCCGGCCGTTGTATTCCCTTTCCAGCATCAACTGAAAGGCGATCAGCGACAGAGCCCGTTCCAGCAGCTTGAGTTGCCCCGCTTCGTCAAGCTGGATCGCGGGCACCCCTTCCCCCTGCAATCGGGCTTCGATGGCTCCCCGGCTCTTCTCGCGCGCCCGCTGCAACAGCCGCTGCGACACGGTATGGGCCAGTTCGCTGAGCGTGTGCAACCGCGGCAGCGACTGATCGGGCGGCGTGAGATCGATCAGCTCGCCGATCATCCACAGCGTCATCGGGAGCCGCAGGAGCTCATCGAAACGTTCGCGGAGCGCCCTCACGGCGTCGGCATCGTGCTCCGGCTTCACCCCCACGACTTCCCGCCAGCGCTCGCCGATCGGCGCCTGCGTACGCCGCAACCTCCGCCGGGCGAAGTATTCGTCCTGCTGCTCCGGCGTGAACGGATCGATGCGCACGCGGGCGAACCGGTGGTCGTCGAACAATTCGGCCCGCAATTCATCGACGGTGTGGACGCGGCTGGTGATGATCCAGCGGCAGCGGGCCGCGTCGACATCCCCCGTGGAACCTCGTTTGAGCAACGCACTCACGTGGGCGACATCCTCCGGCCGAAACTGATCGAAGCCGTCGAGAATGATCACGACACGGCGTTCGAGCAGCGCATACCGGACGCAACCCTGCACCCGTCTGGCGGTCTCTTCGTCAGCCAGATCCCAGTTCAAATCGCGCGCCAACTGGTCTCCGAGCCCTTTCGCCACCGGGAGATAGCCGTGCTGGTCCCGCGGCCAGCGGCCTTCCCAGCGCACCACGAGCGGAGCCCGATCGTTGAAGTACAACCGCTGCGCTTCTGCGCCGGCCGCGACGGTCTGCAGGCGGTGAGAGAAGACCGTTTTGCCGGAACCGGCGTTGTCGTAGACCACCAGGTAACGCGGACCGGCGGATTGCGCCTCGCGCAGCCAGTTCGGAGCCTCATCCCAAACGGACGACTCGTACAGCAGGCCCAACAGGGCGAGCAGCGCCTGATCTCCTGCACTAGGGACCGGCGCATCGTCGCGGACCTCTTCCAACTTCTCGCTGTGACCGCGGTCTTCCGCGCGGAGCCGCGGCGGCCCTTCGATTCTGTACGACGGTGGAACATAACAATCGAAGCGATGCGTTTCGTTTTCGTCGCGAATACTCTGCTCTGACTGGGCATTCGCGGATTCCATGCGCTGCCATTGCCGGAGGGCGCCGTCTGAATGCTGCTGCAGATTCTCGTCGAACCGCTCGTCGCCGCGCAACGCCTCCAGCAGCTGCTCCAGGGTCTGCGCACCGATCGTCCTGGGACGCTGCCCCGGATCTCCACGGTTCTCCAGCCAAGACTCGTGATCGGCGGGGCACAGGGCCACCACGTCGATTCCCGAATCGGGATCGGCGACGGCCCGCAACTTGTCGGTGATGTTTTGGACGTGCGCCAGCGAAACGTCGCCGGCGGCGAATTCCAGGAGGTCGTCGTCCGTCGTGTTCGACTTGAGTTCGAGGGCTGCCGTGGCAGTGCGTCGCCGGTCGAGCCGGATCTGCCGCGCCGTCGCCAGCAGTCCGACGGCGAGCAGCCCCCCCGCCGACCCCCCTTCCAGCGTCGAAGTCAGGCGGGGCAGCGATCCCGAGAGGCGCAGAGCGAACGTGACCTCTGCACGCCCCGACTGGGTCAACAAGCTCTGTCGGCAACACCGAAAGGCGAGGCGCAGGCTTCGCTGCATCGCGGCGTCGAGCACTGTGACGCCGAACGCCAGCGGGTCGAGCAAAAGACCCATCTGCGGACTGGGGATCCGCTCGACAAAAAAAGGCTCAACTCGGCCCTGAAACGTCACCCGGTGACGTGCAAAGAAGAGGAGGCGAACTTCGTTGGCAAAGTCCGGCTCGGGGAATCGCTCCTGAAACAACGTCGCCAGCAGGCGTTCCAGGATGAGCCACGTGCTGATCGAAATTCCTTGCGGACTGAACTTTGGATTCAGCGCCCGATACAGCAATTGGAGCGAACGTCGGCTGCGGAACGGGTCATCCCCCAGGCTCTTGGGAACGGGCACCGTAAGAGACGTCAACTGCCACGCCCGGTCGTAGTGCGCCGCCGCCCGAGCAATTTGCTCGCAGGCCGTTGACGGATCGTTGCCGACCCAGGCGATCGCGGCCTGCACCGTGGCGGTCAGTCCCTGGACCAAATCCGCAAGCTGGTCCCGACGGCGTTCGAGGCGATCCCACTCCGGTTTGGAATATCTTCGACCTTCGTCCTCGGGAAAGTAAGCCTCGGCAGCTCTTCGATGATCTGCTGGGGAAATGGTCAATCGCCCGAGTTGCATCGACAGCGCGGCGTCAGGGACACACTCGACGGCCCGGCAATACGCCACCAGGGCCACACAGCCTTCGTCGGGCGTCGATCCGTCCCCCAACCCGCGCCAGTTGGTCCAAAACGACTCGGCGTGCGTCTGAACCAGCCAGGCATCGACGGCGGCTTGAAGGCGTTGGGCGAGGATTTCTCGGGACATTTTTTTTGTTCCGCTGGCGACACAGAGGGGCTTCGAAGCTCATTGGGAAACGGAGTCTCATGACAACGTGGCACACAGGTCATGGAAGGATGGCATCGCGATGACAAAACCGGCAGTCCTCTGCCGCTTGCACGGCCGCGGCTTCGATCTGCGGCGTCGCTCCCGCTTCCCAGCGGACGCGAATCCAGTGAGACGTCCGCACCGTGCCCGCGACGTATCCTAACCAGAGTTCCACCGCCAGTGCACAGGCGAGCGCGTTCAGGTGCAGCAGACTGCCGCTCCGTTCCTGCTCCCACGTCTGCGAAGCACCGCGATGGAGTGCGCCGGCGGGAGCCGACAGTTCGTATAGGGCGGCGTCGAGGTTCGGGAGTCGGGGGACACAGGCGACGCAGCCGCGGCCCGGTTCGAAGAGCCGGATGTCGGCTTGCATCACACGGTGACCGGCGGCGTCGTGGCGAATTAGTGTACCGATGTCGACGTTGACCATCCACCCCTGCCGACACTTCCAACTGGTCGCCAAGCGCGCGGCGTCATTGTCCACGAAGCTAAAGACGGTGTCGGCCCGCGTGTGGTCGAGGTAGTTCAGGGCGGCGGTGCTGGTGACCGATTCCGACAGACACGTGATCGCCAAATCCGGCTGATTCCGGCGCAGGGCCTGCGCCAGGATCACCCCTTTCGCCCGTCCGATCTGCCGGGGCGTGGCGTGCGGCATCGCGTCGAGGTTTTCTGGACCGAGGCCATCGTGGTCGATAATCGTCAGCTTGCGGACCCCCGCGGCCACGAGTTGTCGGGCCAGTTCTGATGCGCCGCGGCCCGCCCCGATCAGGATCGTGGAGAGGGTCCCGAGGCGGTCATAGACGTCCGGCAGGGCGCCGCGCGTGCGGGACGCTCGTTGATCGACCGGCAGCGCAGCGGGCGTGGAATCGGGCAGGTGGAGTAGTCCCGGACCGATGAACCGGATGTCCGAAACCGGGGGTGTTTCCCCATGTTCCCAGAGCGTCAAGGGAAACGCGGCCCGGTCGAGCGGTTCCAGGGCGATCCCCAACAGCGTGTGCGATCGCTTCGGTTCGATGACGGCTGGGAGACGTGCAGCGGGCAGATGTCCGCTGGTGTTCGATGTCAAGACGGCGTACTCGGCCAGCGGAGGGAATTCGTCTCCACGGGGGAGCGTGGGGCGGGGAGACCAGTCGCCGACGAGAAATTCGCGACCGCAGGGCGTGTCGCGACGGTAGAGTTGCGCCACCGCGCACCGGCCGCGGTCGAGCAGCAGCGGGGCCACCACCTGACGAAACTCGAACTGAGGGAGCACCAACGTCGTCTCAGGCATGGGAGCGCACCTCAGCGGGGATCCCTGTCGCATGGCTGCGCAGTGGGCCGCGCGGAATAGGCCCAGGGACTGCGGTCCCTGGGCTTCCGGG
>JANRLN010000434.1:0-2427 GCA_033762515.1 Planctomycetaceae bacterium
GTCCCCGTCGTGATCAAAATCCCCCCAGGCCGCGCTCGACGACCAATGGTCCCCATCACTTTCCAACGCGGCGGAGATGTCGGAGAAGGTGCCGTCTCCATTGTTGGCGTAGAAGGTGTTGCGTCCATAGTTGGCGACGACGAGGTCGGAATCCCCGTCGTTGTCGAAGTCGCCGGCGGCGACCCCTTGGCTGTAGCGATTCTCGGCGATGCCGGCGGACTGAGTCACATCCTGGAAGGCGCCGTCGCCGCGATTACGGTAGAGACGATCGGTGTGTTCCAAATTCGCGGGGTCGAAGGGGATCCGGCAGCCTTGCGGCAAGTAAAGATCGGGCCAGCCGTCGTTGTCGTAATCGAGCACCGCCACCCCTCCTCCCAGACTTTCCAGCAGGTATTTGAATTCCGTCGGCCCGTTGAAGTGTTGAAACGAAATCTGGGCCGACGCCTGTCGATCGACGAGGCGAATGGCAGATCCCTTGTGGGCATCGCCGGCGGTCGCGGGTGAATACGTCGGCGTCGGCGGTGTCGCGCCCGAGTTGCGGGCTGCCGCCAGGAGTTCCGGCCCAAGATCTGCCGTGTCAGGGACTTCGCTGAGCCGGGACCGACCAGCGGCATCGAGGCGTTTCCACAGAGCCCTGCCGGTGGGAGAGTTGGGAGCAGTTTCGGCCAGGTATTCCAGCCACAGTTGCGCTTCCTCGGGTCTCTGAAGGTCGAGGAGCAGTTCGGCGATCCGGCCGGCCATTTGCGCCACGAGATGCGATTGCCGTTGATCGCCTGCCAGGATGTGGGTTACGTGATCGAGCATCACTTCCAACTGCCGCGTGCGTTGGAATTGTCGCTGGGCTGCGTCGGCCCGCCCCAGACGCTCGAGCGCGATCGCCAGTCGGTAGCTGGCATGGCGGTCGTCCGGCGAGAGCTGCGCGACGTGCCACCACGCAGCCGCCGCTGTCGGCCAATCGGACTTGGCGTCGGCCAGGAGTGCTGCGCCGCGCCAGCGAGCCACCGGCGCGGGTCGTGACGGCAGTGCGGCCCCCGGGGAGGAGGCCGCACGATCCAGAGTTCCTGCCCTGACGAGCGCTTCGGTCAGCAACCCCTGTAGCTCTTCGTCGTCCGACCGGTCTTGGAGAACCGCCTGCAGGCGGTTGATCGCCAGGGAAAACTCGCCGGCTGTCAACTCATCGCGAATGAGCGCAAGCAGACAGCCGCGGTCATCCGGTTGGTATGTCAGGTACTTGCGGAGCGTCGGCCGACTGTCGGCCGGCCGAGCGAGGTCGGAGAGCGCCAGTTGGTGCTGCACATATTGCGTCAGCGTCCAGCGCTGGCGTTTCCGCCAGTCCCACAACTGCTCACGCGCCTCGGTTCCCCGCAGCTGAGTCAACAGAAGTTCCACGAGAGCGACGCGCGGCTGACGATAGTTCGGGTGCCACTCGATCGCCGTTCTGAAGCAGCGCTCCGCGCCCCGGCAATCGCCCTGCGCCAACAGCAGGCTGCCTTCCAGATACTTCCCCGTACCCGCCGGAGGGCCGGGGGTCTGCGGAATCCTGCGTACCAGCGTCAACGCCAAGGGATCGTCGCCGGCGTCGCGGGCCAGTTGTGCACGGAACAACAGAGCTTCCGCGTGGTCTGGTTGACGGTCGAGAAGTTGGTCGAGAAGGGCGACGGCCGGTTCCGTCTGGTTGGCGTTCAGCGCCGTCTTCGCGGAGGTCAGCAGCTCCGCTGCGCTCTGCTCCGGCTTTTGCGCGCAGCCCACGACGAACACCATCACGATCCAACACCAGCATCCGCGGCCTGACATCCGGAAAACTCTCGAACTGACCACACCGATTCGATTCGCCTGAGCATTGTACTCGGGGATCTTCAAGTTTCGCTGCCGCGGCGCCGCGTCGTCTCAACGGCAGACGGCCGACCGGCGCTCTGAGCTTTCGGTCGTGGGGATTCTCCGCTGAGTTCCGCCGATTCTGCTCGCCAGCGGACGGCTGGAATGCCGGCAGGAATGGAGCACGGCCGATGCCGCGGCCAAACTGCTGGTATGGCACGGGAACGGAGGTCGTGAAGGGGTTGTTCGATCAGGGCTGGGCGGGGAATTGAGGCTCCCGAGGAATTGGCGTCGGTCCCGCTGTTGGATGGGGTTGGACTGAGGATGGGTTTGGTTCGGTTGTGCCCACGATGCCCCGCACCAGACGTTGGATCCAGCGGGGCTTGGGACGCAGGCATTGCTCCAGCGAGCGGTTGTACCAGCGATAGGCGATGTGGTTCGCATACAGCGCCGCAGCGTCGGCGTTCTGCGCGCGGAGCGGAATCAGATACGCGAAGTAGCCCACGAAGGGGATGGCGGAGACTCCCAAAACGGCGAGGGAATGCACGGCGGCTCGTTCGGCGGACCCGCGGCAGGTCTCATAGACTCTGCTGCACCCGACCCAGATGACGC
>JANRLN010000435.1:0-9663 GCA_033762515.1 Planctomycetaceae bacterium
AGCCGAGAATCTGCAGGGCTACGAAGCCCACGGCGGCTGGATTGCGTCGGCGGTCGATCTGGCTCGGTTTTCCGCCGCGTTTGCCGATCCGCAGCGGTGTCCCCTCCTGAAGCCGGAGACGATCGCGACGATGTGGAGCCGCCCCGAAGGGGCAGCCGGATATGAAGCCGATGGGGTGCCGAAGCCAGTCTACTATGGCTGCGGCTGGACGGTTCGCCCAGTCGATGGCGGCGGCGTCAACGCCTGGCACACCGGCCGCATCGCCGGCACGTCAACGCTGATGGTTCGCCGGCACGACGGCCTCAGTTGGGCCGCTCTCTTCAACACTGACGCCGCCCCCCTGCCGAGCGACGAGCCACTGTCAAAACTGATTGATCCCCTGATGCATGCCGCGGTCGACGCCTGCCGGGAGCGTGGGGCGCTGCAGAATTAGCGCGTCTCCAGAAACGTCGCCAGATCCGTTGGAATCTCAAGTCGTCTCAGTCACGGAGTCCTTGAATGTCGTCAACACCCGAAGGGAATCCGCCGCCCCGACGTTACCGCGCGTTTATCAGTTATCGTCATGCCGACAACCGCGAGGAAGGACGGCGCTGGGCCACGTGGCTGCATGAGTCTCTCGAAAGCTACGAAGTGCCGCGGCGGCTGGTGCGCACCGTCAACTCGCGCGGCGAAATCATACCCGAGTCGTTGTTCCCAATTTTTCGCGACGAGGAAGAACTCCCCGCCGACGCCGACTTGTCGAAAGCCCTGCGTCAGGCCTTGGAGAACTCTGAGAATCTGATCGTGATCTGTTCGCCGCGCTCGGTGCAGTCGCGGTTCGTATCGCAGGAGGTTGCGGCCTTCAAAGAACTTGGTCGGTCACACCGCATCTATGCGCTGATGATCGCTGGGGAGCCGCAGTTGTCGTCCGATGTCGACAGCGATCATCCTGAAGAATGCCTGCCGCGCTCCCTGCGACGGGGAGTCTGCCGCCCGGACGGAACCGTCGACTGGGAGGCCCCCTCGGAACCGATCTGCGCCGACGTTCGCCTCCCCGGAACGCGCGACGAAGGCTACACCACCGCGGCGGCCTACCGTGCCGAGTTGCAGCGGAGCGGACGATTCCCACCGCGCGAAATCCAGCAACGGACCCGCGAATACGCCCTGCGCCTCGAGGCGGCCAAACTCAAATTGATCTCCAGCGTCCTGGGAGTTCCCTTCGGCGCCCTCACGCGGGCCGAAAATCGCTTCCGCATCGCGCGACTGCGTCGCGCGCTGGTCGTGGTCGGAGGTCTGGCGCTGGCCGCGCTGTTCGCCGCAGGAATCGCGCTGATCAAACAGCGCGAGGCCGATCGGGAACGCCGGTTCGCCGAGGTGGCCAACTCGCAGGCGAACGGCCTCATCAACGACATGCTGTACTCCCTGGGCCAGCGGCTGAAGCCCCTGGGGCAAGTCGGACTGCTGGACCAGGTGTCGCAGTCGGCGGAACACTATTTTCAGGAACTGCCGCAGCATCGCCGGGGGTTTGACGTCGACAAGAATCGGGCGGCTGCGGCGCTGTACCGCGGCGATGTGCTGGAGGAGATCGGGGACGAAGGGGCCTCGGTGGAAAAGTATCGGGAGGCCCACGCGCTCTTGCAGAAAATGGCGCAGACCCCGGACGACAACGGACCCGAAGTGCAACGACTGCTGGGGTTGTGCCTCGAACGGCTGGCCGATGCCCAGGAAGACTCCGATCCCCTGGCCGCCGCGGCTGCGGCTCGGGAGGGCATTGCCATTCACGAGGAACTGGTTCGTCTCGATCCGGGAAATCTATCGCTGCGAAATGAACTCGGGCAGTTGTACGAGCGGTTGGGGGACATCCTCGAGGACAGCTCTCCCGACCTCGCGGGCGCCGCGGCCGCCTTTGAGCGTTCGGCCGCCCTCCGGGAGGAGCTGATCCGGGAGCAACCGGAAAATCCGCAGTGGCAGCGAGATTTGGGGGTCGCCAATGGTCGCCTGGGCGACCTCTACAAAAGCCAGGGTCGCCTCGCAGAAGCCCGAGCCTGTTATGAAAGAGGACTCGAGGTGCGACGGAGTCTGATCGAAAAACACGCCCTCAACGCACGCTGGCAGAGCGAGATTGGACGCGGGTATTCCAGCCTCGGGGAACTCCTCGAAAAGCAGCAGGATTACGCCGCGGCGGCGGAGGCCCATCAACAGGCGCTGCGCATTCGCCGGATTCTCGCCGATTTCGACCCCGGAAACGCCAAGTGGCAAGGGGATCTGGTGCGGAGCTGGCAGCAACTGGCCCGCCTGGAGATCGCGCGCGAAGACTGGGAATCGGCGACGAAAACGCTGGCCGACGCCCGCAAGCTGGGGGCCGCACTCGTGCAGCGTCCCGGAGCCGAGCCGAAGATCGTGCTCGACTACGTCTCGCTGTTGCAGTTGGCTGCCGAATTGCACCGCAAGCGCAACGACCCGGTCGGCGCCGTCCCCATCTTGGAGCAGGGCCGCGACGCGCTGCGGCGTTTGCGGGAGAAAGCCGCGGGGAACGCCAAAGTCGATCGCGAATGGGGCAAACTCTCCCACGAACTGGGCGAGTGCCACATGCTGCTCCAGGCCGCCGCGGCAGCCGCCGAGGCGTTTGAGGAGGCCGTCACGATTCGTCTGCCCCTGGCCAAGCCCGAGGATGTCGACTCCACCGCAGAACTGGCCTTCAGCGAAGGGCGACTGGCGCAGGCATGTCAATGGCTGCCGAATCGCTCCGCCGACGCAGACCGCTGGAAGCGGCAATCGAGCGAGCGCTTCCAATCACTCGCGACCACGGGAAAACTCGCCCCGCAACACGAACAATGGCGCGCCCTGGTGACGACCAACGCGCCCTGAAGAGCGACCGTCGACAGTTCGTCAATCGCGGCAGGGTGGCTGTGGCGCGGTACGCGTTTTCCCACAGAACTGGACATACACGGCCCCAGCTTGGGGCGCTGCTTAAAACGGAACTGGGGCCATGAAGCCCCCCCCCTTCATTGGGCATCGAGCCGAATTCCGGGCGCTGAGCAGCTGCCGAACTGGTGCCGCGCCCCAGCCACCCTGCCGCCCTCGGCACCGGGCAGACGCCCCTGGTGTCCGGTGGGACAGGTTGTCGTTGGGGGACGGACCTCAGATGTCGGTGTCGGTTTTGAGGCGGCGCCGTTCGGTTCGGTCGATCTGGACGACGCGGCCGTCCTGGACCACGACCGTGACGGTCCCGTAGCGGACGCCGCGGAGGGCTTCGGCGATCGCAGCGAGAACGCTGTCGGTGAGCGGAGCCGGGCGCGCGGATTCGGTGGGGTTTGCGGTCATGATTTCTCTCCCCCAGGAAGGTGGCGGAAGCGGTATGCGATTCGAGTCGGAAGCACGTGTGAACTGGGGGCCGATTTCACGCAGGAGCCTCGCCCTCCCCTGGACTTGGTTGCCGGGAATGGGTTGAGAGGGGTTCGTCTTGACGATGGCTTTCTGCGGTTGGGTGACTGAGGCATGATCGCTCTCGCCGTTGGTTTCAAATGACGTAGTCTTCGGGCATGAACACGCGCACGCGGCGGGGCATCGCAAAGACCTGGTCGCCCGGTCGCAGCGCCAGTTCGGCGTAGCGTTCGGGGTGGAGATCGACGTTCAGGGCCACACCGAAGGTTTCGGACAGCACCCGCACGCGGGTCACTGCGCCGGCGGGGTTCACATGGAGCACGCGGACGGGAATACTGGTGCCGTTGGCGGGGAGGCGATCGAGTTCCACTTCGTGCGGACGCACATAACCCGTCGCTTCGCGGGACTCGGCGTGCTGGTATTCCGGGTACTCAACCGAGATCCCGCCAAGGTGCATCTGGCCTGCTTCGAGACGGCCGTGGAAGACGTTCACGTGACCGAGGAAGTCCATCACGAATGGGTTCGCGGGTCGATCGAAGACATCCTGCGGGCTGCCCGATTGCTCGATGCGGCCGGCCCGCATGACGACCACGTGATCGGCGACCTCGAAGGCCTCTTCCTGGTCGTGCGTGACGAAAACGGTGGTGACGTGCATTTCGTCGTGCAGTTGCCGCAGCCATTGCCGCAGTTCCTGGCGGACTTTGGCGTCGAGCGCGCCGAAGGGTTCGTCGAGGAGCAGCATCCGCGGACGCACGGCGAGGGCCCGCGCGAGGGCGACACGCTGGCGCTGACCGCCGGAGAGCTGGGCTGGGTAGCGTGATTCCAGTCCTTCGAGCCGGATCAGTCGCAGAAGCTCATGGACGCGATCGTGGACTTCGGATTTCGGCGTCTTGCGGATCCGCAGGCCGAAGGCGATGTTTTCGAAGACCGACATGTGGCGGAAGAGGGCGTAGTGCTGGAACACGAAGCCGACTTCGCGATCCTTGGGGGCCTTGTGGGTGACGTCTTCCCCTTCGTAGCGGACCAGCCCTTCATCGGGCTGTTCCAGGCCGGCGATGATCCGCAGCAGCGTCGTTTTGCCGGAACCCGAAGGCCCCAGCAGCGCCAGCAAATCTCCGCTGGGGACGTCGAGGGACACGCGGTCCAGAGCCACGAAGTTGCCGAAGCGTTTGGTGACGTTGGCGATGTGGATGCTCATGGTTGGTGGCTAAGAGTTAAGAGTTAAGGGCGTCTTCAGTCTTCCGATTTGGCTTGGAGGGCTTGCGCGGTGCGATGTTCCAGGATGGCTTTCAGGACGACTGTCACGAGCGAGAGCAGCGTCAGCAGTGAGGCCACGGCGAAGGAACCGGGGGTGTTGTATTCCTGGAAGAGCTTTTCGACGCGCAGGGGCATGGTGTCGGTCTGGCCGGCAATGTGACCGGAGACGACGTAGACGGCTCCGAATTCGCCCATCGCGCGGCCGTTGCAGAGGATGATGCCGTAAAGCAGGCCCCACTTGATGTTGGGAAGCGTGACCCGCCAGAACATCTGCCAGCCGTTGGCTCCGAGCGTGATCGCCGCGAGTTCTTCGTCAGGTCCGATCGCCTGCATGACGGGGATCAGCTCGCGGGCGACGAACGGCAAAGTGACGAACATCGTCGCCAGCACCAGTCCCGGCGTGGCGAAGATGATTTTGACGTCCCACGCCTGCAGCCAGGGACCGAACAGCCCCTTGGCTCCGAACAGCAGCACCAGCATCAACCCGGCAACCACTGGCGAGACCGCGAAGGGGAGGTCGATCAGCGAGGTGAGCAGCGTCCGGCCGGGGAACTGAAACCGCGTCAACAGCCAGGCCGCCGCGATGCCGAACAGGACATTGAGCACGACAGCGATCGGGGCGACGAACAGCGTTAAGCCAATGGCATGCAGCGTATCGCGATCACGGAACAGGTTGCGGAAGTAGTCGTTCACGCCGTTCTGGAAGGCGCACGCGAAGACGTTGACGACAGGAACAATCACCAGCACCGTGAGAGCACCCAAGGCGGCGGCGATCAGCAACCGCTGCACCCACAGGGGCTCTGTGGGAGGACCGCGGCGTTTGGTGGTAACGGCGAAAGAAGTCTCAGGCTTCATAACGACGGCTCCAGCGCTCGAGGCCGTTGATCGCCGCCAGCATCACGAAGGAGCCTGCGAGGAGCACGCAGGCAATCGCCGTCGCTTCGGGGTACGCGAATTCTTCGAGGCGCGAGACGACGAGAACGGCGGCGATTTCCGTCTTGAAGGGCATATTCCCCGAGACGAAGACCACCGACCCGTACTCGCCCAATCCGCGGGCGAAGGTGAGCGCGAACCCTGTGATCAGGGCCGGCTGCAGCGCCGGAATCAATACGCGCCAGAAGGTTTGCCAGCGACTGGCGCCCAGGGATTCGGCGGCCTCTTCGATGTCGGCATCCAGACTCTCAAGCACCGGCTGCACCGTTCGCACCACGAACGGCAGGCCGATGAAGCTCAGCACCAGCACGATCGCCGTGCGGGAATAGGCCCCTTGAAACCCAAGGGGCACCAGGAACTGTCCGAACCAGCCGCTGGGGACATACAGATTGGAGTAGACCAACCCCGCCACCGCGGTCGGCAAGGCGAATGGCAAGTCGATGAGGGGGTCGAACAGCCGCTTGCCTGGGAATTCGTAACGCACCAAGACCCACGCCAGGAGCAACCCCAGCACCGTGTCGATCACGGCCGCCGCCAGGGAAGTTCCGATCGTCAACAGGTAGGCTGCCTGTGCCCGCTGCGTCCAGACGGCCGCAATGAACTGCTTCGGTCCCAGGGACGACGCCCGTAGCACCAGGGCTGCCAGCGGCAGGAACAGCATCAGGCTCAACACCATCATGGTGTAGCCGAGGGTCAAGCCGTACCCCGGCAACACACGCACGCGTTTCGGTCTCAAGTCCAGCCTCCCGTTGACGGGTCAGCGAATTCGAATTCGTAGGTCATCACGTGGGGCCCACTACTCGCGGTTCTCCACATTCACCGGTTGGTAGATTGCATCGAAGATGCCGTTTTCGGCAAAAAACTTGCCCTGGGCTTCGTCCCAATTCGCGGCGACGGCGGTGATCGGAAAGAGCATCAATTTGGGGAACTTGTCGCGATGCTTGGCGGCGACTTCGGGATCGATCGGGCGGAAGAAGTGCTTGGCGACGATCTCTTGCCCGGCGGGGGTGTAGAGGAACTTGAGGTAGTCTTCGGCGACGGTCCGCGTGCCCTTCTTGTCGACGACCGTGTCGACCACTGCCAGATGCGGCTCGTGGAGGATGCTTTGTGGCGGGTAAACAATCTCGAACTTTCCGGGGGATTCAACGAGGGTCATCTGGGCTTCGCTTTCCATGGTCAGAAAGACGTCGCCGATCCCCTTCATGCTGAAGGTGGTGGTCGCCCCGCGGGCGCCGGTGTCGAGGACGGCCACATTCTGATAGAGCTTCCGGATGAGTTCGCGGGCCTCGTCTTCGGTCCCGCCGTTGAGAGTCACGCTGCCCCATGCCGCGAGGAGGCTCAGGCGACCGTTGCCGGAGGTCTTGGGATTGGGGGTGATCACCGAGACTCCCGGTTTCACCAAGTCGGCCCACTCCTTGATCCCCTTGGGGTTCCCGGCACGAACCAGGAAGACCACCGTCGAGGTGTACGGGAGCGATTTGTTCGGCAGGCGATCTTCCCAGCCATCCTGGAGGAGACCCTGCTTGCGGAGCGCGTCGGTATCGGGCCAGAGGGAGAGCGTCGCCACGTCGGCTTCGAGGCCGTCGATGATCGAGCGGGCCTGGCTCGCGGAACCGCCGTGCGACTGCTTGATCGTGACTTCCGTCTGATGAGACTCCAGGTAGTCGGCGGCGAAGGCTTCGTTGACCTCGCGCCACAGTTCCCGCGTGGGGTCGTAGGAGACGTTGAGGAGTTCCACCTGCTTGATCGGGGTGGCGGCGGTTCCCGTTGCGGTAGCGGCTCCGCTCCCTCCTGCCCCGCAACCGGCGGCGAGAACCAGGAGGAACGACCCCATCCAAACTGCGGCTGTCGAGCGGCTCATGAGCATCTCCAAGGGATTCGTGGAAGTCGAGAGCCTGCAGTGGCCTGGAACTCTGGGACGGCTTCCCGATTCAATATCGTCAATCGAGTGGGTGGTAATTTAGCGTGTCGAGAAACTTGAGTCAACCGAGGGCTGAGGTTTCCTGGAATTGCACGGGATGATCAGTCGTAAGGTGTTTTTGGAAAGTGCCTTGTGGATTTCGTAAACGTTCAGAAGGATCTGAAGGAATCGAGAACCGGAGCCGCTGGTTGGGGAGTGGCGTATCAGTGCTGGAGAATTGATGTGTTTTTATGTTCAGTATAATGGGCGGGTGGATATCTCTAGATCGTGTGCTCCTTGCCAGGTCAGCGCCCCTTCGCTTGCCGCGGCGATTTTGATCGACGCGGGGTGAGCCGCTGGTCCTCGGGCCGCAGGTCATTCTCGGCGGTGGCAATGGTAGGTGGATTCGGCAAGCAGTGGAGCCGGCAAAGAAACGTGTCCCGGTCACTTGGAAGTGACCGGGACACGAGCGTCGAATAGGATCGTCCCGCAATGGAGATCCGGCGGAGAACGCAGCGGTGCTGCCACGAGAGAGCACGACCGCGAGTTAGATCTCACCCACGACTTCGCTTCCGGCGGGTGTGGCCAGGCGGATGAAGGCGTCGAAGCTCACGTTCTCGTTGATGAACCGCACCGAGCCGTCGCCCATTGTGAAGTGCGCGCCACCGGTATGGAACGAATAGGCCGAGCTGGTGCCATGCACTCCAAAGACAAACGGCGGCTGCGTGTACGGATAGGTGGTACCGTAGGTCGGATTGTTCGGGCCGATGTTTTCGCCGTTGGTGGCGTTGATCGCCACCGTGCCCAACAGACCCGTACCGTCGGCCTTCTGGCCGAAAATCATGATGTCGCTGGCCGGACGGCTCCAGCCCCCGGCATTGAGACGGTCGCCCGGGAGCGTCCCGAATTGCTTGCCCTTGCGCCAGACGGCGGGACGCCCGGCTGATTCCGCAATGGCGATCGTGTTCGACAGGCCGTCGACGACGTCGCGGAACTTCTTTCCGGCCCGATCATACTTCATCGAAGTGGGATTCCACGTCGCATTCTTAGGGAAGAAACCGGCCACGTAGCTATTGGTCGGGTCCGCCGGATCAGTGTAGTTCGCCGTCACACTCACGCTCGTGAAGGGCTGATTCAGGGGCGAAATTCCATAGATCGGCGAGTAGCTGGAAGCGGACGCCACCAGCACGTTTGACCAGTTTGCCGGAACGTCGGGTACGCCGTCTGCGGCTCCAGCCTGGGTATCCGACGGGCAATGGAACAAGGTCAGCCGCGTTTGGGAGATGGGAATGTTCGTACCCGCACTCCAGTTGATGGTCTGATCGTACTGCGTGAACAGTGGGGCTTGATCCATGTACGGCAGCAACGCCGTGAGCGCTGCCAGTCGCACGGTGCCTGCGACGGGCGGGCGCAGGCTGGATGGCAACTGGCTGTAGGTGCTTTCAAAGTTATGGAACGCCAACCCGATGTTCTTCATGTTGTTCTTGCACTGCGTTCGCCGTGCGGCCTCACGGGCCTGCTGCACTGCGGGCAGCAGGAGGGCGATCAACACCGCGATAATGGCGATCACCACGAGCAGTTCAATCAGTGTGAATCCAAGGCGCGACGAGCGCTGAGGGGTACGAACGGCGAGGCGAGTCATCATCATTCTCCTGGGAAAAACGAATATTGGCAGTTGCGAAGGAATTCATCCCAGCCCGCGGCTTAGTCGTCGCGAACTTGAGTGCAGCATGATCGGGCTGATTGGACGCGCGGGATCGTGCTGTCGTGACGTTCCGTCTGGAATGCGACCGGCTGCGACGAGCAGCAGGCCTCCGTTAAGCTTATTTGAGTTCGAGCGGCGGGAGATCCGGCTGGTCTTCTGCGATGGTGACTTTCAGGTCGGTGGTTTCAGCTCTGGCATATTTCGCCGGCAGGTCGTTCGGACCGGCCGAGGGGCTCTCTTTCGAACCCACGACCGGGAAATGGAGTGCCAGCACCTTGTATTCGCCCACGGGAGCACCGTCCGCCGCTGAGTAGGTGCCCAATTGAAACGTGCCGTCCTCTTTCGAGGTCGCCGTGGGCCGCACCGAGGAAGGGACCTTGTCATCGAGCGGGACCAGTGTGATCATCGCTCCCGCCACTGGTTTTCCCTTGAAATGGATGACCCCTTTCGCGGGAACCACGAACTCCCAAGGTTCTTTCCCTTTGCCGCATCCCGCAAAGAGTCC
>JANRLN010000436.1:0-28013 GCA_033762515.1 Planctomycetaceae bacterium
CAAAGGATGGGCGGGAGTGCCCATCCTACACGCGACGTCGCTGCTCGGCGTCGGGCCGGCATCAATGATTGAACAGAAACTCGCGCGAGTTCAGCAGGCTCCACAGGACGTCTTCAACACCCCGGCGAGGATCGGGGCTCCCGGCGATGTGGGCTTCCGCGGCGAAGATCTCCGTCGGCGTCGGATACCGCGCGAAGCTGGCGAGGTACAGGTCTTCAATCATCTGCGGCGTCGACTTCTGCGCTTTGAATGCCTTGTCGATGCGGCCGTCGCCGGCGGCGAGCTTGTTCTCCAACTCGTCGGAATTGGCCAGCAGCAGCACCTGGGAGAGGGTCGCGGCGGTCCCCCGTTCGCATTCGCAGGCGGTGACGCGGCGGGGGCGATCGAACGTGTCGAGGAGGTAGCTGCCGAAGTTCTCATGCGGCAGATCGACCGCGCGGGAGTCGCTCGACATGTTGCCGAACTGGCTCTTGTGGCCGGTCGCCTGATCGACGGCGTCGAGAAGCACTTCGGCGGTGAAGCGCCGCGGATAGTACCGGGCGAAGTTCTGGTGATCGCCCGCGTTTTCCGAGAGCGGGGTGGACGAGAGTTGATACGTGCGACTGGTCACCATCAAGCGGACCATGTGCCGCATGTCGAATTTGTGCGCGATGAACTCCTTGGCCAGACGATCGAGCAACTCGGGGTTCGATGCCGGATTCGTTTCCCGCAGGTCGTCCACTTCGTGGACCAGCCCCAGACCGAAGAGATGTCCCCACAGACGATTGACGAAGGCTTTGGCGAAGAACGGGTTCTCCGGCCGGGCCATCCAATCGACGAGGGCGTGACGGGGATCTTCCTCGGGACCGAACTTGGTGACGGCGCCGTCGATGAACTTCGGTTCGATCTGCTGGCCGGTGACGGGGTGCGTCTGGCCGATCGTCACATTTGGAGCGGAGAAATACGGCGGCGGTTCCCCGAACGACTTGCGGCCCAGCCGCGTGAAGAACCCGGCAAGGCCGTAGTAATCGTCCTGGCTGAACCGCTCGTACGGGTGATGGTGGCACTTCGCGCATTGCAGTCGCAGACCCAGGAAGACCTGTGCGGTGTCGGCGGTCACTTGATGCAACTGGTCGTCGCGCGACTGCCAGAACCAGTTGATGGCGGGGGCGTCCTGCCATTCGCCTGACGCAGCGACGATGCCCCGCACGAATTCATCGTAGGGACGATTGCGGGAGATCATCTCCTTGATCCAGTTGTGGAAGGCGTAGGAAGCCTTCTCGGAGCCGGCGAGATTCGAGTTCCGCAGAATCGATCCCCACTTGAGCGCGAAGTACGCCGGATAGTCGGGCGAATTGAGCAAGCGTTCGATGAGTTGCTCCCGCTTTTCCGCCTGCGGATTGGCGAGAAACTCCCGCGTCTCGTCCACCGTGGGGAGCCGTCCGCAGAGATCGACGGTGACGCGTCGCAGGAACGTCTGGTCGTCACACACCGGTGACGGCTTCAGCCCGAGCTTCATCCATTTCCTGGCCGCCAGTTCATCGAGGAAATTGAGCGGCTCGAACCCGGCGAGTTCCGCTAGCGGCGCTCCCTGAGGACGCAGGATCGTGCAGACGGAGACCTGCCCCATGTAGCGGGCCATGATGGCCGCCTCTCCCGTCGGAGCGTTGGCGGTGACAAGACCGTCGTCAGCGACGACGGCGACCACGTCGAGATTGCTGGAATATTGTGCGTCGCGGGTCACGTCCCGCTGGCTGCCGTCGCTGTAATGAGCGATCACCACCAGTTGCTGCTGCTGATCCGGCTGCAGGATCTGTTCGCGGGGGAGCAATTCGAGTCGGACGACGCGGGCGACATCGGGAGCCGACGCCGGCGCCCCCGCCTGGACCCACGACAGCAGCATGCGGTAGGGTTCGCTGCCGGGCTCAATCCGTTTGCCGCCGCCGTGAGGGACTTGTCCGCTCGCTTTCGCAAGCAGCAGACTTTTCTCCGGAGACGAAGCAAACACCCGGCGACCGCGGGCTTCCTTCACGAGGGCGGCGTAGTCGAACTCGGTGTCGAAACCGAACAGCGACAGTTTGAAGCCGTTCTGTCCGCTTGCCTTGCCGTGACAGCCGCCGGAGTTGCAGCCGAAACGGCTCAGGAGCGGTTCGACCTCGGTGGCAAAGTCGACGGGGCGAACCTTGTCCAATCCCTGCACTTCGACGGGGACGACGACGACCTGATCGCCGAGTTTCACTTCAATGTGTGCGACCCCATTCGCGCGCGGGACCGCGTACCCTTTGGCGTCGACCGCGACAACGTCCGGGCTGCGGCTGACGTAAGTCGCCTGCCGCGTCACGTCTGTTCCATCCGCCGAGACGACCAGTTGTCGCCGGGCGAAGGCGTCAGTGAAGGTCACGCGGTCGGGCGAGATGCGGATGTCGGCGGCTGAAACCACCGAGACGAGCGATCCGACGCAAAGACCCAGCGTGAGGCAACGCTGTCGATTCTGCATGGTTCAAAAGTCCTTAACCCCGGTTGCCGGCGCGACGGATGAGAATCCCGCCGCCCTGCCGTTCTCAAGGCGTTTGACGTTTCCAGAACGGAGGTTACGTCAAAATCTCCCGGTGAAGCTTAGCATACGGATCGACGTCGGGACATGCGTGGGGGACGCGTGAACTCAGATTTCGCGTCGGGAGGACTGCGAATGTGAAAGCGTGGTTGGGGCGGACGGGATCCAGCGGAAGTTGTCTCCGGGTGCATTTCTGAGGGGGATTCGCCTATCCTGCGGCGCTGGCATCACACTGCTCACCTGACTTGTCGGAGGACCGCATGCGCATTTGGCCGGGAGCGCCGTATCCCCTGGGGGCCACCTGGGACGGCGGGGGAACCAATTTCGCCATCTTTTCCGAGCATGCGACAGGGGTCGAACTCTGCCTGTTCGATTCCGCCAGCGACGGTCACGAGTCGCAACGCATTGCGCTGCGCGAACAGACTGACCAGGTCTGGCACGCGTATCTCCCGGATGTGCGGCCCGGTCAATGCTATGGCTATCGCGTGCTGGGGCCCTACGAACCGGAACGAGGTCATCGGTTCAACCCGCAAAAACTCGTCCTCGATCCGTATGCCAAAGCGATCGCCCGCAAGGTCCTCTGGTCGGACGCGATGTTCGGCTACCAGATTGGCAATCCGGCCGAAGATCTGGTCATCGACCCCCGCGACAGCGCTCCCTTCGCCCCCCTCGGGGTGGTGGTCGATCAGGCTTTCACGTGGGGCGACGACCGGCCGCCGCGGATTCCCTGGCATCGAACGGTCATTTATGAGCTGCACGTGAAGGGGTTCACGATGCAGCATCCCGAAATTCCCGAGGCGCTCCGCGGAACTTACGCCGGTTTGACATCGGATCCGGTCCTGCGGCATCTGGAGCAACTGGGGGTCACGACGGTCGAACTGATGCCGATCCATCATCACGTCGATGATCGCCACCTGGTCGAGCGCGGTCTGGTGAACTACTGGGGCTACAACACCCTGTCCTTCTTCGCACCGGACATCCGTTACGTGGCCAGCGGCTCGGCCGACGAAGCGGTGCGGGAGTTCAAGATGCTGGTCCGCGCGTTCCACTCGGCGGGAATCGAGGTGATTCTGGATGTGGTCTACAACCACACGGCGGAAGGGAACCACATGGGACCCACGCTGTCGCTACGCGGGATCGACAATGCCGCCTATTATCGACTCTCGCCGGAGAACGCCCGGTACTACATGGATTTCACCGGTTGCGGCAACACGCTCAACATGCGCCATCCGCGCGTGCTGCAGTTGATCATGGACAGCCTGCGTTACTACGTGCTGGAAATGCACGTCGACGGTTTCCGGTTCGATCTGGCGAGCGCCCTGGCCCGCGAACTGCACGAGGTCGACCGGCTGGGAGCTTTCTTTGACATTATCCACCAGGATCCCATTCTCAGCCAGGTCAAGTTGATCGCGGAGCCTTGGGACGTCGGCCCCGGGGGTTACCAGGTCGGCAATTTCCCTGTCCTCTGGACCGAGTGGAACGGCAAATACCGCGACTGCGTCCGGAGGTTTTGGAAGGGGGACGGCGGCACCGCCGGCGAACTGGCGTCACGGCTGAGCGGCTCCAGCGATCTTTACGAGCACAGCGGCCGACGGCCCTACGCGAGCATTAACTTCATCACGTGTCACGACGGCTTCACCCTGCAGGATCTGGTGAGCTACAACGACAAGCACAACGACGCCAACGGCGAAGGCAATCGCGACGGCGCCAACGACAATCACAGTTGGAACTGCGGCGCGGAAGGTCCCACCAGCGATCCCGCAGTCCTGAAACTGCGCGCCCAGCAGAAGCGCAACTTGTTGGCGACCCTTCTGCTGTCGCAGGGAGTTCCCATGTTGCTCGCCGGGGACGAATTCGGTCATTCTCAACAGGGCAACAACAACGCCTACTGCCAGGACAGTGAAATCTCCTGGCTCATTTGGGATCTGGCTCCCGAGCAACTGGAGTTCTTCCGCTTCGTCCGACAGCTGGTGCGTCTGCGATCTGAGCAGCCGGTGCTCAAGCGACGTCAGTTCTTTCAGGGGCGTCCGATCCGAGGGGGCGATGTCAAAGACCTGTTGTGGTTGGCTCCCTCGGGGTTGGAAATGACCGACGAAGATTGGAATGTGGGGTTCACGCGCTGTCTGGGGATGCTGCTGACCGGGGACGCTATTCCGGAAACGGACTCCCGCGGCCGACCCATCGTGGGCGACACTCTGCTGGTACTGCTGAGCGCACACGACGGCCCAATTCGGTTTCAATTGCCGAATCTTCCCCGAGTCCAGCGCTGGGAGGTGTTGCTGAACACCGAGCAACCCAATGAACGCCCGACGCGAAAGGCCCGCATGAGTGAATTCCTGCTTCCGGCCCGCTCCCTGGTGGTGCTCCGCCCCTTCGCGACTCAGAAGGTGATTCGACCGTTGATCAAGCCCGCTCGACCTCGGAAGGGGAACACGTGACGCCCGCGGTGAGCACCTGAGACGGGTTGCGGCGCGGCGGATGCATCGCGGGTCGTTCTCTGAGCGGCGACCCAGGAAAGAAGAACTTGTGACATGCGGAATTCCACGATTCCCACTGCTTGACAGTGTGAACGTCGCCCAGTATCGTTCACCGTTTGATGGAGACGATGTCCGTGCTTGCGTGCGGTCGTTGCGGCGGTGGAAGAGCGCCCTCTCGCGGGAGAGAGAGTTCGTTTCGCCGGGCTAGGTCTTGGTGAGGTCGTCGGAGGAGTCAGGAATGTAGGCTCCGTGCGGTTTCCGACCTGAGATCGGGCCGTCGATTCGGTGTGAACCGGATTGGCGGGACGTGGCGCATGGTCTGGGTTCCCTTTTGGGGGGAATGCCAGGAAAAAGTGGGACGAGTGCCCGCTTTTTTCGTTTCTAGTGGTCGAGCGAGTGTGCGACAGCCAAGGGGAGCCGATGTGCTTCGCTTGGGTGTCTTGTGAATCAACGGGATGGCTGCAGGGCTGCTTCGGGCGGTCTTGCGGCGGACTGGGCTTGCCAGAGACGCCGGGCCGAAGAGGTCCGCCTGAGGGGATCGCCAGTTCCTGCAGGCCGATGCATCCGGATGGGCGGACAAGAGTTGCCAGAGAGGCGAAGTAGATGAACGGGGCCGAACTCCTGCGAATCGTCGACGCCATTCATCGCGACAAAGCGATCGACAAGGAAATTGTGTTCGAAGGGATCGAACAGGCGATCGTCTCGGCGGCCAGGAAGCACTACGGCGAAGAGCAGGAAATCGTCGTCCACGTTGATCGGGCCAACGGTCACCCCACATGCAAGGTGAACGGGGCCGAAGTCGGCGCGGATGAATTGGGGGATTTGCTCGGGCGGATTTCCGCACAAACCGCCAAGCAGGTGATGATCCAGAAGATCCGGGAGGCGGAGCGGGACACCGTTTTCGACGAGTTCTCTGATCTGCGCGGCCAGATTGTGACGGGCGTGGTCAGTCGCCTCGAGCACGGAACAGCCCTCGTGAACTTGGGGAAGATCGAGGCTCTGCTGCCGCGCGGGGAGCAGATCCCCGGTGAAGGGTTCCGGGTGGGAGAGCGGGTGCGTGCGGTGGTGCTGGAAGTGCGGAAGGCCGGCAGCCGGGTGAAGATCATTCTGTCGCGCACGCATTCCGACTTCGTGCGGCGGCTGTTCGAGCTGGAAATTCCGGAAGTGAATGAGCGAGTCATCGAAGTGCGCTCCCTGGCCCGCGAGGCCGGTTACCGCACCAAGGTGGCTGTTTCGTGTATCGACAACAACATCGATGCCGTCGGGGCCTGCGTCGGAGTGCGCGGGGCGCGAATTAAGAACATCACGAGCGAGCTCGGCGGCGACGAACGCATCGATATTGTCCGCTGGAATGACTCACTGCAGGTCCTGGTTCCCAATGCGTTGCAGCCGGCTTCCGTGGAAGACGTGATTCTTTGTCCGATGCTCGGCCGTGTGATCGTGCTCGTGCAGGAGGACCAGCTGTCGCTGGCAATCGGCAAGCGCGGGCAGAATGTGCGGCTGGCCTCGAAGCTGGTGGGCTGGGACATCGAGGTGATGACGCGCGAAGAGCTGGACGAACAGCTCGAGCGCACCGTGATCGCCTTTTCGGAAGTGCCGCACATTACGAGCGAACTGGCGGAAAACCTGGTTTCACAGGGCTTCCTCAGCTTCGACGACTTGTCGGTGATCGAACCGGACGAGTTGGCGGAGATGGGAGAGTTGACGTCCGAGCAATGCGATGAGATTGTGGCGCACGCGGAGAAGGAAAGCGAGCGTCTGGAGCACGAGCAGCGTCAGCGGCGCGCTCACGATAAGGAGATGGCCGCCCATCCTCCGGCTCCACCGGTGCAGGATCCTGCACCGGAGTCCGCTGCACTGGACGAATTGCTGTCGGCACCCGCCGACGAGCCGGCCGTCAGTGATGAACAACACCATACTAACGGGAGCCCAGCCGACGAAGCCTCCAACCCAGCGCTAGACGAAACTTCACCCCCGACAGAAACCGAGGCGTAATCGACGGTCCGCGTCGGATGACCGCCGTGAGGACGTGTTCCCCGCGGCGTAGCGACGGGATCCACAGATCACGCCCGATGCTTTGCGTGCTGATTGGTCTTGTTTTGGACTCATGTTCGGTCCGCAAGCTCCCCGGGCTTTCCCGGACCACTCAGAATCCGTTGACAAAGGCAAAATTGGCACAGAACTTGCGCATACGGTCGAATGGATGACGATGCATCGGCCCGCATCGCGCGGTGCATGCTGCTCCCTTCGATGATCGTCCGGATTGATGTGAACTCGACTGCGAATGGGCTTCCGCTTCGCCCCCAAGGATCCTGCGTTTGAAGATTCGCATTTTCGCTCTCGCCAAAGAGTTGGATCTCGACAGCAAGTTGCTGATCGACTACTGCGCCAAGTGTGGAGTGCAGGCCAAGAACGTTCTCGCGAGCATTTCGCCCGAGGAGCGGGATCAGGTCGTCGCATACATCCGGCAGTTGCCGAAAGGGAGTGCTGGCGCCGACGTCAAGCCCCCGGTGATTACCCGGGAAGAGACCATTCCCGAAGCGGCCAAGATGACCCGGCCGATTCGCAACATGGCGACCATGTTTGCCCGGCCGCAGCCCGGTCGTCCCCGCCCCGCGGAGTCCCCCGCAGCGCCGGCGGAACCGGAAGAAGCTGCTGAAGAAAGCCCTTCGACCGAAGTCCCGGTCGCGGCTCCCGCGATTACGGCTCCGGCGCCCGCCCCTGTTGCAGAACCCGTCCCCCCGGTCAAGGCCGAGGCGCCGAAGGTGGAGCCCACCACCGCAGCTCCACAGCGTCCCAGTGGGTCCCGCTTCGACACGGGGCGCGTGAACCGTGGCCCGGTCGCGACGATTCCGTCGCGCCGACCGACGGCTCCGTCGGCGACACCGCCTGCGGCAGAGCCGAGTGCCGGACCTGGCGGCGCGACCAAATCGCCGCCTGTCCCCCCATCGACGACTGCGCAATTGACTGAGCCGGTCCGCGAAGTTCCCGCGCCGCCGATGGAACCGACCCCCGGAGCGTCGGATGCTGAAAAGCTTCCGGAGACCCCGCCGACGATCGTTGCCGAGGGGGCTCCCGTTGCCGCCCCCCCAGCCGCTCCCGACAAGTCAGGATCGCTGCAGCGTTCGGACTACGTCTCCGCCACGGGGACGGCTCGTCCCCTGCGGGTGATGACGGCCATGACGGCCCGCGGAACTTCGGACACTACGGGCTCGCGTCAGATTGACCGCGGCAAGCCTCCCCCGCTGGCGGGCCGTCGCCAGGGTCCGCAGATTGCCGCGATCCCCGAGTTTAAGGGCCCGCCTCCGAAAGCCGCCAAGGCCGACGAAAAGGCCCAGAAGCCGGACATCAAGCTGACGCCGAACGAAATTCGTTCCGACAGTCCGCTTGCAGCTCACCTGAAGAAGAATGCCGAAAAGCAGAAGCGCCGGGTCGACGAACCGGTGGGGGATGCCAAGAAAGAAGGTGTTCGCGGCAAGGCGGGGGAACGTCTGGCCGGGATGGGGTTGGAAGGCAATCGCAGCCGACGCACGAAGCGTCCCGCCAACGCGGGGGAGGAGGAAGGCGATGGTCGCAATCGCATCGTCCGACGGCCGAAAAATCAGCGCCGCGGCAGCCAGCAGTTCAAGAGCGAAGCGGAAGTCGAACTTCCACTGACGATCCGCACCCTGTCCGAGGCGATGGGGCGGCCGGCGAAGGCGATCATTCAGATCCTCTTCGCCCGCGGCGACATGGTCACGATCAACACTCCTCTCACGGAAGAGGAGGCTCTGGAGATCGCGCTGGAACTCGGCGTTGAGCTGACCATCAAGAAAGAAAAGGACGTCGAAGACGAACTCAAGGAAATCTTCGAAGAGCCGGATGCTCCGGAAACTCTGGTCACCCGTCCGCCGATCATCACCATCCTCGGGCATGTCGACCACGGCAAGACGACGCTGGTCGACAAGATTCGTTCGGCGAACGTCGCTGCGTCGGAACACGGCGGCATCACGCAGCACATCGCTGCGTATCAGGTGCAGCACAACGACCACAAACTCACATTCGTCGATACACCCGGCCACGCGGCGTTCGGCGAAATGCGGGCGCGCGGGGCCGACGTCACCGACATCGTCGTCCTGGTCGTGGCCGCCAATGACGGTGTGATGCCGCAGACCGTCGAGTGCATCGCCCATGCCCGCGCCGCGGGAGTGCCGCTCGTCGTCGCGCTGAACAAGATCGATCTGCCGGACGTCAACGAGCAGCGCGTGCTCCAGGACCTGGCTGCGAACAATGTTCTCGCCGCGGAATGGGGTGGCGACGTGGAAGTCGTCCGCACCTCCGGGCTGACGGGGAAGGGGGTTTCCGACCTGCTGGACACGCTCCTGCTGACCGCCGAGTTGCACGAACTCAAGGCCAATTTCGCACGTCCCGCCTGCGGCGTGTGTCTGGAAGCCTTCCGCGACGAGCATCGCGGCCCGGTGGCCTGGCTGGTCGATCAGAAGGGTACGCTGCGTGTCGGCGACGTCATCCTGTGCGGACAGGCCTACGGTCGCGTACGGGCGATGTACAACGAGCGGGATGAGGAGCTTGAGGAAGCTCCACCGTCCACTCCCGTCAAGGTCGCCGGACTCGACATTGTGCCCCGCGCCGGCGACCGGTTCCTGGCGGTCGACGACATCGATCTGGTCCGCGAAATCGCCGAGGCGCGCCGCGAGACCGGACGAGCCGATTATCTCGCCAGCCGCACTACGAAGCTCACTCTCGAAGACATCCTCAATCGGAAGAAGGACGGGGGTCCACAAGACCTGTTCCTGATCGTGAAATCCGACACGCCGGGTTCGATGGAGGCCCTCAAGCACGAGATTTCCAAGTTCGAGCACCCGGAAGTGC
This sequence comes from Planctomycetaceae bacterium, assembly GCA_033762515.1. Classification (GTDB taxonomy): domain Bacteria; phylum Planctomycetota; class Planctomycetia; order Planctomycetales; family Planctomycetaceae; genus DSVQ01. Next base: position 9,880 of record JANRLN010000436.1, read on the forward strand.
GCGTGAAGGTGATTCACGAGGGCATCGGCGGAGTGAACGAGAGCGACATCTATCTGGCGGCGGCCTCCAAGGCGGTGATTGTCGCCTTCCATGTCGTCCCGGAAGACCGCGCCGAGCAACTGGCCCAGGCTGAAGGGGTCGACGTCCGCCGGTACAACATCATCTACGAAGTGATTGACGACATTCGGAACACCCTGGAAGGGATGCTGCGACCCGAGCAGCGCGAAGTCGTCACCGGTCGTGCCATTGTGCTGCGACTCTTCGCGATCAGCCGGTTCGGCACCATCGCCGGTTGCCGCGTTCTCAACGGCACCATTGAACGTTCGCACCGCATCCATTTGATCCGCGAGCAGAAACTCCTGAACTCTTACGGCATCGGCTCGCTGCGACGGGAGAAGGATGACGTGCGCGAAGTGCGCGAAGGGATGGAGTGCGGGATTCGACTGGAAGGCTACAACGACGTCAAAGAAGGGGATCTCTTCGAGGCGTACAAGATCGAGGAAGTCCGGCGAACTTTGGAATAACGGAGTGACGACCATGTTTCTCCGCCCTCCCCGAATCCACCTGGCGGCCTGCACCGCCTTGGCACAAAGGAAATCGGCATGACGACGCGCCGGTTGGCCAAGGCGGCCGAAGCCATTCGAGAAACCGTGAGCACCACGATCCTCTTTGAACTGCGGGACCCGCGCGTGAAAAACGTCACGGTCCTCAGTGCCGAAGCGGCTCCCGATTTGCGCACCGCCAAAGTCTACGTCTCCGTGATGGGGACTCCCAAGCAACAGTCCCTGTGTCTGCACGGCTTGGAATCCGCGCGGGGCTTCATTCAGGCCAAACTCGCCGACCGCTTGCAGACGCGATACACTCCCGTCCTGAAATTCGTGCTTGACCCCGGCGTCAAACGCAGCATCGAAGCCTCGCGGCTCTTGAGAGAAGTCATACCGCCCGTCAGTGACGACAACGACGACGACGAGGAATGGGAAGACGAGGAGGACGACGGGGACTTTGCCGACGCAGCGGCCGACTCCCTTGAGTCGGTCTCCGAAGACTGCGAACACGAAAACCACGCGACCAATGATCCAACGACGGAAATGACGGAAACTGACGACCAGCACGAGCAACCCAAGGCGTGAGCGGCATCGCTCCGTCGATGTCGGCGATCGCTCGTCGACAAGCTTGCAATTGACGACTGATCCCCCGGACGAGACACAGATGGCATCCAGTTCCCGCACCAAGACGGCCGATCGTCAAGCGATACTCAAAAAGCTGCTGCCAGTCCTGAAGAAGCAGTACAAAGTCACCGTGCCGAAGCTCGACCGGCCCGTGATGGAGACGATGCTGTACGCCGTCTGTCTGGAAAACTCCACCGTTGAGCAGTCTGATGCCGCGTACGCGCGTTTCTCCCAGATGTTTCCCGACTTGAATGAGGCGCGCGTCAGTTCGATCTCGGAAATCGAGCCCGCCTTTTCCGGCCTGGACGGTGCAGATTGGCGCGCCTTTCGCGCCCGTGCGATTCTGCAGTATGTCTTCGACAAGACTTACAACTTCGAATTCGAATCGCTGCGAAAGAAGACCCTCGAACTCGCAGAGAAGCAGCTGTCGAAGATCAAGCACCTCTCTCCGTTCGTCCGCAAGTTCACCCTGCAGCAGGTGATCGGAGCGCATGTCCTGCCCGTCGACGACGCCACGGCCCGTTTCCTGATCTGGATGGGTCTGGCGACCGCCGACCAGCCGCTGGATGATATCGGCGAAGGCCTGAAGTCGGCGGTTCGCAAGGCGGAATCACATCAGTTTTCGTTTTCGATCCGTTGCATCGCCGCTGATCCTCAACTGAAGACCGCCTTCGACCCGAAGGTCTACCTCCCTCCGGCCGAAGGACACGACATCGGGACGGCGATGGATCGCCTCGCGGCACTCTTCAAGCACGGTTTGTCGTCGGTGAAGAGCGCTCCTCCCCCTGTTGCGGACGCATCCAGGAAGTCGGGAAAACTGAAGGCGCCGATCGTCAAGGAAACGGCAAAGCCGGCGAAGTCGCCCGCGACCAAAGTCGAGCCGTCTCCGAAAACAACGCCTCCGGTGGAACCTGCCGCGGCGACGAAGACGGCCGCCAAGCCGGCAGCGAAGGCTGCTGCGAAACCCGCCGCGGAGCCGGCCCCGAAAGAGTCCGCAGCCAAGAAGGCCCCCTCCAAGAAGTCCGCCAAGAGTGCGTCGTCCAAGGCCCCGCCCGCCAAGGCGAAAGCCGCCCCGAAGAAGTCGAAAGCCTGATCACAGCCTGGGAAACGGGCTGTGCTCCGCGGACACAGGGGGTTCGAAGTCGCAAGTTGCCGCGGAAAGACCACAAGCTCCGCTTGGATCGACGCCGCGATTGTGCCTAGAATCAACGGATTGAGATCCGAAGCCGGCGAGAGGTCGACCGCGTTCCCCCTGATCTTCGCCACGAATCCTCCGGTCGCAGAGAGGGATTTCCGCATGAGCCGTCGAGAATTGATGACATGCGTCGTGGTGATGGTGGCCGCGATGGGCTGGAGCAGCAACTCTCTGCGGGCCGCCCCTGCCGCCGGTATTCCGAGCCAGCCGGGCGATGACGCGAGCGAATTGCTGGTTCCGATCCGTCCCCGAACGCCGGAAGTGCAGAATCGCCTGGAAGCGGTCTCGTGGTACACCACGGGGCGCCTGCTGGAGAGCCGCGGCAAAACCAAGCAGGCGCTGGATGCCTATCGTAAGGCCGTCCAGTTGGACCCCAGCGCCATTGAGGTCTATCGCGCGCTCGTGCCCCTGGCAATGCAGCTCGACGATCTCGACGAAGCCATTCGGCTGGGCATGAAAGCCGTCGAACTCGATCCCGAAGATTATGAACTGCAATTGCAGATCGGCGTGCAATTCGCCCGGCAGCAGGACTTCGCCGCGGGGATCAAGTATCTCGAAATGGCCCTCAAGTCGAGCAAACTGGAGAAGGAGTCGCCCACCTCGGTGATGCTGCACCTGGAACTGGCCGTCCTTTACCAGGTGACCGGGCAGCTGCAGAAGGCCGCTGACAACTACGCCTTGGTCTTTGACGCGATCAAGAATCCGGCCAAGTACTCTCTGGAATTCCGCGCCCGTTCGGCATTGGTCAACGATCCGCGCGCCAGTTACGAACGGATGGGCCAGGTCTTTATGGAAGGGGGACGGCTGGAACTTGCCAAGGAAGCGTTCGACCTCGCCGCCAAATCCAACCGAATCTCCGCCGGCAACTTGCTGTATCACCGCGCCCGGCTGTTGCTCTTGTCCGGGAAGGGCGAAGAGGCTTTGGCCGAACTGCAGAAATACCTGGATGAGCAGCGGCAATCGAAGGGCCGCTCAGCTTACGAACTGCTGGGAGAGATTCTCAAGAAGCTCGATCGCGGCGACGAGCTTGTCGGACGCCTGGAGGCACTCGCCGAGCGGGACCCCCGCAACAAGCAGTTGCAGTACTTTTTCGCCGACTCGCTCATGAACGCCGGGGATCTGGATCGGGCGAAAAAAGTCTACGAGACCGCCTTGGAGGGCGCGGGCGATGCTTCCGGGTACCTGGGTCTCGCCGGAGTTCTCCGCCGCATGAAGCGGGCCGATGAGCTGCTGGATGTGCTCGGCCGCGGACTGTCAAAACTGGGCGACGAAGGATTGCAGCAGTTCGACGCCGAGCTGAAGGCGGTCGTGGCCGACCCGCCGATGGTCGATGCGTTGCTCGCCGCCGGCCGCGCTCAGCACAAAGCCGAACCGCCGCAGCTCAGTTTCGAAGAGAGTTACTTGCTGGGCAAAGTCGCCGCTGAAATCGACCGCTTCGACGACGCCATCGAATTTCTCCGATTGGCGGCCACACTCGACAAAGAACGGGCCGTGCTGGCCTACAAGGACCTGGCGGAACTGTTGTTTGACGGCCAGCGGTATGCTGAAGCAGCCACCGCGTACGCCGACGCGCTGGAGCTGCGGCTGCCCCAGCAGCTGCAGGCCCAGTTTCGATTCGGTTTGACGCAGGCCCGCGAGTTGGCAGGCGATACGGCCGGCGCGCTGCAGGCGGTCCATGAAGCGAAACAGGAATTTCCCGGGGTGCCGCTCTTCGACTACCAGGAAGGCTGGATCTACTACCATAGCCGCCAGTTTGACAAGGCCATCGAGCATTTCGAGCAGGTGATCGAGAACTTCTCGGACAACAAAGAGATCGTCCGCCGCTGCCAATTCAGCCTGTCGGCGATCTTTGTGACTTTGGGAGACATCCCCAGGGGCGAAAAGATCCTGGAAACGGTCTATGCCGAAGAGCCGGACAATATCAATGTGAATAACGACCTGGGCTATCTCTACGCCGATCAGGGCAAGAATCTGGAACAGGCGGAGAAGATGATCCGCAAGGCGGTCGCCGCCGAGCCGGACAACGCCGCCTATCTCGATAGTCTCGGTTGGGTCTTGTTCAAGCTCGGTAAGTTCAAGGAAGCACTCGATCCTCTGGAAGAGGCGACGAAAAAGGAGACCGGAGGGGATTCGACGATCTGGGATCACCTCGGCGATTGTTATCAGAGTCTCAGCCGACTGCCGGAGGCCAAGGCATCCTGGGAAAAGGCCCTCAAAAAGGCGGAAGAAGAGAAGTATCCGGACGCCAAACTCATTGAGAAGATTAAGGCCAAACTCAAGGATCAGGCTGGAGTCGCCACCTCTCCCAAGCCGGCGACTCCGAACAATCCTTGAGCTGACCTGACCGTCGACTGACTGCGAATCCCGACCCCGGAATCCCGAAACGCGACCAAATGGCCGGCCATTCCCACTGGGCGAACATCGCCTTCAAAAAAGGTCTGATCGACAAGAAGCGCGGCAAGCTCTTCGGCAAACTTGCGCGGTTGATCATTGTCGCCGCCAAACGCGGCGGCGACCCCGCCGCGAACTTGGCTCTGCGCTACGCGATCGATCGCGCCAAGAAGGCCAGCATGTCGGCCGAAACGATCGACAAGGCCGTCAAGAAGGGGACCGGCGAACTTGGGGCCGAGTCCTACGACGAGATCCTCTACGAGGGCTACGGACCCGGCGGCGTCGCAGTCCTCTGCGAAATTCTGACCGACAATCGTAATCGGACTGCCGGAGAACTCCGCAAGGTCTTCGAGGTCCACGGCGGCAACCTCGGCAGCACCGGGTGCGTCGCGTGGATGTTCGAACGCAAGGGGATCTTCCAGGTTCCCGCCGCTTCGGTTGCGGAGGACCGGCTGTTCGAAGTTGCGCTGGAGGCCGGCGCGGGAGACGTGCTGCAGTCCGGAGACGTGTTCGAAGTGCATTGCACCCCGGAAGTGTACCAGGATGTCGCTTCAGCGCTGGAAGCCGCCGGAATCGCGACCACGGCGGCGGAGATCTCGCGGATTGCGTCCAACACCGTGGAACTTGACGCCGAGAATGCCCGCATGGTGCTCAAGTTGATGGATGCGTTGGAGGACAACGACGACGTGCAGAACGTCACGTCCAATTTCAACATCTCGGAATCGCTGATGGCCGAGATCGCGAACGCTTGAGGGACGCCGCAGCTCAAGTTCGACGGCGATGATGTTCCGCCCTGCGGGAACATTTGCTACCCTGCTGCGGGTGCCAGGCGACTGGCGTTTGCATGATCGCTTCTGCTCCGACCTGGGGATCGCAGATCGTGACCATCGAATTCACATGCGTCCATTGCGGCAAGGCCCTGAGCACTGGCGACGAGAAGGCTGGCCGCAAGGCGAAGTGCCCCGGTTGCAGCGAACCGATCCAGGTTCCAACGGTCAACACCGAAGGCGTCGATCTGTCTGCAAGGGTCGGGGCTGCGGCGACCTCCCAATCGCGTGCCAGCACGCGCAAGTGCCCGATGTGCGGACATCCCGCTGCGCCGTCCGATCGGTCCTGCAGCGCGTGCGGCGAAGAGCTGACGAACGAGGAGCGGGCGGTTGATCGAGGTCGCACGGGCGAATTCGTGGCGTTTGACCTGGGTACCGTTCTCTCCCGCAGCTGGCAGATTTTTAAGCAGGACATGGGGCTCGTCGTCGGTGGGCAACTGGTCGCCGGCCTCCTCGGGGTTTCGGCCCTGGTTCCCGCGCTGGGATTGGGCATTGCGGGGGCGATCACCGCCGATCAGGGAGGCGATGAAGCCGTGCCGGTGGTGATCGCACTCTTCGGCGGAGCCTTTGTGCTGGGGTTGATTGGCATCGCTGTGGCGCTGTGGCTGGCCGTGGGCGCGCAACTGCTGCTGCTGGGGCTGGTGCGCGGCAAAGACGTTTCCTTCAGCACGCTCTTTGAGGGGCGGCGATTTCTCGGACGGTATGTCCTGTGCTCCATCCTCTACAACATCATGGTGCAGATCGGCAGCCAGTTGTGCGTGATTCCGGGGCTGCTGGTCACGCTGTTATTCTGGCCGTATCAGTACATTCTGATCGACGATGACCGTCCCCACATTCAGTCGCTGCTGGATGCTCCCAAGCTGGCCTCGAAGTCCTGGCTGATGACGATCGTCCTCGCCGTCGTCTCTGCCGGAATCAATCTGCTCGGCGTTTTGGCCCTCTTCATCGGAGTCCTGTTCACCGCACCGTACGTGATGCTCGCCTGGTGCGTCGCTTACGACGAGATGCTCGACCGCATGGACGATGACGGCGAGGACCTCGAACAGGCCCAATATTCCTAGAGCCTCGGGCTCAGACAACGGGCGGCACACGGATGGCACGCGACAAGGTCTTTCAGGGAGGCGGTGGCAAGGGGGGACGCAACTCCTCTGGCGAACCCCCGTCGGATGACGAGCCTCCCGCGGGACCGTTCGGCGGCTTCAATCCTGACGAAAAGCAGAATGACGAAGAATTACGTCCCCAACGTCTCGACGAAGTCGTCGGACAACGCAAGGTCCTCGAACGGCTGCGGATCAATCTGCATGCGACGTTGAAACGCAAAGAGCCCCTCGGTCATCTGCTGCTCGACGGTCCCCCGGGACTGGGCAAGACCACGATCGCCCGCACGCTGGCGCGCGAGATGGGGGTCGAATGCCAGATCACTTCCGGTCCTGCTGTCGAGGCCCCGAAAGATCTGCTGTCGTACCTCACCAACGCCGGGCATGGGTCGGTCCTGTTCATCGATGAGATCCATCGCCTGAAACCGCAGGTCGAGGAATTCATTTACCCGGTGATGGAAGACTTCCGCGTCGACATCGTCCTCGGCGAGGGTCTGAACGCCCGGACGATCAATATGAAGCTGAAGCCCTTTACGATCATCGGCGCGACCACGCGCAGCGGTATGTTGACCGCGCCCCTGCGCGACCGCTTCACCATTCGGGAGCACCTCGACTTCTACGACGACGCCGAACTCGCGGAGATCGTCTCGCGAAACGCGCGCAAACTGAAAACGGAACTGGCGACCGACGCCGCCGATGAGATCGCCCAGCGCAGTCGCGGCACGCCCCGCAAGGCCAACAACCTGTTGCGCTGGGCCCGCGATTTCGCGACCGTGCACCATGTTTCGGGGAGCATCACCAGCGACATCATCCGCCGTGCGTTGGAAATGCTGGAAGTCGATCGCCTGGGGCTGGATCGACAAGACCGGCGCTATCTGGAGACGCTGATCCGGGTCTTCAGCGGGGGGCCGGCGGGGATTCAAGCCGTCGCCCACACCATGAACGTCCCGCCGGACACGCTGGAAGACGAAGTCGAACCGTTTCTGCTGCGGTTGGGATTCATCCAGCGGACGCCCCGCGGACGGATCATCACGGCGGCGGCACTGACGCATCTGGGTGTCGCTGCGCCGAGCACCGACGACGCCGACTCACAGCAGCGGCTGTTTTGATGCGGCGCCTCAGCGAGCGCCCGGAAGCCCAGGGATCGCGATCCCTGGGCTTCGCCGCGCACAGCGCCTTCATTCGCGCCTAGCGCTTCGCCGCGGCGAGAATCGCTTCGTAATTCGGATGCTCCGCAATTTCCTTGCAGTATTCGACGTGGGTGATCTTGCCTGTCGGGTCGACCACGAACACCGCGCGAGCCAGGCAACGATCGAGCGGCCCGCCGGCGATCAGCACGCCGTAGTCGTAGCCGAAGTCGGTGCAACGATGGGCGGAGAGGGTCTTGACCGTCTCCACCCCTTCACTGCCGCACCAGCGTTTCTGACCGAACGGCAGATCCATGCTGATGACCAGGACTTCCGTGTTGGCCAGTTGCTTGGCTTCGTCGTTGAAGCGCTTGGTTTCCGCGTGACAAACCGACGTATCCAGCGACGGGAGCGTCACCAGGATCCGCGTCTTGCCGGCGCTGGCTGAGAGGCTGACGTCTCCCAGGCCGTTGTCCTGCAGACAGAAATCGGGAGCGGCGTCCCCGACCTGCAGCGCCCGCCCCTTCAGATCGACGGGATTCCCCTTCAGCGTCACAGCGCCGGTGCGTTTCATGGCCTATTCCTTGACGATAATGATTCCGGTTCGGACCGGCGAAGGTGCCGGTGACCCCATCAGTATGTCAACCCGTCCAACAATCGCAACCACGCCTCTTCATGAGACCTACGCGGAGGCCCGCCCTTCAACCACATTGCGCCAGAATTCCGGCACGCCGCGCCAGGCTCGTTCGTAAGTCGCCGCCGAAACGCGGGTCCAGTCGTGAACCGGCATGGCAGTTCTCCTGTCGAACTTTCACGGTTTTTGCAGATCACGCGCAACGGATTCGAATGGATTCGTCCCTCCATGCAATCGTGGTAACATCTCTGGCATGAGCCACTCTGTCTACGAATTCGATGTCGCGATCATCGGCGCCGGGCATGCCGGGTGTGAAGCCGCTCTCGCCGCCGCGCGCCTGGGCGCCAAGACCGTCTTGCTGACGATGAATTGCGACACCGTCGGCCAGATGAGCTGCAATCCCGCGATCGGCGGGGTTGCCAAGGGGCAGATCGTCCGTGAAATCGACGCCCTCGGCGGCGAGATGGGGCAGGTGATTGACGCCACCGCCATTCAGTTCCGCATGCTCAATCGCAGCAAGGGGCCGGCCATGCACAGCCCCCGCGCCCAGGCCGATAAAAAGGCCTATCAGTTCGATATGAAACGCCGCATCGAATAGCAGGACAACCTGACGCTGCGGCAGGAGATCGTCGAGGAACTCGTCTTCGAAGACCTGGGCGCCGCCGAATCCTCCGAACCAACTAATCCCGCGTATCGCATCACCGGCGTGCGCGTTCGCGGCGGAGCGGTCTACAAGTGCCGTGCGATCGTGATCACCACTGGCACGTTTCTCCAGGCGATCATGCACACGGGAGAGACGAAAACTCCCGGCGGTCGCGCGGGGGATGGAACCACCGGCACACTGTCCGATTCCTTGCGCCGTCTGGGATTTGAACTGCAGCGATTCAAGACGGGCACGCCCTGTCGCTTGAACGGTCGCACGATCGACTTCTCCGCACTGGACGAACAGCCGGGGGATGCCGACCCGGTTCCGTTTTCCTATCTTACGGAGCGCATCACCCAGCCTCAGATGCCGTGCTGGTTGACGGAAACCAACGCACACGTTCACGAAGTGATTCGCGCCAATCTGCATCGCGCACCGATGTATAGCGGGCAGATCCAATCCACGGGGCCGCGATATTGCCCGTCGATTGAAGATAAGGTGGTCCGGTTCGCGGAACGCTCGGCTCACCATATCTTCCTCGAACCCGAAGGTCGCAACACCCGCGAGTTCTACTGCAACGGCATCTCGACCAGCCTGCCGCGCGATGTGCAGGACGAAATCCTGCGCTCCATCCGCGGTCTCGAACGGGCGGAGATCATGCGCTACGGATACGCCGTCGAGTACGACTTCGCCCCCCCAACCCAACTGCAGCGCTCGCTGGAGACCAAACGCGTCCGCGGTCTGTACTTCGCCGGTCAGATCAACGGCACCACGGGATACGAAGAAGCCGCCGGTCAGGGACTCCTGGCCGGAATCAACGCCGGGCTGCAATGCCGCGGGGAAGAACCGCTGATTCTGGATCGCAGTCAGGCCTACCTGGGGGTGCTGATTGACGACCTCGTCACCAAGGGGGTCGATGAACCCTATCGGATGTTTACGTCGCGGGCCGAGTATCGACTGCTCCTGCGGCAGGACAACGCCGACCGCCGCCTGACCCCGATCGGCCGTAAGATCGGTCTCGTGTCGGCCGCGCGCTGGAACCAGCTTGCGACCTATGAAGAGGAGATTCAGCGTGCCGGCGACTTTCTGTCGGCAACGCGCAGCGAAGGCTTTACCCTCGAAGAGTGGCTCCGAAGGCCGGAAGTCTCTTGGCCGCAACTTCACGCGCGTTGTCCGGCCCTCGCGGAGTTGTCGCTGAGTCCCCGCGCGGCCGAGCAGGTGGAAATCGAAACGAAATACGCCGGCTACATCAAGCGGCAGTCGGCCGACATTGAACGTCACCACAAGGTGGCCGCGGTCACGATTCCCGAAACGTTCAACTTTCAGGCGGTGCCGCAATTGCGCAAAGAGGCCCGCGAAAAACTCGCACGCGTGCGGCCGACGGACTTGGGGCAGGCGGGGCGCATCAGCGGGATCACCCCGGCCGATCTGTCGGTGCTGCTGTTGTATCTGCGGCAGCCGGAGCGGCTCGAAGCGGGGGCGACGGAGGCGATTTGACCCCGGGAGGGTCTCGAAAAACCCTCCTGCGCGATCCGCCACCGATGCCCCACTTGCCCGATCGCTGTCGACTGCCCCGTCGTCGCTGCTCCTAAGTCCCAATAGGTTTGGGGATTAGGAGTGGGCCTGCGAGTTGCGGGAGTTGGCGGATGTCGGGGACTCTGATCAGAGAAAGCAATGTTGACCGATCGGCCAGACTGGCTACAATCGGCATTCACGGGAAAATCGGTAAGATCGTCACAGCTCGCCAGACGGCCTCCGGTTCTCGCACCTCGGTGTTCGGTTGGTTATGGATGGCGACCGAACGCCCAGTCACTTGGATCACGTCGACCATCCTGCCGGGTCTTGCGCGATGTCGTTCGCGCATAGGCCACCGTCGATGACGATGTCGCGGGAATGCCTCTCCCGCTGAAGGATTACTGGAGAGGCCAGAGCACTCGGTTCGAGACCGCCGACGAACCGCAACAAGGGATGGTGCAGCGCTATGAAAACCGTGTTTACCACCGGCGAAGCCGCCAAGATCTGCAAGGTAAGCCAGCAGACCATCATCCGGTGCTTCGATTCGGGGCAGCTCAAAGGCTTTCGCGTCCCAGGATCCCGCTTTCGCCGCATCCCTCGCGACGTGCTCTTCCGCTTCATGAAAGAAAACGGCATCCCGACCGACGCCCTCGAAAGCGGTCGCCGCAAGGCCCTGATCGTCGACGACGACGAGGATCTCGTTGAACTCATCAAGGACGCCCTCGAAAACGACGGCCGGTTCGAGATTCGAGTGGCGAACAACGGGTTCAGCGCCGGCATGATGGTGAAGGAATATCGTCCCGACATCATCGTCCTGGACATCATGCTGCCGGATATCAACGGCAAGGACGTCTGCAATCTGGTCCGTTCCGACTCCACCCTCGACGACACCAAGATCATCTGCATCTCAGGGATGGTCGAACAGGACAAGGTGCAGGAGATCAAGGCAGCCGGCGCCAACGACTTCCTGCAGAAGCCATTCGAAGTCGAATCGCTGGTCGATCGCATGTGCCGCCTGCTCGACGTCGAGCCCGTCGAAGCGTAGCAATTTTCGGCGGTCGACGCAGACGAGCCACGAAGGCACGAAGGACATCCAATCAAGAAGAGAATCAATCTCTTGACCGATCCCTGAGTGCCCTTCGCGTCTTTGTAGTTCAACGACTTCTCCGTACTTTCCGGGGCCTTACGCGGCTGCCTCGGCGAATTCGAGCCGGCGGCCGCACGGCCCGACCTTGTCGGCGACGATGTCACGCATCCCTGAGATCATTCCCGAACCCGCACGACTCACGGCGCTGGCGGAATTCGCGGCGGGCGCGGGGCACGAGATCAATAATCCCCTCGCGACGATCGTCGGCCGCGCACAGCAATTATTGCGCGACGAAGCCGATCCACAGCGGCGGCATTCGTTATCGCTGATCGCCGCCCAGGCCTACCGAATTCGCGACATGATCGGAGATGTGATGGCCTTCGCCCGGCCTCCGGAACCGGTCCGCGTCGAAGTCGATCTTCTCCAAATCACGAGGCAGGCCGTCACGACACTCGCGACCGCATTGGCGGACTCCGGCTGTTCCGTCGACATCAGCGCACCTCAAGCCATGAGCGCCTGCGTGGACCCGGCGCAGTTCGGCATCGTGATCGCGGAACTCGTGCGTAACGCTCAGCAGGCCCTGCAATCCGGCGGCGGTGTGATTCTCCTGCGACTCACCTGCGAAGACGCGGGCGACATCGTCCTGGAAGTCATCGACCATGGCCAAGGCTTCAGCGACCTGGAACGCCGGCACGCCTTCGACCCGTTTTTTTCTGGACGTCAGGCCGGCCGCGGTCTGGGCTTCGGCTTGTGCAAGGTCTGGCAGATCGTGCGTCAACACGGCGGCGAGATCGTCATCAATTCGCCGGAGTCGGGACCGACGTGCGTGCGCGTCACCTGGCCGACAGGTCAAGACTCGTAGGATGGGCACTCCTGCCCGTCCCAATTCCCCACGACGCCCGGTTATGGAACCTTGACCTCGCCCAGCGACAGCCAACCGGGCAATGCGGCATCTTGAGTCTTGTTGGCAAACCGCAGTGGCTGGCCCGTCTTCAACGGGTTCGGCACGCGCACCGCGAGTGTGTACCGGCCAGCGGCGACGCCGGTCAGGTCGAACGCGTCGCTCCACACCCGCGGCGGGTCGCCGGGCAGCAGGCCGGTCAGCTTGCCGGACCCGACGGCCGTCTTCACCACTCGACCGTCGGCAAGCAACCGGTATTCCGGTTTCCAGTCATAGTAGAAGGGTGCGACCCCGCGGTTCTCAATCTCGAGCTGGATCTCCAGTTTCCGGTCCTGCACTTCGCCAATTGTCACCGACGGGGCGTGGAACTCGTATCCCATGCGCCGCACCTGCGCTTCCGCCCGCGCGATGCGGTCGGCCGGCTGCCGCTTTTCGAACATGCCGCTGTCCATCAGCCACGTGGCGTGGGTTGCCTTGACGCATTCGCCGAAGTCCTGGGCGTGTTTCATTCCCGGCCGGTCGTCGAACACCCGGCCCCAGGCCTCCGGTCGAATCTCCCCGCCGATCGGTTGGGTTCTCCACTTCTCTTCGGCCTCCCGGCCGGCGTCCTTCAGGGCGGTCATATAGAACCACTCGTCCCCTTTCCGGCCGGTGTGCAGGGTGGCCCATGCAAACGAGTCGTCGTGGTAGCCGAACCGGCGGTGGGCGTTCTTCGCCTTCTGGTCGTCCTGATCGCCGCTGGGGTATCGGAGCAGGACGGGCGTCACGTTGAAGGCCGCTTCGTACGCATCCAGAATTTCGAGTTGCACCGCCTTGCTGGCGAACAGTTCTTCCCGCGGGTAGGTGTGCCACTCCCCCCAGGTACCGAGCAGCCCGGCGGTGATGTAACCAATGCGGGGGTCGCCGTCATACTTCGCCCCCAGTGCGGCGAGGAAGTTCTTCAGGGACCGCCGCAGGTTCTTGTCTTCGTAGTCGGGGGTCTCGATGGGGGCGGGCGGGTGCGGCTGCGTTTCGGTGTACCGCCATTGGGTCACCTGCAGCCCGTCCTTGAGCAGGAACCCGGGGATGACGTGTTTCTTGCCGGGATATTCCAGGAAGACGCGGAAGACCGCCTGATGTCCACGACTGGCGATGTCATCGAGCATCGCTTCGAGAGGATTCCAGTCGAACTCGTCGTAACCCTTCACGAGGGCAGAGTACGGCACGTAATTGAATTCGAGGCTGTGGGGGAAGAACTCGCTCACGTCGCCCTGATAAGGGACGAGCCCCTTAAGCGGGTTATCCACCGGAGCCGGGGCATACTCGAGCACTCGCGGGGCGTCGGCCGCGACGAGTTGGTTACCGAGGGCGGCCACGATCAGCAGGCAGACTGCCGGGCAAGCTCGAATCATGGCTGCTCCACCACTCGTCCCCCGGAGGCGACCTGCAACGCTGTAGGATGGGCACTCCTGCCCGTCCGATCTCCCTGCGAAGAACAGACGGGCAGGAGTACCCATCCTACATGCCAACCTGCTGTTCACGCCATCCCCAGCGACCACGCCATCAACCGCCCATGATGCGCCGAGTAGAGCCGGTTCCCGGCTTCGTTGGTCACGAAACCGTGCAGGTGCTGGTGGGCCTTCTCCTGTCTGGCGATCTTCTTGGTCGCCAGATCGTAGATGGTGATGAACCCGCTGTGGTCGCCCCCGGCGGTGAACAGAAAATCGTCGTTCGGAGAGAACCAGAGTTGCTCGACGAGGCCCTTCATCGTGGTGTCGGCGAGTTCCGCCAGCGACTGTCCCGTTGACCAATCGTAAAGCTCCACGCGAGCGGGTCCGTCGAGGTGGTCGATGTTGCCGATGTGGCCGATGCCCCCCACGGCGAGGGTCTTACCGTCGCGCGAGAAGGCGAGACTGCGAATGCCTCCGATGGAATGGCGCCGCTGCCGCGGGTCCCACGTGTACATGCCGGGGGATTCGACCTGGCCGACCTTCTGGCCGGTCGTGATGTCCCAGACGGCGACGTGGCCGACCTTGTCCCCCGTCGCAAGCAATTTGCCATCCTGCGAGAATGCCGCGGCGAACATCATCGAGGGATAGTGGTTGGGCGTCTCCGCCTTGTGGTCGTCGAGCGTGAATCGCAGTTCGCCGGTCGCGGCGTCCCAGACTTTGCAGTGCATGTCGTCGGCGACGCTGGCGACCGTGACCCCGTCGGGGCTGGCGACCACTTCGCGAATCCACTTTTCGTGCGCGGGAAGCTGGCGAATCGCCGCTCGAGTCTCCGGGTCCCACCAGACAAGTTGCCGGTCGTAGCCGCCGGAGACGATCCCCCCCGCCGTCCAGGCCGCGCCGGTGACGTAGCTGGTGTGACCGCTGCCGAACTCCTTCGGCGTCGGTTGTTCAGCAGCGAGGTCGTACTCAACAAGCTTCGCTGCGGATGTGCCGACGACCACTCGTTCGGTATTGGGCACGCGCGTGATCGACAGGCTGATGTCGGGAGTGCCGATGTCCTTGATCGACTGGAACTGATCGAGTGCCGGCATGGGAGATCCCGTCGAGGAGCCGTTGTAGGGTGACGCCGAGTCCGCGAGGCTCACCGGAATCACAAGTGAAGTCTCAAATCACAAATCCGAAATCGCAAAGAAGCTCCAATTCCCAAACCTCAAACATGGAATCATTGAATGCACGTTTTGTGATTGGAACCTTGGGGCTTCTCTGTAATTTCGAACTTAAAACCAGGGTTTTTCGCGCACTACGCCAACACTTCCTTGATCGGCCCACAGCCGAAATCGGTGATCGGCACCGGCCGGGCGCCGACGTGGTATTCGCGGGTGTAGTCGATGCCGACCGCTTCGAAAATCGTGGCGAAGAGGTGCCCTGATTGGACCTCGCCGTCGACGACTGCGTGGCCGTTCTCGTCGGTCTTGCCATAGACGCTGCCGCCGCGGATGCCGCAGCCGTGGAGTGAAGCGCTCCAGGCGCTGGCGAAGTGATCTCGGCCCAGGCTGGCGTTGATCCCCGGCGTGCGCCCGAACTCGCCGAAGGTGACAATCAGCGTATGTTCGAGGAGGCCGCGGTCGGCAAGGTCGTCCATCAACGTCGACAGGACGTGGTCGAGTTCGGTCACGAGTTCCAGGTGGGTCTCAAAGTTCTGGCCGTGGCTGTCCCACCAGGCGCGGGCCACTTTGACGAACGGGACCCCCGCTTCGACAAGCCGCCGCGCGACGAGACACTGTTCCCCGAACTGCGTGGGACCATACTTGGCCCGCATCTCCGCCGGTTCCTTTTCAATGTCAAACAGGCTGGCGCTCGACATGATGCCGCGGACGCGCTGATACGCGCTGTTGTGGCTGTCGACCGCGAGATCGGCCCGGCCGTTGCGGAAGCGATTGGACAGGAACGCCCGCAGATCGTTGCGCTGGGCGTGGTCCAGGTCGGACAGTGCTTCGAGACGCGCCACGTTTTCGGGAATCATCTGCTCGGTGAGGAACATCGGGGCATACCGACCTCCGAGAAAGCCCGAGGTGCCGGTCCGCCGTCCTTCCGTCGAGGAATACATCGAGACGTAATCGGGGACGGGGCTGTCGGCGCGACCGAGTTCGTGAGCAATCATCGCCCCCAGGTCGGGGCACGGGAGCCCCTGATCGATCTGCCGACCGGTCTCCATGATCTTCGCCCCGCCGCCGTGGTCGGCGACTTTGGTGTTGAGCGAACGAACGATGGCCGTGTGCTGCATCCGCTGCGCGAGTTTGGGCATCAATTCGGAGATCGCCACGCCGGTCGACGCCGTCTGAATCGCGGCAAAGGGACCACCGGTCGGCCGACCCGGTTTCGGATCCCATGTCTCCAACTGACTGGCCCCGCCCGCCAGCCAGATCATGATGACGTGCTTTTGCTGCTGCTTCAGCTCATTCGCCAGCACAGGCGACTGCAGCACGTCGAGCCGCGTCATGTCCGCGGCATAGGCTGCCGCGGCTGCAGAGGCCCCGAGAAACCCGCGTCGGCCCAGGCGATGATCGGCGGAACCGCAGAAGTGAGAACTCATCACAATGCTCCAATCGCAGTTCAGTCTCAAGCGGCACTCAATGGTTGAAACGAAACTCGGGACTCGTCAATAAAGCCCACGTCATTTGCTGCAGCGCCGCCGGGCGGCGGTCAGCCCGATCGGCGAGATATTGGCGGAACAGGTCCAACTCGTCCGAGGCGGGTTCCCGCGTAAGGACGGTCTGGAATGCCGTCTTCACGGCACTCTCGTCATCGGCGGTCGCCTGCAGCAATCCGAGCAATCGGTCCCCACCGTCACGCAGGTACTCGCTTTGCACGCGGCTGCCGTTGCTGAAGAGGAGGGCCTCGGTGACGCTCACCTGGAAATGCTCACCGGGATACTCCAGGAGGCTCGCGAACCCTGCGGCCTGGCTTTCGAGTTGATCCCGCGTCGGCGACCAACGGGCCAGATCGAGGACTTTTTCGTGGCGGGTCGGGTGGGCTGTGGCGATCGACAGTGACAGCGACACCTGCTTGGGAGTCAACGGCCGGACGGCCGCCGCCGCGAACGCTTCCGGAGCGGGGGGGTCACCCTGCTGCGTCCACTGCGATGAACGGGCGTAGGTCTCACTGAGAACGATTCCCTCGATCAATCGCTTGACGCCGAAGCCATGTTCGATGAAGTCTCGTTCGAGCCAGTCAAGGAGCTCCGGATGGCTCGCCGGATTGGCGGAGTGCATCTGATCGACGGGATGCACCAGCCCCCGCCCCATCAAACGCGCCCAGGTGCGGTTCACGATCGACCGGGCCAGGAAACCGCGGTTCTCTGGAGCCAATGCCAGCTTGACCAGTTCGAGACGGGGGCTGAAGGGGGGCTCGGCGGGGGGCGGCATCCCATCTTTGTCGCGCTGTTGACGGACTTCCTCGTTTTCGGCTTTGCGCTGTTCGGGCGTCCGTTCAATCACGGGTTCGTGCGCCACGGCGCCCGTCAGAAACATGAACTGCGCTGTCTTCTCCTCGCCCTTGGTTGTCTTAAACTTCACTTCGTCCCAGGGCTTCTCCGCCAGACGACGGCTTCGCGTGGAGTAGGTCCGCGAAAAGAAGGACTGCAGACCGAAGTAGTGATCCTGCTTCCAATCGTCGACGAGGGGATGGTCGTGACACTTCGCGCAATTGATGCTGACTCCGAAGAAGAGCGAGCTGGTGTCGTTGGTCATATCGTCGAGATCACGGGTGCGCGACTTCAGGAACTGCAGCGCCCCGCGCTGGTCCGCGACATCGTCCTTGCCGATGAGAATCTCGCTGAAGACCTGATCCCATGACCGGTTTTCACGTGCCGCCCGCAGCAGGTAGTCTCTCCACTCGCCGCTGCTCTCGTTCGCCGGCATTAACAGGGCGTCCCACTCGTTGCGAAGATGGAACGCGAAGTCGGCGGAATTCAGTAACCGCGAGACCAGCCGCTCGCGCCGTTCCGAGGGGGACTCGGCTTCGTAGTCGGCAAGTTCGGCGGTCGTGGGAATGCGTCCTGCCAGGTCGAGGGTGGTCCGCCGCAGCAGGGTGCGGTCATCTGCCCGAACAGCGGGGAC
>JANRLN010000437.1:0-58238 GCA_033762515.1 Planctomycetaceae bacterium
CGGGAAATGTTGCGGTTGGGGCGCGAAGAGTTCTCGATCCGGGCCTTCCAGCGGGCGGCCGGTCAGCGCATGAATGGACGCTGAGTCATGCAGCCGGGCCTGATGATGCATGCTGCGGATCACGGCGACGCGATCCATCACGCGCGCCATGTGAGGCAGATGCTCGCAGACCTGCAGACCGGGGATTGCCGTCGGGATCGGCCGAAACTCGCCGCGAACCCCTGAGGGGGCTTCAGGCTTCAAGTCGTAAGTGTCGAGATGACTCGGACCGCCGTAGTAGAAGATTTGAATGCATGCTCGAATTGGCGTCGGTCCGATTCCCGCGATGGCAATGTCGCTCGATGTGGACGCAGCGCGCGCCCGGGCGATCGGCCACGCCAGCGACAACCCTGCCGCTTGCAGCCAACGACGGCGTCCAGCCAAGTCTGCGTGGAATTTTGCGGAAGAACGCTGGGCTGAAGGCATAGGACGGGCCTCGGAGATGGCCAGATGGACAACGCATCACCAACGACAGATGCGTGGAGCCTATCGCGCCGTGTGTCCCAGCGACACCTCATTTCCGAGGTGGTCCCAAAATTCTGCTCGCTGCTAAATCTGGACTCGGTTCCTACTCGTCAGTTTCAGCGGGGAACGAGACGTTCCAGTTGATCGAAGGTCCTCGCGATGGCGGCGTCGAAGTCGACCAGCGCGGTGCGGGTGTTCGTCAGTAACGTGATCCGATTCGGATCGGTTTCAATTTCCAGGGCGTCATCGGCAAGGTCGATGAGACGCGCGTTCTCACTCATGGCTTCTGCGTAACGCGGCAGCAGGGCGGAGACATTTCCGGCGGCGACGCTGCGATTTCTGAGAATTCGCTGACACGCGGCGATGGAGTCAGCATCCAGGATCGCCACCACGCCTGAATGGGCCAGCACTTCGACTCCCAATGGCCGCAACGACACATCGACATTCATCTGCGTGGCGGCTTGGCGGACCTTCTGAACCGCCGGTAGGAGCAAACCGATCAAACTGGAGAGGACGCCCAGGGTCAGAAACAGCTCCACCAGCGTAATTCCACGACGAGCGATCGGGAGGCGACAGGCAGCGCGAGGAGACATGGGTGTGAGTCCTGAAAGTCGAATGTCACAACGGGAATTCCGAGAGCCGGGTTGAGGCTACTTGGGAGAGGAGAGATACGACAAGCAGAATCTTGTTGCCATGAGCCAGACTACAGTCAACGGCTCCGGATTGTACACCAAAAAAGCTTGCCAGGACCGACACATGAAATGTTGCTGATGTCTTGCTCGGTTTGGGGTCGATGAGACATAATGCGTACTCGCGCTCGTGCTGCGTGGGATCCTGGGACCGAGGTTCTGCTGATGGCTCGTTCTTCGTTGTTGAGTCGTGCCCGCCTGGCGGCACTCGAAAGCGTCGTGGCCCGTCGAGACGTGCTGAAAGTCGGGCCGATCGCACTTTCGGCGAGCGTTCTGCCGGCGTTGTTCCACTCCACGGCCGCGGCGGAGTCCTTCCGACCCGATCCGAACGCCAAAGCCAAGTCGATCATTTATTTGTGGATGGGGGGCGGCGTCACTCACATTGATTCGCTGGACCCCAAACCGCTGGCTCCCGAAGCCGTCCGCGGGACTCTGGGGGCGATTCGGACTTCGCTCCCCGGAGTCTATTTCAACGAGGTTTGCCCCAACCTCGCACGGATCGCCCAAGACCTCTGCGTGGTCCGTTCATTCTCGCACGACAGCAACGACCACCTGATGAGTCAGGTTTACACCCTCTCCGGGCGAAAGGTGACGCCCGCGGAACTGTTCAAACATCCCAACATCGGCTCCATCGTTCAACACTTGTTGGGATCACGGAACGGGATGCCGGGGTACATCGCGGTGCCGGGCATCACGCGTCCGGGACCGCCGCCGCACAATCTGTTCGTCGGCGGTTGGCTGGGGGGGCAGTACGCTCCGTTCTGCGTGGGCGGACAACCTGAGCAACCCGACTTTACCGTGGGAGAGAAGTCGTACAACCCGCATCCGGAAGCTTTTGAGGATCTGAATCCCCGAGAGTTGCGGTTCCCGGACGGCGTTACGCTCGGACGGATCGAACGCCGCGCGAATCTGCGGGAAACGCTGGAAAAGACCCTCTCCACGGCGGAGAACGCCAATCGCTTGACCGCCATGAACGGTCATTACGAAGGGGCCCTGAACCTGCTGGCTTCCCCCAAAGTGCGGAATGCTTTCGACATCACCCAGGAATCCCCCGAAACGCGTGACAGCTACGGCCGCACGAAGATCGGCGGGCGGTGCCTGCTGGCTCGACGTCTGGTCGAGGCTGGATCGCGGTTTGTCATGGTTGACTACGGTTATGACCCCGATTACGGCAACTTGTGGGACATCCACAATGTTGCCGAGCAGCGTTTCCCGCATGTCTCGGAAATGTGCAGGCGGGGCTACAACGTCGCCGGGATGGAGCAGGCTTTCGCAGCCCTGGTGACCGATCTGAAGCAGCGCGGACTGCTGGAGTCGACGCTGGTGGTCTACCTCACGGAATTCGGCCGTACGCCGAAGATCAACACTCTTGGGGGGCGTGATCACTGGGGGGCCTGCGGATCGATGTTCTTCGCCGGGGCCGGGGTGCAGGCAGGGAAGGTCGTGGGCGAGACCGACAGTCAGGCCGCCTATCCCCTGACGCAACCGTACGGCCCGGCTGACATTGCCGCGACCATGTACACCGCTCTGGGCATCGACCCGGAACACCGGGTGTACGACATCCAGCATCGCCCGGTGCCGGTCCTCGATCACGGCGTGCCGATTGCGGAAGTGCTGTCCTAGCGCCGTCGGGGGTGCCGACATGGCTGTCGTGCAGCGCGTGTGCGACCGCCAGATCCGGGGACGCCCCGCGTGCGGGTTCTCTCGGCCACGGTCGATCGGTGACGGCATCCCCCGCACGGGGTGACGCTGCTCGCCGAACATGATCGTGAGCGGACGGATTGCCGGCAGATTCTCGTCGGGGCCGCTGACCCGTGTCCGTCGCGGCCCGCGGTTGTTTCCTGTACGCCTCGTCATTTGAGCCGAAGATCCGCCCGTTTGGGTTCCGGCGTTGACGCCCTCATGACCGGAAGTTTCGGCGCATCTGAGATCCGCGGCAGATTCGTGTTAAGGTTGGTCGTCTCGAGATTTGCCATGCACAAAGAAAGCCTTCCCCTTTCCGCTGTTGACGTAGGGTTCGCTTGTCAATCGACAACCGGCGCACGTCGTTCCTCGCGGTAGGGTTGTGTCATGTCTGCGGCCTCCGTTTTTGGCGCATATTCGGCCCCCGAATTGGTGGTCAAACATTTGTCCGAGCCCGGCAGTTTTCGGGGTTTTCGTGAGAACGCGCCGTGCGCCTGGTCTGCCTGCGGCAGGATGTTCCTGAACTCCGCAGTTCTCATCGGTTGGGTCGCCCTGTCGTACTTTGCCACCTGTGTAACGAATGCGGCGTCCGCAGCCCCGGCGCGTGAACTCCTTGTGGTGTGTGGGATCCTGATTTCGCTGGGCGTCTGCCGACGACAATTCGAGGCGACCCAAGCGGCCCTTGGACGCACCGAAGACTTTCCGATCTGGGCCACGCTCGCGACCATTCCCTGGACGCTTCTGGCTCTGTGGCTCGACACCAATGGAGAGTCGATGATGAGCGCGAGTCACGCGGCTTGGGCGGCCGCCGCGCTCCCGGCCACCATGTTTGTGCTCCCGTGGGCGTATACGGTCGCCATCGCCATCTGGAACACGCTTGATGGAATTTCATCCGTCGCCCACCCGAAACGTCAGGAAGAGGGATTCTCCGAGTCCGTGCGGACCTGGTTTGATGACGTGTCGTATCCCTGGAAAGAACTCGGTTTCACCCTTGTCGGCGACTACGAAGTCCGCAAAATTGTTCCGCATCGAGTGCGCTGGTTGCGGTCGCGCGACGGCGTCACGTGGGTCTCGTGCGAAACCGTCGAATTCGCTCCCGGTATGACCTTTCGGACGCAGTCAACCTGGACGCTGCTCGGCGATGGTTCCGTCTGCAGCGTCTCCGACAGCGGACGCCTCGGCCCGGCGGCGACCCGCAAAGATCGTCTGGTCGATCTGAAATGCCCAGGACATGCGGCCGCGGAGTTGTGGACGACCCATGCTCAGTTGATTGCCACGGTCGTCGACGACCGGCAGACCCGGGTCGCGATCGTCGACTGCGATCGCGTGGTGTGGTTCGAACGCTATGTGGAACTGATTACCTTCGAACGCATGATCGCCCGCGGTCAGGTGGAGCGGAATCCCTACGAAGGGATGGAGTTGGACCTGCGAATGGAACTGCTGGAGGTTCTTTCGATCCCGCACACAGTTCCGCAGCGCCGCAACGTTGCGGAGGCCCAGATGCTGCCTGTTCTTGCGGGATTCGCCGGCAGGCGTCCCGGAGCTGCGCTCGCTCTTCGATAGGCCGTGGGTTGCAGCGGGCCTCAGCGGGCGCAGAATTTCGCGTCGGGTGTGCCGCAGGTGACCTTGTCTGCCGGGCGACGCACGATATCGTCTCTGTCACAGGAGACGAGCACGCATGGCGACGGCGAAGAACGTTTTTGGCACAGAGTTGCAAACCTGCAGCCTCAGTCCGACCACGGGTTGGTATCGCGACGGCTGTTGCCGCACCGGTCCGGGCGATGTCGGTCTGCATCTGGTCTGCGCCCGGGTGACGCGAGAATTCCTGGAATTCTCCAAAGAGCGGGGCAACGATCTCAGCACCCCCAATCCCGAGGCCGATTTTCCCGGCCTGGAACCCGGCGACCAGTGGTGCCTGTGCGTCGAGCGGTGGAAAGAGGCTCTCGCGGCGGGTGTCGCCCCCCCGATCGTGCTGGAAGCCACGCACATTTCCACACTCGAGTTTGCGACGCTGGAAGAACTCGAAGAGCACGCGGTCGACGAATAGGCGGTCAACGTGATCAACGACCGGCGGATCTGGCGCGTTCGTGATTCCGAATGCACGGCGGTATCCTGACCGATTCTTCGTGACCTGCCTGCAGGAACCTGCATCATGCCCATTTCCCTCGTGACCTCGCCGGCCTTGTGGATGTTTGCCGCAGCGAGTTGCTTTGCCGCCGACGTGCCACGATTGGATCCGGTGGTTATTGACCCTGCCGTCGGCAAGGTTTGCTATGCCGTGACCGCGGCGGATGTTAACGCCGACGGGAAATTGGACATTGTGGCCGTCAGTGAAAATCGAGTGCAGTGGTATGAAAATCCCGCATGGACGAAGCATGTCCTCCTCGAAGACCAAACGGAGAAAGACAACGTCTGCATCGCCGCGCACGACATTGACGGCGACGGCCAAGTCGATTTCGCCCTGGGGGCCGGATGGACGAAAATCGGCACCATCCAGTGGATCACACGCGGCGAGCACCCCGCCGACCGGTGGAAGGTCCACTTCATCGGCCAGGAGACCTGGCTGCATCGCATGAGCTTCGCCGATGTGCTGGGCACCGGTCGGAAGCAACTGATTGTTTCGCCCCTCAACAAGACCGTCGCCGATGGCGTGCGGTTGACGGCCTTCGAGATTCCCAAGTCGCCCCAGACGGAACGCTGGTCGCCGACGATTCTCGACCAGTCACTCGACCGCATGCACAACCACACCCATGTCGGCTGGAATGAGGACGAGGTGATTGACACTGTCGTCGCCAGTGAGCAGGGGGTCTTCGCCATCACGCGGTCTGCAAGCGGCGAATTCACCAGGACCAGAGTCGGTGCGGGAGCTCCAGGGGACAAGCCCGCCGATCGCGGGGCGGGGGAAATCCGCACCGGGAAGCTCGCGGATGGCCGCCGATTCCTGGCCACTGTGGAGCCGATGCACGGCACCCACGCCGTGGTCTATCTGCCGGGCGCCCCAGGCGAACTCTGGCAGCGCATCGTGTTGGACGATACGTTGAAGCAGGGTCACGCCGTGTGCGTCGCCGATCTGGATGGCGCTCCTGGAGATGAAGTGGTCATCGGACATCGGGAAGCCGGGCCCGGACCAGTCAAGGGTCCTGGACTCTATGTCTTCCAGGCGGCGGTCGCGGACGGTGCGTCTTGGCGAAAGCATGTGATTGACGATGGCGGCGACGATGGCGGCGTCGCCGTGGAAGACGCTGTCGCAGCCGATATTCGACGGCGACGGCCGAATCGATCTCGTCGCTGGCGGGCGGGCGACTCAAAATGTCAAACTCTATTGGAATCGGGCACGTTGAGCGGCCCTCCACGTCCAATATCATTCGGTCTTCGATTCTGGAGATGTTCCACCGTGATTTCTCTTCGGCACGGCCTCGCGCTCGTTTCGATTTCACTGATCGCTTCGGCATCGCTGCGTGCGGAAGCCCCGCTCAAACTGGAGGCGATCGCGAATCCGGCGGCGCTCGTGGCGGAAGCCGCCGACAAGGCGGACGAACTCGGAAAAGCCCTCGAAACGCCAGAATCCTATAAGGATGCCGTCGAATCCGTGAAGCAGTCGGCGAGTCTGGTCGCCCTGATCGGTCAGGCCCTCGCCGAACATCCGGAGGACTCCCCCCTCAAGAAAGCCGGCCCCAGCATCCGTGACGCCGCCATCGTCGTCGCCCGTGCGAAGGCGTATGAGGACGCCAAGGCAGGATTGCCCAAGCTGCAAGCGGCTCTCCAGGGCGAAGTGAATTCCGCCGCGACTGCGGAATTCGACTGGGCCAAGATCACCAAGATGCACCCGATCATGGAGGAGATGAACGGCCGGGCGGCGAAGTTTCGCCGCGTCATTCGACGTCCGAAAGATCCGGAAGTGGACAGCCGACATGTGATGGCGATTGCCCTGGCGGCCGTGTCGACTTACGCCGACACCCACGAAGTGAAGAACCCCGACGACCTGCCCCAGTGGCGCGAGTGGGCGACCGAACTCTACACGCACATGACCGCGTCAGCCTCCGCCGTTCGAGCGAAGGACATGGAAAAGGCAAAAGAGCACTTCAGTGCCGGGATGGAGACCTGTACCAAGTGCCACGACAAATTCCAGGATTGATTGCGGCAAGCCGGCCGCATTAGAGACTGGAGTCTTCCGCATCCAAACGATAAGTCCAGCCCATGGGCGGCAGGCTGCGAAGTGCACCACCGGGTTCACGCAGCCGGCATTCGTTGTCGGCGGTGATCTGACCGATGATGCTCAGCGGGGTCGGTTCGCGCCATGTGCGCTGAAGCGTCGCAGCGGCGTCAGCGCTGACGGTGAATGCCAGCTCGAAATCCTCCCCGTCCGACAGGGCTCGTTCGAGCGGCGCCTTGTCGGGCGGCATCTGTTGCACATCGGAATGGATGGGAATTGCTGCGGCGTCCAGAATCGCCCCGACGCGGCTCGCCCTCAGGATGTGGTGCACATCGGCCGCCAGTCCGTCGCTGATATCGATCATGGCGTGAACATCGACCAGTTCCACCAGTTTTGCGGCTTCGCGCAGACGCGGCGCGAAGGTGAGATGACGTCCCGACAAGCTGCCCCCGCAGGCGCCCGTAAGCATCACCACGTCCCCCGGCGCGGCGCCGGAACGCAAAACCGGAGCGCGCCCGCACGGCGTTCCCAGCGCCGTCACGGAACAGACAAGCGGCCCGTCCCAGGAGTTGGTGTCGCCCCCGGCAATAGTCACCTGAAACTCCTCGGCCAGCGCCAGCAAGCCCTCGAAGAAGCGTTCCGCGAAGATGCGTCCGCGCCGTCGAGGCAGTGACACCGAGACGAAGGCCGCGGTGGGTCGCGATCCCATCGCGGCCAAGTCGCTCAAATTCACCGCGAGACATTTGCGCCCCATCAGCTCCGGGGTCGTCTCATCGACGAGAAAGTCGACGCCTTCCATCAGCATGTCGGTCGTGACGACTTCGAGCGATTCGCCGTGCTGCAACACGGCGGCGTCGTCGCCGATCCCGACGACCACCGGCGGCCTGACCGGACAAAGCCGTTGCAGTCGGGCGATGAAATCGAACTCGGCCGACATGGGGGCTTTCGAAGAGCGTCGCGTCAGGCGGGACTAGCGGCGAAATTCCTCAGGATCGAAGTTTACCAGTTTGCCGTCGCGGAAGAAGAGGACGATGCTGCGGCCATTGGTGTCGGGCCCCCATTTGAAGCCAACATCCGTTTCCTGATATTGGTTGGCGTTGCGCTTGAGCGACGTATCGTTGAAGACCCGTTCACCACTCTCGCCGAGGATGTCGTTGACGGACGCGAGGCTCATGCCGGTTTCGATTTCGTGCGACATCAGCCAGTTGAGGGCGGTGGGATCGCGGTGGATCTGGAACTGCTGCCGGTAGTTGTCCGCTTCCGACACGGACCCTTTGTCCTCGTCAGGAATGATCTCGAACGGATCCTGACGATCAATGCCGCTGCAGCCGAGGATTGCCAGAACGCACGACGCCGACAGGCACACGCAGGCGTGGAAAGACGCTATTCGATTGAACCGCATGATCCAAGGCTCCGGGACAGACGGTCGCGCCGGAGAACTTATCGCGGGCGCTCGGGATCGAGAATCGCAGTCCCGCGAATGCGTCCTTCATCACACGGAATCCGGCGCCCTTGTCGGCGCCACGGGCAGAAATTGCCGAAGCGTCAGCCTCCATCAGGCCACGCGCGGGACTTTCGGCATCGGCAGGATGTGGCGCTCCTCGGGATCGTGGGGCGCCCGTTCGGAGACGGGGTCCGCCTGGGGTTGCGGCGGTTCCATGCGATCGTGGCCTTCGCTCCGGTAATGCGCCACAAGCGACAGCACGGCGGGCAAGGTGACCAGCGCCAGAAGCACGCAACACGCAACGCCGATCGACAGGAGGGCGCCGAGGCTGTAGAGGCCGCGATGCGCCGAGATCATCATGCTCCCGAACCCGACGATGCTGGTGCTGGTGGTCATCGATATCGCGTTGACCAGACTGGGCGACGGGCGATACTCGGAACCGGTGCGGTTATGGAAGTCATGCAGCACATGCACGCCATTGTCGACGCCGATGCCGATGATCAATGGGAGGATGATCAGGTTGGCCGGGTTCAACGGCATGTCGATCACCGCCAGAATGCCGAACGTCAGCAGTAATCCCAGGAGCGGCGGGATGATGCCCACCAATGTTTCGACGACGCTGCCGCGGTCATGCCAGGCCGCGATGGCAAACGTGCCGGCAACGTAGGCCAAGAGCATCGACATCATCGATACGTGAACGCCATTGAACGTGAGGGCGATCGTGGTGATGCCCACGACGAACGCGGGGGGAGCGAAAGTGCGGGGAATCAGATCTTTTCGCAAAAAATCGAACAGGAGCACCAGGAGAATCACCACCAGCGAATAGACGGCGCAGACTTCATAACTCTGCTTGATCTGCTGGGCCGCCTCGTAGTTCTGCAGCGGAGTGCCGGTGATTTCCGCATCGACGGAACGCACGTCTTTCACGAAGCGCTCCAAGGGGGCCATGTCCCACACCTGGTCTTTGGGAAAGACCTGCAGCAACCATTGCCCGCGTGGACTGACGTATCGGGCCGTCAATTCCGCCGGCAGATCCGCGACGGTGACGGGTTCGGGATTGGAAGCCTGTGCCAGAGCCTGGAACTGTGCCAGCAGCGAATAGGCCAGGCGATACTGGAATTCCGCGAGCACCATCACCTGCTCTTGCAGGTCCATCTGATCGAGCGAAGCGAGAAAACGATCGAGATTCTTGCCTACCTTTGCCGCGGCGGGAGTCGGGCTGGACTTCAGAAACTGATAGAAGTTGTCGAGCATCAAGCCCACTTGCCCGGGCGCTGCGGGCGCCGGCGGCGGAGGTTGATCCGGCAGGTGCGCCAACATCGCATGAAAGGCCTGCACGAACAATTGGCTTTCGCCGGGAGGAAACGCCGGCAACCGCGTCGCGAGTTCTTCGACATGGCGGACGCTCGGCAAAGCCTCGAACTTGGCCTTCATCTCCCGGGCTTGTTCTGCAGAATCCGCCAGCGAGATCGCGTAGAGCAGCGAGTTGTTCGAGGACTCGAAGATCCGTCGTTGCGCCTCGACCGACTCCAACCCTTCGGCCTGCAGATGCAGCAGATTGTGGTCGTAGCTCAACTTCGAGGACGGAACTCCCCCCTGCCACTCAAACGACCGATAGCCTACGAATGTGAACAGCGCCAGGGATGCGCAGACCACAACCGCAGGATAGCCCCCGGTCAGTTGACAGAGCAGCTTCCCTTGAAAGGGGACCGGCAGCGTCCGTTCTTCGCTGCGTCGATCAGCGATGGCAACCAGCGCCGGCAGACACGTGAACGTGGCGACGGTGCAGAGCAAGATGCCTCCGCCGGCGATGACGCCGAGTTCCGCCACGCCCAGAAACGATGTGAAGGCAGCGCAGTAAAAGGCCAGCGCGGTTGTGACAGCGCCCGTGACGATGCCCGGACCGATCGTGCCCGCGGCTTCCACCAGGGCATGCCGCACGTCGCGTCCGTGATGTCGCAAGTCGAGATATCGCGACAGCAGGTGAACGGCAAAATCATTCCCCAGGCCGATCACGATCGAAGCAAACGCCACCGACAGAATATTGAGGTGCCCGATGACCAGCGTCGTGTACCCGAAGGACCACGCCATCCCCACAGCGAGGACGACCATTCCCAGGGCGGGATGGGTCCAGCCGCGAAAACCCAGGAAGA
The DNA here is from genome assembly GCA_033762515.1 of Planctomycetaceae bacterium. Taxonomy (GTDB): domain Bacteria; phylum Planctomycetota; class Planctomycetia; order Planctomycetales; family Planctomycetaceae; genus DSVQ01. The sequence continues at coordinate 10,627 of JANRLN010000437.1, forward strand.
AAAGCAGCGCCACGCCGACGAATGAAATCAGCGACGCCTGCGCGCTGTCTTCCTGAGACCGACGCATTTCGTCATTTTCGAGAACCGGAATGCCCGTGAGCAGAATCTTCGCCGCGGGATTCTCACTTCCGGTTTCCGCAATCAATTCCCTGAGGCGGTCAATCGCGACGGTGGATCCTTCAAAACTGTCTCCCGACTTGACCGGGGCCGCCATCAGAAAACCCATCGTTCCCTGCTCGTTCAGCAGGTAAACCGTTTGATTCCCCTGGTCTCGCAACGACTGATCCACCGGCAGAATGTCCGGCCAGGGATTCACGAAATCGTTGCGGTCTGCGGCAAAGCGCGCCAGGGACTCAGACAGCCGCTCGGCGTGTTCCCACAGCAGCGCGTCGCCTTCGACTTCGGCGTCGCGCAAATCTTGAAGCTGGTACTGCAGCAGCGGAATCAGGCTTTCCAGCCGGACCAGATCCCATCGCCCGTTGAGCAGCGGACGATATTCATCGAGTCGATCCAGACCCGCCGCCAGCGAGTCCGGCGGGAGATACTGGAGCCCTTTGTGCCGCAGCGTGCCGGCTTCGATCTTGAACAGGACGTTGGCAAACAACTGGGGTTCGCGGCGCAGCTTCTCCCCGAGCGCGTCCAGAGTCTGTTTAATGGTCTCGGGGCTGTCGGCCTCCACCGCAACCACCATGTCGGACGATTCGCCGAAGCTCTCGGTGTAGCGAAGCCACCGCTGGTGAAACGGTGTGGACGGATCGATCAGGTCCGACCGGTCCGTTTTGAACTTCAGAAAAACCGCGGTGTAGGCGATGCTGGCAATCGTGACGGTCGCCACGATTGCCAGAGTGGCCCACGGTCGACGCGCGCACGCGTGCGTGATGCCCCGCAAGGCACCAGAGAGGAACGAGGACGAACCCTCTGCCGATGTCGAATCACCCATTCCGTCGAACTCGCCCGATCGAATCTTTCGGGGGTAGCGTCACTGCCGTCGATCAATACCGCGCCGTGGGCAGCCTCGGACGTTCGTCACTCAAGGCCGTTGCGGGAAACACGGAGATTCGAAGCAGTCTAAGCAAAGACGGTGGTCGGGACTAGCCCGCTTCTCCTCGACGTCGGCGGTTCGATTTCCGCTGCAACCAACGTCTGCTACGAGACTTTCGGCAGCCAGCCGGCAGATCGGCTGGGTCGGCTGACAGCGAAGACACCTTGAGACGACGGCAGAAACTGCCAGTCAGGCGTCTTCTTCCACGAGCATCGCTTCGGGTACGTACCCGGCCGGAGTGTTGAGCACATCGCGACCTTCGGGGTTCAGCTCGAACCAACCGGTGTCGCCGCGTCGGAAGAACTGCTGGAACCACAACATCCGCTGAACGTTCGGCTGAGGTGTCGTAAGGGCGAACCAGACGTCGCGCTTCTCATGCCAGTCAAACAGCATCCCGAAGAAACCGCTCGGAATGTACTTCACGAACTGCATGTCGACGACGATGGACCGGCAATGATCCCGCTCGATGAATTGAGTCAGGCCTTCGCGCAACAGCGACAGGTCAGCCCCATCCCAGATATCCATTTCGCCCATGTGAAGCAGATACGTGTTGTCTTCCATGACATCGATCACCATCCGTTTGAAGCGGCGCTGCTGCGTCATGCGAGGCGGTCCCTTCACCGGTTGCGGCAACGCTGCAATGGCGCAGCGGCTCGAACGGCGAGAAGACGCAAACGGCTTGCCGATCGCGGCAGGATTCAGGCTGGTCGATGCAACAAGTTGATGGATCAGAGGTTGCGTCATGCGTTACTCCGGGGTGCGGGCCAGGCTCGGTGCGGGTTTGAAGCGAAATCGCCACGGCGCTCCAGACGTGTTTACAAATCGCAACATGTGATGGCATCACCGGTTGCGCTCAGTATCGAAGAGCGGCACCGGCAAGGGTACGTCGAGAATCGCGGATCTTCGGCGGTCAGCCGCTGAGATTTCTTGAGATTTTTTTCAGAGTTGTGCGTCTCTTCGGAGTAACGTAGACGGCGCGCACTCACATCGCGCCGGGTTTCCCGACATTTCCAAATCTGCACGCTCGACATCTTCCGCAAGGTTTGCTGAACTTACCGAGTCAGGCTCGCACTCGACAGGGACGCTCTCGATGCAACGTCATTGGCTGATTGGATTTGCCGTCTGGGGACTCCTTGCGCTGGTCGGCGGGGAATTGTCACAGTCGGCGGCTCAAGATGCGCCGCCCATCTCGGCCGAAACCGCGGCCGCGAATCAGGCGCCCGCGGAGCAGATGATTTACCTGCCCTACGATGAGCTCAAAAACATCTTTCAGAAGCACGGGGCCTCCGTGTTCATGCCCTATGCCGACTATCTGCGGCTCTGGGAGAAGACGTGGGCTTCAGGGACTCGGCGGCCCGAGCAACCCCCGGTGGGAGGAGTCATTTCCTCAGCGAAGTACACCGCGAAGGTTGAACAGGATCTCGTGCGCGTGCAGGCCGTTTTCGGCGTGCAGATCCTCAAAGACGGCTGGGTGGAGCTCCCCATTTCATTCGGGGACGCCGCCATTGGGGAGGTGAAATCCGAGCCCGGTCCGGTTCTGCTCCGCGGCACCGGGAATGGGACGTATGCCCTGCTGTTTTCGAAATCGGGTCAGCACACGGTCACGATGGAACTCACCGCCCGCGTGCGCACGGCTCCCGAGGGACGCAGCTTCGATCTGCAAATCCCCAACGTCGGCATCACCGATTTTGAGATCACCGTTCCCGAAGGGGATCAGTCCATCGAACTGCAACCCAAACTGCTGCAGGAAACGGTGAAGGGGGATCCCAAGACCACTCTCCTCCGCGCGAGCCTGGGATCCACCGATAAGGTCACGGCGCGCTGGCATCCGCGGGTGGGAACCAAACCCGACATGGAATTGCTGGCCAGCGCCACCACTGCAACGCTGATCTCGGTTGAAGACGGCTTGATCCATGCCGATGCGCATTTTCTGATCGAAGTCCTGCGCGGGCAGGTCGAGCAACTCCGAGTGGCGGTTCCAAAAGGGCAGCGGGTCCTGGACGTCACCTCCGAATCCCGAGTCAAGGAATGGACGGTCGCCGAGGAAGAGGGGCGGCAAGTCATCACCATTGCGCTCCTGAGCCGTCAGGCCGGAAAAGTGCCGCTGGAAGTGCACACGGAATGGCCGCTCACCGGCGAGCCGTTTGACGCTGCGGGCGTGGCCGAGACGAATGCCCATGGCATCCATCTCCTCGACGTGCTGCGTGAGAGCGGGCAGGTCGCGGTGCGAACCGGCAGCGATTTGCTCCTCAACATCACCACCCAGCAGGGACTCGCCCGCATCGATGAATCTGAGGCTGACGCCCGAATCAAGCGACCGGGGGCCTCGTACTTCCGGTTTTACACGCCGCAATGCCGGTTGTCGGCGACCGCGAAGCCGGTGCAACCGCGGATCGTGGTGGATCACTTCGCCGACGTCGTCATCAGCACGGATCAGCTGCGCCTGCAGACGCTGCTGAACTATACGATCGAACGGGCTGGCCTGTTCGAACTCAAGCTGGCAATGCCCCAGGGGATGACCATCGAAAGCGTCAACTGCGACGGCTTGAAGCAGTACGATCTCTCTGCCGACGGATCCGTGCTGACGGTGGTCTTGCGCGAGAGCCGCCAAGGCCCGCTGGCGGTGCAGGCGGTCTTGATCCGTTCCCGCGACCCCCAGGCCCAAAGTGAAGAATTCACCGTGCCCCTTCTGGAACCGCAGGGTGTTGAAGTCGAGACCGGACATCTGCGGTTGATGGCGCCCGAAGCGATTGAAGTCATCACCGAGGCCGCTGCGATTGTTGGTTTTCAGCCCGATCCTGCTCCGAATGCCAGCGTCGCCGGAACGCAGCGACTGGTTTCCGCCTGGATGTTCAATCGACGTCCCGTCGCGCTGCCGGCTAGGACCTTGCTGAAGCCCACGCGCCTGACGGCCACCGTCGCGACGACCGCCGACGTGGGGCAGGGGCAGACGCAGGTAGCGACTGTCGTAACGTATCTTGTGGAGTACGCCGGACTGGACACGTTCCGTTTGTCGGTTCCTGAAGCGGTTGCCGACGCTGTGCAGATTCAGTTGGCCGACGGAACCTCCCCGCCCATTCGGCAGAAGAGTCGCGGGGAGGCGGTTGAAGGTTGGGTTCCGTGGACGATCGTGCTGCAGCGGGAAGTGACGGGATCCGTCGGTTTTCTTGTGACCTTTGACGTCAAATCGACGACGCCGTCAGCGACGTCTGCTGAGGCGACGACATTGTCGTTGGTGCGCGTCCTCGACCCGTACCTCTCAACCGATGCCGCGCCGACGCCGCGAAATGTCACGGTGTCCCGGATCACCGGCGAAGCGACTCTCCGCAAAGATCGGGCGTTGTCGGTTTCCGCGGAGGCCGCCGGCGGCGATGTGGAAACCATCGACGTTCGCGAACTGACGCTGCTTTCGCAGGATGGCTTCGCGGCCTTCCGTTACTATCAGCAGCCGGTGGAATTGAAATTGTCGGCGTCGAAGTTCGACGTTCAGAAGGTGGTCGAGACCGTCGTCTCCCGTGGTCTGGTCGAAGTCGTTCTCGATCGCAGCGGGATGGCGCTGCTGCGCGGTCGATATCAAACCAAGTCGAGCGAACGGCAGCGGCTGCGGATCGATCTGCCCAAGGGAATGGAGCCCCTCGGGGCGGAACTCGACGGCCAGGCAGTGGCCTTGGAAAAGAACCCCGATGCCAAGCCCACGGATGGCTGGGATGCCTATTTCGTCAACATCGCGAGGACGAAAGCGTCCGACGAACAATTTCTGTTTGCGATTCAATACCGCATCCCGTTGACTCCCGCGCCGTTCCAGACGCGAGGGGGCGGACTGATGCTGCGGATGCCCGTTCTCGGAGGCTCGGACGCGCCGGTCCCCGTCCAGCAGTTCCGCGCAGTGCTTTGGACCCCCGATGAATTCGCCCTCGTGGGAACGCCCGAGCACTTTGAAAGTGCGCGTCGTCCTGCTTGGGAAGAATTGCTGGGGCTGGGTCGCAAACCTCTGGGAACTCCCGACCTCGACTCGTGGATCGGCGGCGGCTCCGGCGGCGTGTTCGATTTCCCGACTGAAGGACACGCCTACGTTTACACCAACCTGGGAGGCCGCGACCGCATCGAGGTGCAATGGTGGCATCTGCCCTTCTACACGTGGATGGTCAGCGGCGCCCTGGTGCTGATCGCCGTCGTGCTGCGGAACACCACGTGGGAGAACAAGCTGACGATCTTGATCCTCATCGCCTTTATCGCCAGCGCGTATGCCCTGAAGGACGCCGACCTCGTCATGCACGGCTTGGCCGTTGCGGCATACGGACTGACTGCGATGCTGGCCCTGTGGATCGTGCATGGTCTCTTCCGGGCTGCACGGGCCCCAAAGGCCAAGCCCTCCCGCGGGGCGCCTCCCAATCCTCCCGCCGCAGTGGTGCCGCCTCCAGGGATTTTTGACACCGTGACGCTGGGGATGCAAAAGTCGTAATCCGGTTCAGGCGCGCGCCGCACCGTGACGCTCGCCTTTCGCGGAGGCACGTTGATGTCCGCATGGGGAACAACTTTCAACACGCGAATCTCGGCATCCGCACCATCTCAGACAGAGGCCGATCGATCCAGCATTTGGCGTAACGAGATTCAACGCCGGCGTCTGGAACTGGCTTGGGAACTCGTCATTCAAACTTGCAGAGTGCTCCGCCGACGCCGATTGCGAATCGCCGAATCTTTGGAAGCAACTCGCCGCCAGGAAGACCCCGTGATGACCACATCGATTCGTACCGCCGTTGTGCCGCTCATGCTGTGTTGCGGCGTCTGCCTGGCGGCGAACGGGTTGGAAGCGGCGGACCCGCCGAAATCCGTGATGAAGGACCCGCTGGTTCCCGCGCGTCGGGCATTCGTGCCCCTCAGAGAGCTCAGCGCGCTGGTGGAGCAGGATCGTCAGGGGGTCTTAATGCCCCGCGCGGAGTTCGAAGCCCTGTTGAAGTTGGCCGGACAGCATGTCGATGCCGGCAGTCCTCCCGCGGCCCAGGTCCTCTCGAGCTGCCGCTACGCCGCAACCATCGTTGGAGATCAACTGCTGATCACCGTCACGGCCGATCTGGAGCAGTTGGCGCCTCACTGGAAGGTCTGGAAGTTCCCGCTGCAGCGTCTCGCCCTGGAACGAGCGACCGTCAACGACCAACCGGCACTCATCGGTCGGACGAATGACCACGCGCTCACGGTCGCGACCAACGGCCGACAGACGCACCGGTTGAAGCTCGAATTCGCGACGGAGATCATCACTGTCGGGAGCGATCGCGCGGCTGGTTTTTCGCTGCTCCCCAGCGCCAGCGGAGAGTTGTCGCTCACGGTCGATGCCGGGAAACGACTGCTCGTGGACGGAGCGGAGTTGGCGCGTCCGCAACCGATCGAGCAGCCGGCGACTTACCGCGTCGCCGTCGGCGGCAAGCCGCAAGTGCAGTTGCGGATCACTGATCGGGCGACGGATCGAACTGCGGACGCCCTCACGTTCGCGACGACGGGTTACGGCCTCGTCGTTGCGCCCGGCGAAGTCACCTGGCACGCACTGACGAATCTGCAGATCTTCGGTCGGCCGGTCGATCGACTGACGATGTCGGTTCCCGGGTATCTCGAAATCGCTGACGTCGAGTCCACCGGTCTGGAAGCCTGGGAACTGCAGGACGACCCCACCAATCCGCAACGCACCAGAATCACGCTCACCTACGGTCAACCGTTCGAAGGAGCCCGCAAAATCGCTGTCCGAGGCGTGATGGCTGTGCCCACCGGCACGGCATGGTCCGCTCCTCCCTTGACGATTGAAACGGTGAATTCCCATGTCGGACAAGTCGTGGTGCAACATCCGGCCGCGGTGCGACTGCAGGTGATCGAAGCCGAGGGAGTTCGGCGGGCGACCGAAGGACAGAAGCCGGTCTCCGATATGCCGGAAGACATGGCGTCGGGAGTCGCCGTGCAGCGGCTGAGGTTCGACGCCTGGCGCGAAGATTTCTCGCTGCGACTGATCGCCGAACCCAAGCAGCGGGAAGTTCATGCCGCGATCGCATCGGTTCTTGATGTGGCGTCGGCGGAGATCCAGCTGCAGGCGGCCCTCACCGTTACGCCCCGTTATGCGCCGCTGTTTGATCTGGACGTCGATCTTCCTGCGGAATGGAGTGTGCTGGGGGTCGTCGGAGCGGATGAGGCGACGTTGACCTGGCGGATCGTTCCCCAGGAGCCGGGACGCAATCGCGTGCGGATTCCCTTGCCGACGGCACTCGCACCGGGAGCGTCCACGGTCGTCAAACTGAAGTTGCAGCGCGATGTGGAAGGGTGGCCGGTGGAAAATGAACCGGTCGTTTTTCCTCTTCCGGAACTTATTGCTCCGCAAGCCAATGTCGTGGAGACGGCGTTCGTCATTCGCGGGGACGCCGATCTGGAGTTGTCGACCGAGGAGGTGAGCGGGCTCGACGTCGTGCCGCTCAAGGCGGAATGGGAACGGCTGCGCTATCAGTCGCAGGACACGCGCTATTCCGCGCAGGTCAAGGTGACCCGCCGTCGCGCTCAAACCGCCGTGGAGACGCTGGGTTACTATCGCCTCGACCGGCAGACGCTGTCGGCGACGGTGTTCGCCATGCTCTCCATTTCGGGCGGCGGCGTTCGAGAGTTGAACATCAGCCTGCCGGAAGCCACCCCCGCGACGTCACGATTTCAAGCAGCCGGAGGGACGCTGGTCGAACAGCAGATGCTCGGGGTCCAGAACGGCCGCCGACAGTGGCGGTTGCAGTTCGCGGAGCGGGTGCTGGGAGTGCTCACAATTTGGACGGAGATCACGGCGCCTCGGACCGATGCGGCAGCGGCCGTGATTTGTCCACTGATGGAAGTCGCCGGAGTGGATCGCAGCCACGGCGCCCTGGTGATTGAGGCCGGTCCGGATCAGCGGTTGACGATCGCCGCCGCCAGTGCGCAAGGCTTGCCGCTGCCGGAGATGGACCCGCTCGACCTGCCCCCAATGCCCTATCGCCTGAAGGAACGCATCGTCGCGGTTCATCGGACAATCGGGGTTGGGAATACGTTGACGTTGACCGAACAGCGGTTTGACAAAGCTCCCGTGCCGACGGCGGTCTGCACGAAGCTGGACGTGCTGACCGTCCTTTCCCGCACAGGGGAATTGCAGCAGCGGGCCATGTTCTCGCTGCAGTTGGCCGGAGTACAGCAATTGCAGGTCGAGTTGCCGACGGGAGCGGAACTCTGGGCGGCGACGCTCGATGACGATCCGGTCGAGATTCGCCGCACCGACGGCAAGCTGCTGATCGCGCTCCCCAGCGAATCGGCCGAAAACTTTGCGGCCGATCTGCAGGTCTACTATCGTTCGGCAACCAGCAAACTGGGGTCGAGCGGCACGCTGGAAGAAGCCCCTCCCGCGCTCAGCGTCTACGCGGGCCTGGGATCGGCGCAACCGGTGGATGTGCTGGAACAGACCTGGGAAGTGGTCCATCCCCAAGACACGCTCGTGATTGACAGCACTTCGGCATTGGAACCGACATCGGCCCTCGATCAACCCGGCTGGCTCACGCACACTGCGGATCTGGTCCGGTTACCGAGGCTGGAAGACGCGGTGTGGCTGGTGATCGGGTTGGTGATCGTCACTGGGGCGTATGCCTTGCTGATTCTGATCTATCGGAAGCTTGGCGTTACCCGCTTCTGGCTGGCGCTGGTGGGGTGCGGTCTGTTGGGGTTGGTCACGGCGCCATGTCTCTTGGCGCCTGCCGTGCAATCCGCTCGCCGTTCGGCTTCGAGCCATCAGTCCGCTCCGAACGCGTGGTACGGCTCCTCGATGCCGTTTCCACAGTCGGCGGCTCCCGCAGCGTCGTACTCATTGAGGGATATGGATGGCGACGGCTCCCGCGTCATGGTGCAGGATATGGACGCCGTCATGCCGCTGGAAGAGTCGCGAAAAGAGCTTCAGGATGACTTGCGCAGTCACATCACCTCACGTGACCGGAAGATTCTGGCCGAAGACGCTCGGGAGTCGGAGCTACGTCGCTTGGATGAACAGGAAGCGAGGGGCTTTTCCAAGGCGAAGAACGAAGCGGGTGAATCGGACCTTCCGCAAGCGAAACAACTCGAAATGGCGAAGTCGCAGTCTCGGGCTCGTCGTCAGGCGGAGACGCGCAGAGGAGACGCTGCTGCCGAAAAGTCGGTCGGTGAATTGGCGGCCGATGACGGAATCAATGCTCCCATGGCCCCGCCAGTCGCGGCGCCGATGCCCCCGGCCGGCGCCGACAAAGCCCCTGAAACGCCGCCGGAAAATTATCCCGCAGTCGATGTGCTCGCGGCCGAAGGGAAGTCGACCAATCCTACGATAGAATTGTCACTGGTCGTCCGGCAGCACCAAAGGCTGCCATCGACCCAGGGCCTGTTGTCGCTTTCGCTTGCTCTGGATCGTCCCGAAGGAACCGTCGAAAAGACGTTCCGCTACATCGGCGGCAGCGGCCGGGGAACTGGCGTACCGCTGCAGATCGAATACGTCGATCGCCGGGGTGGGGCGGCGCTGCGGGGATTCTTGTTCGCCGTGGGTCTCGCCCTCGGCTGGTGGCTGCGACGCTGCTCGGCGGCGACGAAGACGGCGATTTTGGTGGTGGGTCTCTCCGTTGGTCTGGGGCTGGCTCCCGCTGCCCCAGTGACATGGCAGACGACCTTGGACGGCATCGTTTTCGCGGTGCTGGGACTGGTCCTCGGGTGGACGTTCTTTGGCGCCGGACGCCTTCTGGAAGCGTGTCGTCGGTGTTGTGCCGCCTGGACGCGGACTCTCCCGGCGATCCTGGTGTTGCTGTTGATCGCACCGGCTGCGTACGCCCAGGAAAAGTCGCTCCAGCCCGTAATGGAATTGCCGCCGATTCCCCCCGCGCAGGTCCTGGTCTACGAGGATCCTGACGCACCGTTGGCGGCCGAGCGCGTGTTCGTTCCCTACACGCAGTTTCTGGAACTCTACCGCCTGGCCCATCCCGAGCACTTGCAACGCTCCCCTGCACCCACAACGGCAAAACTCGTCGAATCCCTGTATGCCGCCAGTGTTGTGCCGTCGGTCATGGGGACCGATCCTTCAGTCATCGTGAAGGCCCGGTACACCATTCTCAGCTATGTGGATGGTCAACAGCCGGTCGATCTGCCGATCAGCGGCGTCCTCCTGAAGTCGGCGCAACTGGACGGCGCCGCCGCGGCGATGGTGACGTCCGCAGCCCCCTGGAAGGTCCTCATTCCCCAGTCGGGACTGCACGTGCTCGACCTGGAATTCATCGTCCCGTCTCAAGGGTCGACTGCCGCGGGCTCATTCGGAATGAAACTGGCGGCGACGCCCGCCGCCAAATTCGCCTTCACGCTGCCGCAGCCGACGCTCAATGCTCGCGTGAATGGTTCGACCAGCGTTTTCCGCCGGGTCACGCGCGACGCCGTGACTTCGATTGAGTTCCCCGTCGACGCCGGGGGCGATCTTCAATTGGCGTGGCAGCCCGAGCAGGCGCGGGGAGGCGCCGCGGTCGTGCATGTGGAGTCGGTGAACGCCGTCTCGATTGTCGATGCGGGGATCTCTGCCAGCGTCGGGTTCAACTTCCGGATTCGTCAGGGAATCGTCCGCGACGTCTCGTTCCTGCTCCCCGAAGGCATCCGCCTTCAGGGAGTCACCGGCCCCGATGTTGGTGGCTGGGAATTGGTGGGAGATGCTCCCCTTCGCAAGCTCCGCGTCTTCCTGCGGCGCAACGTCAGCGACGCCACCCAGTTGACCCTGGACGCCTTCCTCGGTCAACGGATCGATCAGGAGGTCACTTTCCGAGTGCCTGAGATCACGCCGCAGGAGGTGACCACCGAGGCCGGCAACGTCGCCGTGTACGTGGCGGACGCCTTCTCGGTTCGTACCGAGAACGTCAGCCTGCTCAATCAGATTGATGCCTCGAAGTTTGAGCCGTCGATCCCCGTCAGTCGGGCGCTTCCCACGGCCCAGCTGGCCTATCGATTCAGCCGCCGTCCATGGACGCTCGACGTGCGGGCCTCGCGACTGACGACGCAACTGCGGGCCACGGTGCAGCAGGGAGTCTTGGTGCAGCATCGAAAGGTGCAGTTGTCGGTGCGTGCGCGGTGTGAACTGCTGCGGATGCCTCGTTCCTCCCTGGCCGTGAAAGTCCCTCGGGAATGGCTGGTCCTCGACGTCCAGTCGCCGGGGCTTGTCGACTGGTACTCCACGCCGTCCGAAGATGGCGCGGTAACCGTTTCCCTCGACTACGCTGGTCCGCAGCAGGGTGTGGTCGACATCGTGCTGACGGCAACTCAACCGCGTGCTCCTGAAGCAACACTTCTTGACATCGGCGCACCGCAGATCCTGGGAGCGGAACGCCAGCAGACGCAGCAGGCCGTCTGGCTGGATGAAGGGCTGACAGCACAGGCGGCGGAACTCGGCGCCTGGAATCCGCTCGACGCCACCACGATATCCGGCGAGTTGAAGCAACTGCGCCCGACGTCGCCTCAACTGGCCTTTACCTCTGCGGCAGCGAGTCCCGGTTCGCTGCAACTGGCGCTCACGCGGCTCCTTCCCAGGTTGTCGGCCAGTTCGCTCACCGTGGTCACGGTGACGGATGTCGCCCTCATTTACGGCTGTATTTTCCAATGGGATGTCTCCCGCGCGTCGACGGAAGTCCTGACCCTGGAAACTCCGGCCTGGCTGGCCGGACGGCTGCAGTTCCAGGGCGCGGAGATTCGTGATGTGACCCCGGTGGCCGTCGACAATCAGACCACACGCTGGACGATCACGTTGCGTGGTCCCGTGAGCGGCCGCTTCCGTCTGGCGGCAACGGCATCGCTCCCCCCGGCGACCGATCGCGTGCCGTCTCCTGCAGTGAAGTTTCTGACGATCGAAGCCGGCGTCTCGACGCCTCTGGAAACTCAGTTGCACTATGCACTGTTGATCAACACCTCGCTGAGCCAGTTGACGTCGGTCGACCCGGAGCTGGTTGAGCCGGTCCAGCGGACCGACGTCGATCTCGTGGTTCGCCAGGAGTTGGTCGATCAGGCGACCGAGTTCGTCCGGCTAAAAAACGTCGGCGCGGCGCCTTCGTGGTCCTTGCAGCGTTACGCACCGGCGGCCGTCATTCCGGCAGCAGTCAACCTCGCGGATCTGCTCACCGTCATCGCTCGCGACGGCAGCTACCACGCGGTCGCCACCTATACGATTAAGAACCGCAGTCGGCAGTTCCTGCCCGTGCGCCTGCCGGAGGGGGCCCGACTGTTGTCAGTCCTGGTGAATCGGCAGGCCTCGCGCGCCGTGCTCAACACGATCGGCACGGGACCGGCGCACTTGGTGGCGCTGCCCAAGACGAGTGCCGTCGACCTGTCGTTCCCGGTGCAGGTCATCTATGCCGGTCGCCTGACGAATTCCCTGCCGGTGCGCTCGGGAATGCTGCCGGGCGAGATCGATCTGCCGACCGCCGAAATCGTCGGCCAGGACGAAAGTCCGGAATACGGCATTCCCGTGGCTCGAACCCAGTGGACGGTCTATCTTCCCGACGATCTGGAAGCGACGCCGCTGCGCGATCCGTTGCGACACAATCTGAACGCCGCGCGCCAGGACACGATTGAAGACTCGGTTGTGTCGGTGCTGCTCAGCGACGCCGAAGAAATCATCAACGCGACGGGTTCGGTCAACAACTACTACGGTCAGGCGCGGGCGCTCAACAACTTGAAACAGTTGGACCAGGCCCTGGAGGGATACGCGGCCAACACCCGCGGCAACGCAGAACGCGCCGAACAGGCGCAGCGTCTCAAAAGTGAAGTGCAGAAACTGGAACGATCCCTGGCGCGGGGCAACCGCGCTGGCGCCGCCGCAGATCCCTTTGGAATCCAGGACCGCACGGAGGCGGAGTCGCTCAATGCCGCTCCGCAGGGCGGCGACGCCAATGTGCAGCTCGGCCGGGCGATCATGAACAACGGGGCGCTGTTCGACGACAACCGCAATCCCGATGTTCGGTTCGGCAGGAACGCCGTTCAGGACTTCGGTTTCTACAATTTCGTCCCGCAAACTTCCTCTGGCACGGTGACCGCCGAGCAACTGGCGCAGCAAGCCGTGACGCCGACGATTCAGGGCAACTCGTTGCAGGCGCGGCAGATGTATCAGAACCTCAATGACACTCAACTTGATGGGTTGAATTCCGGGATCGCCGCCGGCAAGAAGTCCGGAGCCGGCGCCAACAATTTCTTTGACGTCAATGGAAATGGAGTCCTCTTCGGTCAACAGTATCAGACGCCCGGCAAACCCTCATCAGGCATGGGCTTCACTTCCAATCTCAATCCCGAGGCCAATAGTCCATCCGTGGTCAGCGCGCCGAACAACGCTTCGAATGGTGTTCAGCGAAATTATCGCATCAACGAACCCGGCATGGCTGGAAGGCCTGCGGCCCCTCGGCCGCAAGCAGGAAGTCGCGAAGAACTGAGTGATCGGTCGCGCTCCCCGAACGACTCAGTCGCGGGTCTGGCGATTCCGACAGATGAGTTCCAGATGCAGGCGGGCGCCGGGGGCAGGGGAGGCGTCGCCGGTGGAGGGAACGCAGACGCGGACGTCAACTTCTTGGCTTTGGGAGATCTGGACCAGCTCCGCGAATTCGCCGAACCCCAGGAGGCCGGGTGGACGCAACCGGGCGGGCTATCGCTGCCGATTGAGTTGCCGACGGCGGGTCAAAAATTGATGTTTTCCAAAGCCGGCAGCGACGCCAGGCTGGCGCTTCACTTGAGAACACGGCAGAGCCTGCAGCGGGTGCTCGGAATCGCTTGGGCTGCAATGTGCATTGGCGCTGCCGGCTGCATGGTGTTCGCGTTGCAGCGACCGCAGTGGCGGGCGGCCATTGTGCGACGCCTCCCTCTGGTCGTCGCCGGCGTCGCTGCGATGGGGGCCTTATTCCTGGTTTCGACCTGGTCCACGGTCGCGATCTTCGTCTTCGTCATCGCGGCAGGGGTCGCTGCATGGATGCATCGGGATCGCGTCGAGGCGTAGGATCGGGCGCTCAGGCCGCATTCACGACTCCGGGCTGTGACCGACGGAATCTGTGTCGGCCCATTTCGAAATTGCCGTCAGATCCAATTGCCTCTCCGTCGATTCACGCTGCAGCGCCCCCTCCAGCAGGTCCAGAAACTCGGCGTCCAGTCGACTGCAAACCTTCAGAATCCGCGGCACCGACCAGTCGTCGTGGCGATCCATAAGTGCAACCGCGTTGTTGGCTGAGATCAGCGGACGCCCCATCAGCAGTTCGAAGGCCACGCACCCAAACGCGAAGTAATCGGCGGTCTCGTTCACCGGGTCGCCGCGGAGTTGTTCGATCGGCATGTACTGGGGCGTCCCCGTCGCTGCTGATTTGGCAATCCCCAGCTCGGCGGTCGGCTTTGCCAGGCCGAAATCCATCAGCAGAATTCGTCCCGCCTGGGTCCGCATGATGTTCGAGGGCTTCACGTCGCGATGCACCACGCCGGCCTGATGGGAATAGTTCAATGCAGACGCCAGCTGCCCCAGGATCGGTCGTGCCTCCGCGGCGGGAAACGGCCCGCGGAGTTTGATCAGCGATTTGAGGTCGTCGCCGTCGCAGAACTCCATCGCGATGAAGTACGTGTGAAAGGCCTCAAACCGCCCCAGCAGTCGAACGATGTGCGGATGATGGAAACGCTCGATCAGATCGGCTTCGCGCTGGAACGATTCCAGCGCTTCACGATCATACACGAGGCGATGACTCATCATTTTCAGCGCGGCTCTCAACCGGTCTTCCAGTCGCTCTGCATCGTAAACAATGGACATGCCGCCGCGGCCGAGCCGGCCCCGGATGAGGTAACCTCCCAGCGTCTTGCCCGCGAGGACGTCGAGATCCGCGGTCCCCAGTCGCGAGGCGACAACGTTGGTCAACACGACGCATAACGAGGGATAATACTGCGCGAGGTGATGGAAGGTCGCCGCAGGCAGGAGGTAGGCCAGCGTGGGGCCGGTGGCGACTGCAGAAGCGGTCGCCGGTTGCTGTGTCAGCAACGACATCTCGCCCAGGACGTCTCCCGGCCCGACGCTGCTGATGAACACAGTGCGGTCGAGGTCGCCGTGAACATGGACGTCCACGGCCCCTGAGGCAATGATCCATAAGCCTTTTCCCGGGACTCCCTGAGTGATCAGAGACTCATTCGCTGAAAAGCGAACCGGTTCCAAGTCTTGCGCGACAGCCCGGCGGACGTTGTCGGTCAGGACCTGAAACGGCCGGCAGTTCCGCAGCACCTGCTCAGCGTGAGATCCGGCAGTTGCGGGCGCGTCGACTTCCGGGAGCGCGTCCGGAGACATGGGCATGCCGATGAACGTCTGGTCGTACGCCAGGAGCACTTCCGTGCGGTCTGGGCTGGGACGATTGGTCGAGTCGGAAGACATACGAAGCACTCCAATCGCTCAATTCAACCCAATTCCGAGAACTCACGCCTTCCAAATAGCGCGGCTCCCGAAGCCAACAGCAGAATGGAAGCGGTTGCAAGCACCAATGACGCCGCATCTCCGGAGACCGCGAGGAACGTTTTTCGAGCCACTTCGCCCAGGGGGCCCAGGCTCAGGTCCTTGCCCGCGTCGTAAATCCAGCTCTTGACATAGAACGAAACCGTAATGCGTTTGACCAATCCTGGCATCGCTCCAAACAGCACCTCCAGAAAAAACCAGTAAGCCAGCGAAATGACGGTTCCGAAGCGGAACGCCGCACCGAATAGCAGGAACAGCGCCGTGTATGCCGAGACGCCGAACAAACTGGCCGGGAGAAATACGGTGAGCACCCGCAACGTCGCGTTGGTCGACAGGCCTCCCATCATCGCGCAGAAACACAGCCCCGTGAGGGAGACCGTCGTCCAGACCCAGACCTGAATCAACGCCGCCGCGGCTTTGGTCGCGTAAATGAGCGGGCGCGGAATCGGCGAAATCAGCAGATAAATCAGCGTCTGGTCTTCGCGTTCTCCGCCGACGCAAGAGGCTCCGTAACTGATCGCAAAGATCGGCATCAGGAAACCGACGAATGTCGTCACCAGCACCTGCTCGGCGAGCTTTCGCGCCGTCCGCCGCGGGGGGATGGACCAGGCAGCCACAATCAGGACCAATAGCGTCGTCAGGGCCATGCAGACCAGGGTCTGCTTCGAAAACAACAGCCGCCGCAACGACAGAAACAGCAAATGCCCACAAGCCGAGACGAGAGAACGTTCGCTGACGTTCGTCGATTCGGCCGCGGATGCCTGAGGTTCTACAGCGGGAGCATTCACAGTCGCGTCTCTGCGAGGAAGTTGAGCCTCATGATGGTAGCGGGATGCGCCGGCCGGCGCAAGGATCGCGAATCCGCCGACGCGACGGGCTGGGCCCGGTTTCACGGGAGTCCGGAAACGCGGCATCGGTTCCGCGCGTCATGAACAGGATTGCAACTTCGAGACGCGGGGCTTCGCGGTCGTTGCCAAAGATTCCCGGCGCGCCCGCGCGACCGATGCATTATCGAACCGCAGTCGTCCTGCCGGTTCTCGTCTACGGCCCTCCCGCCAACTGCTCCTGCAGTCGCTGCAATTCCTGCAGGGCTGCCAGCGGCGTCAATTCATTCACCTTCAATTGCCGGATTTCGTCGAGCAGCGGATGGGGAGGCGGCTCGAACAGGGAAAGCTGCTTCGACGTCTTCCTGGCCGTCGACCTGGCGGGAATCTTCGTGCGTCCGGCTTCGTCAATGTGATCGTGTTCCAGCGTCTGCAGAATGACCCGCGCCCGATCAAGCACCACCGCGGGAACGCCGGCGAGTTGAGCCACGTGAATCCCGTAGCTTTTGTCCGCCGCTCCGGGGACGATCTTGTGCAGAAACGAGATCTGGTCGGCGGCCTCGCGAACCGCCACATTCCAATTGGCAACGTCCTTGAGCGTTTGCGTCAGTTCCGTCAACTCGTGGTAGTGCGTCGCGAACAGCGTCCGGCAGCCGACGACGTCGTGCAGATATTCAGTGATGGCCCAGGCGAGCGAGATGCCGTCGTAAGTACTGGTTCCACGGCCGATCTCATCGAGAATCACGAGGCTCTGCTTTGTGGCCGCATTGAGGATCCGGGCCGTCTCGGTCATTTCGACCATGAACGTGCTTTGTCCTTTTCCCAGTTCGTCACTGGCCCCCACGCGGGCGAAGATCCGATCGGCGACGCCAATCCGCGCGCTCGCCGCCGGGACAAACGACCCCATCTGCGCCAGCACGTTGAGGAGCGCCGCCTGCCGAATGTAGGTGCTCTTGCCGGCCATGTTGGGACCCGTGATGAGTTGCACGCGCCCTTGGGCTTCTGCGGGGTGAACCGGCTCCCCAGGACCGCTGCCGATCCGCACGTCATTCGGCACGAACTGGCCGGCAGGAAGCAGACGATCGAGAACCGGATGCCGGCCTTCGCGAATCTCCAGAATCGGCTCGGAGACGAGCTCCGGGCGGCAATACTTGGCCGCGACCGCCAGTTCGGCCAGTGACGCCAGAACATCAATTTCCGCCAGAATCTCGGCATTCTCACGCAGCCGCGGCGACTGCTGAGCCACGCGGCTGCGTAGACTGGCGAACAATTCCTGCTCCAGGGCGACGGCCTGTCCCTCCGCGCGCAAGACCTTGTCTTCATACTCCTTCAAATCCGGGGTGATGAAGCGTTCCTGATTCTTGAGCGTCTGTTTGCGGATGTATTCCGGAGGGACCTTGTCGGCCTGTGCCGAGGTGCATTCCAGGTAGTAGCCGAAGACGCGATTGAAGCCGACCTTCAGGTTCGGGATTCCGGTCCGTTCGATCTCGCGCGCCTGAAACCGGGCCATCCATTCTTTGCCGCCACGCGCCAGGTCGCGATATTCATCGAGTTGAGCGTGGTAGCCCGAGCGGATGATGCCGCCGTCGATGAGCGCCAGCGGAGGCTCATCAACGATGGCCGCATCGATCTCATGGCGGACTTCACCGCACAGTTCGAGGCGTCCTTCAAGTTCATTGAGCCGTTGCGCGTGCCGCCCGGCAAGTTTGGCCTTCAGCTTAGGAATCAGTGACAAAGTCTTGCTGAGAAACACCAGATCTCTGGGGGAGGCGCGCCCGGTCGCCACGCGGGCCGTCAGTCGTTGGACATCGTAGCAGTCCTTCAGGAAACCGCGGATTCCCTCTCGCGTAACCGTATCGGTCGCAAGTTCTTCGACAGCGTCAAGCCGGAGGTTGATGGCGATGATGTCGGTGAGCGGGTTGGACAACCATTCGGCCAGCAGGCGCGCCCCCATCGGCGTGACCGTTTCGTCGATGATGGCCAGCAGACTTCCGTCCCGCTCGTTATGGCGGAGGGTTTGCGTCAGTTCCAGGCTCCGTCGGGTGGCTTCATCCAGGATCAGACAACTGCCGCGACGGTAGGGCTCCAGCTTCGTGATGTGGCCGAGTTCGCTCTTCTGGGTTTCACGCACGTAGTCGAGCAGCGCGCCGGCGGCAACAATTCCGGCGCTGTCAGGATCGATGTCGAATCCCTCCAACGTTTGCGTCTGAAACTGCTCCAGAAGCTGTCGACGGCATTGATCCCTGGAAAAGGACCAGGCGGGTCGTTCAGTGAAGGGAATGGTGGAACCTGCGAGCGTCGCCGACAAACCCGGTTGTGTCCGCGCTCCTTCCGGAAGCACACATTCGGCAGGTCGAATCCGTGCAAGTTCATCCCCCAGGACGCTCGGGGCCAATTCAGCAAGCCAGAAACGACCGGTCGAGAGTTCCAGCCACGCGAAGCCGCAAGCGTGTTTGTCCGGGAAGACACACGCCAGAAAGCAACTTTCGCGGGGATCGAGGAGCGCGTCGTCGGTGAGCGTCCCCGGCGTGACGACCTGCGTCACCTCGCGTTTGACGAGTCCTTTGGCCAGCTTGGGGTCTTCGACCTGCTCGCAGATCGCCGCCCGATGCCCCGCCCGCACGAGTTTCTGGAGATACCCGTTAAGGGCGTGATAGGGAAAGCCCGCCATCGCGACCGGATTGGGAGAGCCTTTGTCGCGGCTGGTGAGCGTCAGCCCCAGGACTTTCGCCGCGATCTGGGCATCTTCGTAGAACAACTCGTAGAAGTCCCCCATCCGAAAAAGGAGCAACGAGTCGGGATTCTGGGCTTTGACCTCCAGATACCGCTGCATCATCGGAGTCGGGGGGCGGGATGTCATGGGGTGGATCGTGATCAGGATGCCAGGGTCGCGAGAAATTCGAACGGAACACCAAGGTTGCAGGACCACGCGTCAGGTGCGCGCAAGAGTCAATTCCAATCGATCCCGACGGTCGACGTACCCGTGCTCGCTTCTTTCCGTCAAGGCATCACCGGCTTGGTGTCCGGGAACAGCATGCTGATGCTGGTGCGGTCGTGGATTGAGCGAATGGCGGCGGCGAAGAGTTTGGCCACACTCACCACCTCGACGTTCGGCGGCAAGGGGTCGAACGAAGATTCGATGGTGTCGGTGATGAACATCTTCTTGATCTCGCTCTCGGCGATCCGCGGACCCGCCCCTTTGGAGAGGACGCCGTGCGTCACCGCCGCGTAGATGTCCTTCGCACCGCGGGATTTGAGAACGCGGGCCATTTCTATCAGTGAGCGACCGGTGATGGTGAGGTCGTCGACGAGGAGGACATTCTTGTCTTTCACGTCGCCGATGACTTCGAGGACCTGCACCGTCTCTGTGTGATCGGTCCGCTGCTTGTTGCCGATGACGACCGGGCACTGCAACAGATTGGCGTACGCGGCGGCTCCTTTGGCGAAGCCGACGTCCGGGCTGCAGACCACGAGATCCTGCACCTGGAACGACTTGAAATGCTCGACGAGGACGTTGCGACCGTAGAGATGATCGACCGGCAAGCGGAAGAAGCCCTGGATCTGCGGGCTGTGGAGGTCCATCGTGAGGACGCGATCGGCCCCGGCGGCTTCGATGGCGTCGGCGCAGACGCGGGCCCGGATGGAGACGCGTGGTTCGTCTTTCTTATCTCCCTGGGCATAGCTGAAAAACGGAATCACCGCCGTCACATTTTGGGCGCTCGCCCGTTTGAGGGCGTCGATCCAGAACAAGGTCTCCATAAAGTTATCATTCACGGGGTAATGGCACCCCTGAATGACGTAGACGTCTTTGCCGCGGACGTTCTCCTTGATCCGAACGAAGACGTTTCCTTCGCTGAAAATGTGCGCCCGGCAAGGAGTCAGCGGGACTCCCAGGCAGTTCGCAATGTTCTGCGCCAGCAAGGGATTCGCGGTGCCTGCGAGAATCGCCAGGTCTCCCTGCGGGGCCTGAAACGGTATGGGACGCGGCCCAGCCAGGTCGGGCCGGTAGTAGTCCATCGCAGCGATTCTCCGGGAAATTGTGGGGTTCAAGGAGGCGGAGAGCAGGCGTCAGGCTCTATGAAGACCGCTTCATCATAGCCCGCGAGCGCACTGACTCAAGGGAGTCGTTCCCGGGACGTCCGTCTTCCATTGGGTCGCTGGGGTTGAACCTTGGAATTGTGTATTCTCGTCCTGTTCGACGGTTGAGAATCTCTCCTTGAAGCGAAGGAATTGCGGAATGATTGGCGGCAAGTGCTGCGGAACGGCGTTGGCCCTCGCGCTGAGTTGGGTAACGTGTGTTGCGGAGGCTGAGGAAGCGGGATTCAAGAGCCTGTTTGACGGAAAGACGTTCGACGGCTGGAAAATCAACGAAGCTCCCGAGAGTTGGTCGCTGAAGGATGGGGCCATCGTCGCTCACGGCGATCGCAGTCACCTGTTCTACGTGGGGGACGATCAACCGTTCGTCAACTTCGAACTCAAGGTCGACGTGATGACGATGCCCAACAGCAACGGGGGCATCTACTTCCATACGAAATATCAGGACCAAGGTTGGCCGAAATACGGTTTTGAAGCGCAGGTCAACAACAGCTACAACAGCGATCCCCGCAAAACGGGCAGCCTGTACGCCGTCAAGGACGTGCTTGAGGCTCCCGCCAAGGACGGGGAGTGGTTCACTGAGCACATCACCGTCAAGGGGAAGCACGTCGTGATCAAGATCAACGACAAGGTCGTCGTCGACTACACCGAACCGGCCGACGCCGTCGCCGGGAAGGACTTCACCCGGGTTGTCGATTTCGGGGACATTCGCGCTGCAGGCCCACGATCCCGGCAGCACCGTGTATTTCAAGAACATCCGCGTCAAACGGCTCGACTGATCGGAAGTCGGACGAGTCGGCGGCGCTTGATGAACCACCTCGGAATTCGTCGCTGCACGTTAGACGTGTCGCGACTTCCACGGACAGGAATTTCCCCATGAAACGTCGTCTGCCGACCTGCCTCTGGCTGACGGGCCTGTCGCTCGCGATCGTCGTGGATCGGGCCGCCGCACAGCCTGCGCCCCCGCCACCGGTGATTCGGCAGCAGTCCACTGAGGTGCAGGTCATCAACGGTCGGCGGACGATAACGGTCAAGCGCGATCAAGAGACGATCGTCATTCAAGATGAAAACGGCAAGAACATCTCGGTCAAGCACACGCGTCAAGTGGACGGCGCCGAGAAGACCGACGTCTACGAAGCGGAATCGCTGGATGCATTGACGCAGAAGCATCCTAAGGGAGCAGAGCTGTATCGTCAGGCGCTGACTCCAAAGATCCCGGCGCCGCTGCAGCGGATCCGCGAGCAACTCAACCCGGGGGCCATGCCCCCGAAACTGGGGGATCGGAAGATTCGCGCTCTGGTTGACGGTCAGATCGTGGAGATCGCCGATCAACACGGAGAGAAGATCCGCATGCGCATCCGGCCGCGTCAGCCCAAGGATGCTCCGGCGGTTGAGTATGCGGCGGAAAACTACCCCGAGCTTCAGAAACTCGCTCCCGACGCAGCCCTGCTGTATGAGCGCCTGGCGGGATTCCGCTGGCGGGTCGAAGAGTAAGTCATCCGGCCGTTGAAGGTGCGCCGAGGGCTGCCGTCACGAGCCGGCCCGCGGTTGTCCCTTCCGTTGATTGATCGTCAGCAGCGGCTGAGATATGACAGCGGGTGGCGACCGCGTTATCTTGAAAGGACCAAGCGCCGCGATCCGTTCAAGACAGGTCCCGCAAACCGAAGGCTTTCCACACGATGACGCCCCAGGAAACCGCCGAGCAGCTCGGCATCACGTTCACCAAGCAAGAGCCCGGTTACCTCAACTTGTGCGCCCGCTCAGGACAGTTGCTGTTCACGTCGGGTCACGTGAGCACGCTGAAGGGGAAGCTGGGAGCAGGGGTGACCGTCGAAGAGGGTTACCAGGCCGCCCGCGACTGTGCGGTGAAGATTCTCAACTCGGTGTGGAATTCCCACGGGACGTTGAATGGGCTGCGCGTGATCAAGTTGCTGGGCTGCGTGAACTCGACGCTCGATTTCACGGAGCAGCACTTGGTGATCAACGGTGCTTCGGATCTGCTGCATGAACTGTATGGCAAAACAGGGGATGGCTTTCATGCCCGCAGCGCTGTCGGCTTCGCCCAGCTTCCGACCGGCGTGGCCGTAGAGATTGAGGCCATCTTTGAGGTGCTGCCTTAACGGAGACTGCTGGAAATTCGACCGCGGGGGGAGCTCGCCGCCGAAAGCAGACATTTTCCGTAACCTGCGTCGCCGATTCGACAAATGAGGGCAGTCACTCTTCCGTTCGTCGGCCTCTCGGCTCGCTAGGATCGGCGTGTTTCGCGCAATCGGACTTCTGACGGTTTGTCTGTCCACGTGTGTGGCTCCCGGCCTGTCACGGGCGCAGTCCGCGCCGGGCGCGCAAAGTTGGGAGGTGACGCCTCAAAGCGAGCAGTCGTTGGAACGGGGCTTGGTCTGGCTGGCCCGGAATCAAACAGCACAGGGGAACTGGGAATCGGAGGACTTGGGGCTGGTAAGTCTCGGGGCCTTGGCATTCCTGTCGGCAGGTCACATGCCGGGGCGTGGTCCCTATGGGGAGAATATCGATCGGGCCCTGGGCTATGTGATCAATCGCGTCAAGCCATCGGGGCTCTTGAACGTCGCCGACGCCCAGCGCGACATGTATAACCACGGCCTTGCCGCATTCGTCCTTGGTCAAGCGTACGGAATGACCGATGATCCCCGCGTCGGCAGGGCGCTGGACAAAGCGCTCAAGTTGATCGCCCAGACGCAATGCGAAGACGGCGGCTGGGACTATCGGGCCCGTCGGCAACGCCGCGGACATGACTTGAGTCTGGTCGTGATGCAGGCGAAGGCGCTGCGCAGCGCCGTCGACAGCGGCTTCGAAGTTCGCGGCGACGTGATTCGACTGGCAATTCAAAGCGTGCGCGAGCACTACAAGGCCGAAAACAATGCCCGCGGCAATGACGAACAAGCCCGCAACGGCCCCGGCCAATTCACGTACGACGGCAACCGCGGCACGCTGGCGATGGCCGCCTGCGGGGTGGTCTGTCTGCAGGAGTTCGGTCAGTACGACGACTGGCGGATCGCGAAAAATCTCGACGTGATTCAGCTCGAAATCAGCCGCCTGCGCGCCGCCCGAGGCAACGGGGAGATTCCGTTTGACGCGTACACCCTCTACTACGTCGGGCAGGCGCTGTATCAAGTGGGGGGAGAACCCTGGGCGAAGAGCTATCCCGTGCTCCGCGACGCCTTGGTGCAATCGCAGGTGCGGCGCCCCGAAAACCCGGCCGAGGATGGCTCCTGGCGCGACACGCGGTGGGTCCACGGGCGGCCCGGCAACCTCTATGGAACCGCAGTCGGCTGTTTCCTGCTCTCGATTCCCAACCGCTACCTACCCATCCTGCAAGAGGGAAAGATTGAGGGGCTGGAGCAGTTTGGGGCGGGGGTGGCACCGTAACATCCTGCGATCGGCGGCAGGGTTTGCCCGGCGGCGGACCGCAAAATGGATCGGCGGCGAGCACTTGGAAGTGCGGCGTCAGTGGGCTTTTGTGCCCGATCGTGTTTAGAGTTGAAGTGCTCCGATGTTGACGTTTGATGCACCACTGTTCGCGTTCGCCGGGCTGCTGGCAGCCGCGGGCCCGATCATTGTGCACCTGCTCAATCGGCGTCGCTTCCGCGTGGTCGCCTGGGGAGCGATGGAGTTTCTCCGAGAGGCCCTGGAGCGGCATCGGCGCTCGCTGCAGTTTCGCGATCTGATTCTGCTGATTCTCCGCATCCTGGCGGTGTGCCTGTTCGGAATCGCGCTGGCGCGGCCCTACATGCAGGGATCTCTGATCACCGGAGTGGCGTCCACGGGCCTCTTCCTGCTCCTGTGTCTCGCGGCAGCCGTAGCTGGAGCAGCCTTTGCCGTCGCCCGGCAGTCGCATGAACGTTGGATTTCCGGCGTCCTCAGTATGGCAGCGCTCGGCGGGGCCGTGGCGCTTTGGGGTTGGAGTGCGTCGGCGTCGGGCGGCGATGGCTTGGCGGCCACCGCGGCTCGTGCGCCCGTACATGCGGTGCTCGTGCTCGACAATAGTCGCAGCATGGGTGTCGCGTCAGCAGCCGGGACTCGGCTGGAGCGCGCGAAGCAGATGGCGCGACAGTTTTTGGAGGAGCTGCCCCCCGAGAGTCGTATCACGTTGATCCCTGCCGCGGGGAGCGAGCAGCCATTTCCACTGGACGCGTTCGTCAGCAAGACCGACGCCAGCCGGGCCTTGGATCAGATCGCACTCGTCGATGCCGCCGACGATGTTGCGGCCTCCCTGGAGCAGGCGGAGCTTGCCTGCCAGCAGGTGTCGGACCCGGAAACCAAACGGGTGGTGATGCTTTCCGACTTGCAGTCGGAACGGTGGATCGAGGTCGATTGGGAGTCGTGGGGAAAGCGGCTTCCCGGATTGCAGGTGGCGCCGGTTTCAGAGGGAGGAGTGAGCAATCTCGCAATTGCGTCGCTGGAGCTGGAAGACGGTTTCGCCGGTGCGGAGGCGCCAAGTCGTTTTCTGGCGCGGGTGCGCGCCGAGGGATTGGAAGATGCCGCCTCTGTGGATGCCGTCTTACGGGTGGATGGCGTGACGATCGGCAGCCAAGTCTTGGAACTCTCCGAAGGACAGACGCGGGAACTCGAATTCACCCATCGGTTTGATGTCGGCGGGGAACCGGGACGTCCCCAATGGGTTACGGTCACGCTCGAACTCCGTCCGGAAAATGTTGCCGCCGACCGACTCTCCGCTGACAACACGGCCACCATCCTGTCGCCGGTGCTCGACTCTGTGCCGGTCGTATTCGTCGATCAGTACGGTGAGGCGGAAGACCTCAGCCGCGGGCGTCTGGGAGAGACGCATGCGCTGCGGCATCTTCTCGCTCCCCGCATTGCTGACGACGAGACGCCGCGACGATTGATTCGGGTGGAACACGTCCGACCGGAGGACGTCACGCAGGACTTGTTGGAGGCAGCCCGACTGGTCATTGTCGCTGGTGTGGAGTCACCGGAAGGGTTGACGCCCACGCTCCGCGACTACGTGGTCCAAGGCGGGCCTCTGGTGTTGTTTGCCGGGGGCGACTTCGATCCTGAAGCGTGGCAGCGCCATGCCTGGCTCGACGGCCGCGGGATTCTGCCGGCGCCGTTACGCTCTGAACTCCTGGGAAGCCTGCCCACCGCCGCTGGAAAACTCGATCCGTTCTTCGCAGATTTCACCACCCTGACCGGCCGAGATTTCCGCATCGAAGGGGAAGACCCGGAGACGTTGTCGTCGCTGTTCGATGCGACGCCGTTTTTCCAGGCGGTCCAAACGGATCTATCCGCGGCAGCAATTCAGACCTTGGCTCAAGCGGAAACTGCGGCTTGGCAGTCCGAACTTCGGTTCCTGAAGGACCAGTCCGCGAACACTGCGGCCGCTCCCGGTGTGCTCGCGCGAGACCGTCTCCGGCGCCTGGAACCCTCCTGGTGGGCCTGGCGCAGTCCGCTGCCGATCTACCCGGCCACCCTCACGGCTGAGCAGATCGTCGAACGCGAGCGTCCGCAGGTGCAGGCTTCGTTCACAGGCAGCGGAGCACCCTGGTTAGTCCAGCGCCGCATCGGTCGCGGGACCGTCTTGTTCTTCACCAGCGGTGTCTCGTCCGATTGGAATTTGCTGCGCACTTCAGGTGCGATGTACGTGTTCCATCGCGCGCTCTTCCGGCTGATGGCCGACACGCTTCCTCGGCGCAACAGCATTGCCGGAGATCGATTGACCCTGCCGCAGGTGAGCGGCGACGCCCGCTGGGAATTGGAACGCCCCGGCGGTCGCAAAGACCCCCTGACGCCGGAAGCACTCGACGCGGGAGTCACCGGTCTCGTTATCCGTCGCCCCGTCGTGAGTGGGGTGTACACCGTGCGGGGAGCGAAGTCCGGGGCGGCGGCGGAAGTCGCCGCCTCCGTCGAGGCTCCACCCCTGGCATTGTGGGCCGTTCAGGGTCCGGCCTCCGAATCGGAGTTAAAGGGTTCCAGTTTGTCCGCCGTGCGATCCGCAATGGGAAATTCGGCGGTCCGAGTCCTCAGCGTCGGCGAACCGATTCGTCTGGAAGGGGGGGGCCGACGCGGTGAGCGGTTGTGGAAATGGGCCATCCTCGGCGTGCTCCTGGGATTGATGGCCGAGATGGCGCTGCTGGGCGCTCCCAACTGGCGGAGGGCGGCGGCATGAACGGCTCGGCCTGGCTGGGTCACTGGCTCGGATATCGCGACGTTTCCCAGATCGAATCTTGGAAACCTTCGTTCGGCGGAGCTTGGGCTCACGCCGCCCCCGCCGCAGTTGTGGCGGCGCTGCTTGCGGCGGTGGCCCTGGCGGTCTACTACTACGTGCGACTGCAGAAGGTGCCTGCTCCGTCCGCGCGTTGGACATTAGCCGCATTGCGCGGACTGACGCTTGCCGCACTTCTGCTGGTGCTCGCCGATCCGATTTTGGAAGTTACTCTCGTTCGCTTTCCGGAACCGGTCTTGTGGGTTGGTCTCGACGCCAGCGACAGCATGGGGATTGCCGATGAACTCTCCGACGAAGTCCGCGATCCTTTGGATCGCGTGACGGGGATGGCGAGCGATGGTGGGAGCATCAGCACCATCCCGAGCCGCGCCGACTACGTCCGTGCGTTCCTGGCAACGCAGGATGGGGCGTGGCTCAAGGCGCTCCGCCAGCGCTTTCGCGTGAACCTGTTCGCGGTCTCCGGCGATGCCGGAGTCGCTGCGTTGACGTCGGACAACGACGATGGCAAACCCCAGGACGACCTTGCCCGTTGGATTCCCAGCGGGAGCGTGACGGCTCTCGGGGACAACCTGGAAGAACTCTCGCGCAGGCAGTTGGGCAGCAGCCTCGCCGGCCTGGTGCTGTTCAGCGATTTTGATCAGAACTCCGGAATCTCGCCCCAAGATGTGGTCGCCCGGTTGGGAGCACCGGTTTTCACCGTGGGCATCGGTCCCGAATCGGCGGTCGATCTCGGAGTGGATCTCCTCGTTCCGCCGACGATGAAGCAGGCCGAATCGTCAACACTGTCGGTCACTGTTCGTCAGCGCGAACTGGATCAGACGCCGGTGACCCTCCGCGTCTGGGCGGAGCCGCTGGGTGTTGCGGACGCTCCCAGGATTCCGGTGGGCGAAAAGTCATTGACGTTGACCGGCCCGACCGCCACAGCCGACTTGAGCTTCACGCCGACCACGACCGGTCGCTTCGTGTTCGTCGCGGAAGTCGAGGCGGTTCCGGGAGAAACGGTGACGCAAAACAATCAATCGCGGCGGGATGTCCGCATCATCGACGACTTTCTGCGACTTCTCTACATCGAATATGAACCGACCTGGGAATGGCGGTTCGTCAAAGAGGTGTTTCACCGCGACAAGCTGGTCGGCATGCGCGGCTTCCGCACGTTTCTGCGGTCCGCCGACCCAATCGTCCGCGAAACGAACGAGCTGTTCGTTTCGAATCTCACACTCCCCCGCCATGAGTTTTTCGAAGCCGACGTGATCTTTCTCGGGGATCTGCCGGCGAGCGCCCTGAGCACACGCTTTGGTGAGATGACGCGGGAGTTCGTCGACCAGTTCGGCGGCGGCCTCGTGGTCCTTGCGGGACCACGTTTCGGACCCGGCCAACTTGCCGAGTCACCTTTAGCCGAGATGCTGCCGGTGGTGGTTGACCCTGCCGGTCGACGGCGCGACGATCGTCCATTCGCTCTGCAACTGACCTCCCTGTCGAGTCAGTTTGACTTCATGCAACTGGGCGATCCACAGGCCGGTCAAGCCAGCATGCAACCCTGGACGAACCTGGGAAAACTTCCGTGGTATCAACCGGTGCTGCGGGTTGATCCGCGGGCCACCGTGCTGGCGGAACATCCGACCGATTTGTGCAGTGACGGCGCAAGCAAGCAGCCGCTGATTGCGATTCGACCGTATGGCCGTGGTGAAGTGGTATATTTGGGATTCAACGAACTCTGGCGGCTGCGCCGTCTGCATGGGGAAGAGTATTACCGTCAGTTCTGGGGTCAACTGATCCACCGGCTGGGGTTGAGCCACGCCCTTGGAGACCAAAAGCGGTTCGTCGTGCGGACTGACCGCCGCCAGTACCGCAGCGGCGACGAAGTCGTCATTACCGTGGAAGCGTATGACGAGGATTTTCAGCCCCTCAATGACGCCAAGCTCAGCGACCACCAACTTCGCGGCG
This sequence comes from Planctomycetaceae bacterium, assembly GCA_033762515.1. Classification (GTDB taxonomy): domain Bacteria; phylum Planctomycetota; class Planctomycetia; order Planctomycetales; family Planctomycetaceae; genus DSVQ01. The sequence goes on from JANRLN010000437.1 coordinate 39,231, forward strand.
AATGGTTGCGCCCCGTCCCCGACGACCAGGGGGATCGGAGCGAGACGCTGGCGATCTCGCAACTTCGGCCTGGCGTCTTTGAGACCCGTGTCTCCGTGCAGGATGACGGCGAACATCGCCTGCGGGTGACCGACCCGGTGACCCAGTCTCCCGTCGAGATTGCGGTGAGCGTCGCAGATCTGTCGATCGAGCGCCGCAATCCCGTCCGCAATGTCAGTCTGCAGGAGTCGCTGGCGACAGAAACCGGGGGCCGCTCCTATGATCTCACCACCGTGCAGAATTTTCTCAAGGACTTTCAGCCACCCCGCCCGCGGGAGACGACCGTCGAAGTCATCCCCCTGTGGAACACCTGGCTGACGTTTGTGGTGGTGATCGGCATGATGATCGCCGAGTGGGGTCTGCGAAAGGTGGTGAATCTGCCATGAGTCGACTCGCCGCATTGCGCGCCCGACTGCAGTCGCTGCGGTCGGCGCGCGCTGGAGTGCGTTGGGGGAATGCGCTCGCGCTGTTCCTGGTCATACTGCTGACGGGCTGGTTGATTTGCTTTGCGCTCGACTGGTCGCTGCAGCTCAATCGCTGGTTTCGCGCGGCGGTGCTGATCGGCTGGGGGACCGCCGTGGCCGCGTCGGTTCACCGCTGGATCTGGCCCCTCGTGCGCATCGAAGAATCGCTGGAGGACGTGGCGCTTGTCGTCGAACGGGAACACGCCATCGACAGCGACCTGGTGGCGGCGCTGCAGTTCGATGGTCCCCTTGCACCCGCCTGGGGATCGGAGCGTCTTTCCGCCGCCGTCGTCGACTACGTGGCGGAATTCAGTCAATCGCTGGATGTCTTCCGCGGATTCACATGGGAGGGACTGCCGAATCGCGCCGCCCTGGCTGCGTCGGCGCTGGGCATCGTCGGTGCGTTGTTTGTGATCGCGCCGGAGAATGCGGCGGCTTTCTGGAACCGCTTCTGGCTGGGTGGGGCGCGGTATCCAACCGCCACCCAGATTGTGGAACTGACAATCAACGGCATCGCAGTGCCGGTTCATCGTCCGCACACTGAACGCTTTGCAATTCCGCAGGAAGATGCACTGCGAATTGTGGTTCGTGTTGCGGGTCATCCGCCGCGGCACGTGAGGGGGATGGCTCGCGGCGTTTCGAGCCGGGAACGGGCCGAATGGTCGTTTGCGTCCGGGGCGGACGATGAGTTTGTCTATTCGACGCAGCAGGTCGTGGAATCCACGCGGTTGATTATCGTCGCGGGGGACGCCGAGTCGGATCCGATCGAGATCCACGTGGTTCCGTTACCGGTCGTGGACGTCAACTGGTCGGCATCGCCGCCGCCCTATGCACGCGGGGGGCCTGTGGGGAATGTCGCTCCTGGTGCGCGGCAGTTCGCCGCTCTGCAGGGATCGAAACTTCAACTGGCGGCCGCGGCGATCAATAAGCCGCTGCAGCGGGTGGAATTGAAGTTCGGGAATGCGACGATTCCGCTGATTGCCGACGCCTCACAGCAGGACACCGTGTGGCGGCTGCCGGATGACTCACCGATTTCTGAACTGCGGGAACCGTTCCATTATGAACTGAACATCGTGGATATCGACGGACTGCAGCCGCGCCCGGGAATTTCGGGAGACGTTCGGCTGCAAACCGATCGACTCCCACGCGTCGCCGCCGCCGTTGTAAGTCGCCGGGTCCTGCCGTCCGCCGCGCCGAAGATTTCCTACGGAGCCGCCGACGATTTCGGCATCCGCGAGGTCCGCTGGCAGGTCGAAGTCGTGAAGTCCGACGGTGAACGGCAGTCGGAATCGCGACGAGTCTACACGGCTCCGTCAGGGACTCCGCTGCAAACCGTCAAGGGGGAGTCCACGCTCGACCTGACCCACTTCGGCCTCGAGAAGGGGGACGAAGTGCGCGTCACGGTCGTGGCGGACGATTATCGCGGCGCATTTCCGTCGAGCTCCGGCTTCAGCGAGCCGCTGATTTTCGACGTGACCGATCGCAACGGCATTTTGGAGAGCCTGTTGGAGATTGACCAGCAGTCTGCCAAACAACTCGACGAAATCATTGAGCGTGAACTCGGGATCGGGAGGACGTCACGATGACCCTGCGCCGCTTCGCTCATTCCATCCAGACATTGCGGTCCGGACAGCAGGCCGAACAACACCACCATCAACGGGACGGAATGTCCCGGCACTTCAGGTCGGAGTCTGCCATGACGCCTCGCCCCTGGTTGGTTGTCCCCTGGTTGGTCGTCACAGTGTTGCTGATTCCCGGTGCGCTGCTTCCGGCACAGACTCCCGACCGAGCGGCGCTGGTCCGCAAGCAGGAAGACCAGGAACGGGCCCGGGCCATGACCCGCTCGCTGCTGGATGGCGTGCTGCAGATGCAGCTCCGTCAGCTCGAAGACAATGGATTGACCGACCTGCCTGTCTATCGAGACATCGGCTTGATGCGCGAGCATCTGCAGGAAATCGTCGACGAAGAAATGCCCAAGGTGGTCGAGCTGCTCGCCGCCGCGCAATCGGCAACCGCCGACGAGCGCGACGCCGGCTTCGCCGCAGCACGCCAGACGATTCGCACGGTGGTTGTGCGGCTGTCAGCCGAACGACAGAGTCTGCTGCGACGCTTAAAGGCCGCAGAACTGATCGAACAGGTCCAACGTCTGTCCACCCTGCAGACGGACGTGCAGAAATCGACGCGCGCCCTGCGGGAGGAGGCTCAACTCCGCCAGGCGGCCGCCATCCTGAAGACTCAAGAGGACCAGCGCGACGTCAAAGGCTTCTTCCTGCATCTGGTGGATACGCTCGACGACGTGCGGACGTGGGGTGGGCCGATCTCGGAAACGGCCGTCGACGGACTGCGGATCCTCAAGGCAGGAGACGTAGGTCAACACGTAGACTTAGCAGAAACGGAGCTCGTGGCGGCGAAGCTCCCGGATGCCGTGGAACATCAGACCGCCGTTTTGAAAGGGCTTGCCGATCTTCTGAAGCTGCTGCAGAAGAGTCAGGGATCGATGAACGCCGAGCGGGATGCCGCTGTGGCGAAACTGCGCGCGATCGCCGAGAAACAGGCCGAAGTTCGTGACGAGGCGCGTCAGCTCGCCGACGATGCCCCGGCGCCCCCGGAGCTAGTTGAAGAGCAGGTGAAGCTGCAGCAGGCACTGGTGGAGCTGTCGGAACAACTGCCGGAGTTGCCTGCGGGAGAGCGCCTCGCACAACAGGCTGAAGCCGCCGCGAAGTCCGCAGCCGAAGAGCTGTTCAATGCGAAAACCGCTGGCGCGATTGAACGGCAGACCGAAGTCCTGGGAAGTCTGGCGGCTCTGGAAGACTTGTTGACCGAGGGAGGCCGTGAGTCTCAGGCCGACAAGTCTGCAGCGGAGCTGGCTGCCGAAGTCGCCGACCTTAAAGCTGCTCAAGAGAAACTGCAGGCCGTTGCCGCTCTTCAAGATGCAGTGGGAAAGATTGCGGAAACCGATGCGGGCTCGGCCGCGAAGGAAGAACGGAACGTCGCGCAAGAAGTCGCTGCAATCAAGGAAGGGGCAGATTTGCCAGATACGGTGGAGGCTGCTTTAGCGCAGGCTCGAGAAGAAGCCGCCTCGGCTGCGGAAGCCCTGTCGGAGGCGACGGGCGCCGTACAAGCCGACGACGCGGTCCAATTGGAGAGGGCGGATGAAGCGCTCGACCGCGCTCTGGCCACTGTTGCAGCAGAGCTGGAAGAAACCGAACGACGGGCGGCGGCGGTCAAGATTGGTGAACTGGCGCGGGCGGCGGACGTGCTCGAACGAGCCGCTGCCGAAGAGCGCGCTGTTGCGGCTGAGTTGTCCGCAGCGATGGCGGACGACGCAGCCACAGCGGACGACCTCGGCGAACTGGCGGAGCGTCAGGCCGATGTGGCCGCGATTGCCGACAAGGTGGCAGAAGGCCTTGAAGACACCTCGTCCAAGACCAGCGAGCAGGTCAAATCAGCTCAGAAGCACACTGAAAACGGACAAGAGCAGGTTCAAAAGGCCATGCAGGCCGATGCCGGCGGCAGGTCGGAACCGCTGAAGAATGCCGAACAATCGGCGAACGCCGCGGCGGAGAGCCTGTCCCAGGCGGCGGAACAGATTCGCGAGGAAATCGCAGCCGCCGCGAAGGACTTGGCCGACCGGAGCGGCGCTCGAGCGGCAGAACTGGCTCAGGCCCGAGAGAATGTCGAACAGGCCACCTCGCCCACACCCGCATCCCTGGCCGAGCGGATGGCTCAACTGGAGCAAGCCAAGCAACAGACACAACAGGCCGCAGCCCAGCAGCAGCGCGCTTCGGGGCGTCCGGAAGCTGCTGCTGCGATGGATCTCTCTCGGGAAATCGCCGATCTCCAGGCGGCACAGGTTCAGGCCGACCAAGCGGCGAAATCATTCGAACGCGGTTCCGCGGCCACACCGCTGAAGGCGACGACGGCCCAGCAGGCCGTCGCAGAGCAGGCGGCCGCATTGAGCGATAAATCCGCGGAGGCGTCGAGAGCAGCGGCGGTCGATTCTCCTGCCGGAGCAGAAACCAAGGCAGCCGCCGCGGCGCTTGACGAAGCACAAGCGGCCGCCGCCGAGGCGGCCCGGTCGCTTCTCCAAGGCAAACCGGCAGAAGCATCCGCAGCGCGTCGAAAAACGGAATCTGCCTTGGCCGAGGCTGCCAAGCACGCCGCGAAGGCAGCGGAGCAGGCCCAGGCTGCCAAGCCCTCGGAGGCCGCTGATGCGGATGCTCAGAAATTGGCTGCAGAAGGCGCCGCCCGCGCTGCGGAGATGGCGCAGGGCGAAGCGCCCGAGGCTGCAACGCCGCTCGCTCAGGCTGCTGAGGCCGCCGAAGCCGCCGCTGGCGATCTCAGGACTGGAAAAATTGACGCTGCGGCAGCCGCCCAGACTCAGGTGGAGGCGGCACTGGCCGTCGCGGAGAAAGAGATCGACAAGGCTCTGCAGAGCCTCGCTGCCGAACAGGCCGCAGCATTGACGGCGCAGGCGAAACAGGCGGGCGCGTTGACGCAACCGACGGCCATGCTCGATCCGAGTGCTGCAGAGGCCCTCGCTGCCGCTGAAGAGGCCGCGTCGGCCGGCGCTCAACCGAACGTGCCGGCCGCCATTCAGGAGCAAGCCGCCATGTCGGCCCAGCAACAGCTGGAACGGGCCGCGGCATCACTCGCAGCGCGTGAGCAGGAAGTCCGCCGAGATCAGGCGGTCGCCGCCGCTCTCGCGGAATTGGCGAGCAAGCAACAGGCCGCCGCCAGGACCCTCGCGGAACAACGGTCCGCGATGGCAGCCGATTCCCCCTCCGGGACGGCCCCGACCAACACCGAACAGGCGGCCGCTGCGGCTGAGGACTTTGCCGAAGCACAGACGGCGACCGGACAAGGGGCGGTCGAGCTTTCCGGACAACAGGAAGTCGCGAATACGCCCCTGCGCGACGCCTTGAGAATGGCTGGCGAGCTTCTGAGCACCAGGCAAGCGGCTGCCCTGGCGGAAGCTGCCGATGCAGCGATGGCGGCAGCCGCCGCGCCGCTCGTGCCCGCTGAAGGGGGCGCCGTCCCTCCGCTCGATGCGGCCGCCCTCCCAGCCGACGGCGACGCCGCTCCGGCCGCAGGTCAAACCTCGACTGCCGGATCTCCGCCGCCCGGGTCAGCAGCGGGATCTGCGCCGCCGAACGATACGGGGTTTGTGCCAAATGCCCCGCAATTGACCGCACAGATGATGGCCGGCCAGCAATTGGCCGAGGCCATGCAACAGGCTGCTCAGAACGCCCAGGCGGCCGCTGCTGCACAGAATGCGCCGATGAGTTCCTCGGCCCAGCAGTTAGCGACCAACACGGTGGCGCAGCCGCAGAACACGCCCAACACGGCTCAAAGCTCCAGTCTGCAAACCGCCCGACAGTCGGCGGGGCAGAAGGAGAACGAGGCGGTCAAGGAGGGCCCGCTGCAGGATCAGCCGGAGGGGACCGATCTGGGTGACCAGGTTGGCGGCAAGCGTGAGGGCGACGCCGACCTCACGCCTCGGCAATTCCAGGATCAGCCCTGGTTCGCCAAGCTTCCTCCGGAACTTCGCAAGTCGATTCGCTCGGGAACGCAGCAAAAAGCACCGCGCGCCTACGAGGAACGTCTCCGCAGGTATTTCCAGAGCGTCGACTAGCCCGAACACCAGCTGATCGTTGCCCCCAGATCACCGAACGTCTTCCAAGATTCGCTCATTCCCGCCAGGAAGCTCCGCCATGTCCGATTCTCTCCATCCCGACGACGTCGCCGCCGTGCAACGTTGTGAGAAGGCTTATAACCAACTGCGAGACGAACTCTCGAAGGTGATCGTCGGCCAGGCCGACGTGATTGAGCAGGTGCTCATTGCAGTGTTTGCCCGCGGGCATGCCCTGCTCGAAGGGGTGCCCGGGCTGGCAAAGACGCTGCTCGTCAGTTCGCTCGCGCAGGCGCTGCATCTCACGTTCAAGCGATTGCAGTTCACCCCCGATCTGATGCCCAGCGATGTCACCGGAACCGACGTGATTCAGGAGAACCTCGAGACCCGCGGTCGCGAGTACAAATTCCTGCCGGGTCCGTTGTTCGCCAACATGATCCTGGCCGACGAAATCAACCGCACGCCGCCGAAGACCCAGGCGGCGATGCTCGAAGCCATGCAGGAACGGCAGATTTCCGTGGGTGGACAGATCCACAGACTTCCCGACCCCTTCTTCGTTCTGGCGACGCAGAACCCCCTCGAACAGGAAGGAACCTACCCTCTGCCGGAAGCACAGCTCGACCGTTTCCTGCTCCACATTCGGGTGGACTACCCCAATGGCGACGACGAATGGGAGGTCGCCCGCCGGGTCACGTCCGGCCAACTCGGAAAGATTCAGCCGATCCTTTCTGGGGACGACATCATCGGTTACCAGCAATTGGTGATGCGCGTGCCGGTCAGCGATCAGGTACTGGGGTACGCCTGGATGCTGGTGCGGGCCTCGCGCCCGCGGTCGGAGGAGGCGCCCGATTTTGTCAACAAATGGGTCAACTGGGGCGCCGGCCCGCGCGGCGTCTTGACGCTCGTCACCGCCGCCAAGGCCCGCGCCATTCTCTACGGCCGCTATCACGCCTCCATCGGCGACGTCCAGGCCGTCGCCCGCGGCGCATTGCGCCACCGCATTGCTCCCAACTACACCGCCCAGGCCGCCGGGGTCAACAGCGATCGGCTCATCGAAATGTTACTTGAACACGTCGCCGCCGATCGCACCTATCGCCCTTCCAAAGTGGCGTAGTCGGGTTCCGGGAATCGGGCCTCACGACTCGCCGAACTCACGCTCAACTCCATTCCCTACTCACTGCTGACAAGCCATGTCTACCAGCGTCCTCTCGCGCTATCTCGATCCGGATGTGTTGCAGCAGACGGCAGATCGGCCGCTGGAGCCCTCGCAGCTCGTGCTCGGAAATCTGGCGGGAGGGCACAAGTCGCCGCTGGCGGGATTCGCGGTCGAATTCGCCGGCCATCGGGAGTACGTCGCCGGAGATGATCCCCGGCACATCGACTGGCGGCTCTATTACAAGCGCGACCGCTATTTCATCAAGCAGTACGAGATGGAGACGAACTTCGTCTGCCATCTGCTGCTCGACGTTTCGGCCTCGATGCGCTACGGCGAAGGCCGACAGCAGAAGCTGTTATACGCTTCGCAACTGGCCGTCACATTGGGATACTCCATCGTCCGCCAGCACGACAAGGTGGCGCTGGCGACTTTCGATGATCAAATCCGGGGCCACATCCCGCCGGGCAACACACTGGCGCAGATTGTGAAGCTGACGCAGCATCTGGATGAGATCTCACCTGTCGAAAAAACCCAGATGTCGGCCTGCTTGATGGATCTGCTCAGCCGGATGGGTCGCCGGGAGATCGTGATGATTTTCAGCGATTTTTTCACCGATCTCGAGGCCTTGGAGGATGTGCTGCAGCGGATGCGTTATGCCCGCCATGAAGTGGTCCTGTTTCACGTGCTGCATCACGATGAAGCGGCGTTCCAATTCCAGGGAATGATCAAATTCGAGGGTCTGGAGTCGTCAGACGAATTCCTCACGCAGACCGAAGACATTCGCCAGGGATATCTGGCCGCGCTGCAGCGGTTCCGGGAGAAATTCGACGACCTCTGCCGACGCAATCGCATCGAACGCGTGGAAGTCGACACCAGTTTCAGCCCTGCCGACGCCCTGCTGGCGTATCTCAACCAGCGCGACTTGTTGCTGCGCTCGCGCTGATGCGGGGGTTCGCGCGAATCGATACACTGAGCACGACGACCGCTGCTGACTGTGAAGGGGTCCCCATGTCCCTCGTGGAACTCGACCGGATCTCGCATGATTATGGTCGTGTGCGCGCCCTGACCGACGTTTCGCTGACGCTGCAACCCGGCCCGATTGGTCTCATCGGACAGAACGGCGCCGGCAAGTCGACGCTGCTGAAGATCCTCTTGGGACTGATGACGCCGACGGCGGGGCGCGGGACCGTCCTGGGGTTCGACCTGCATCATCAGACGCAGGAACTCCGTTATCGCGTCGGCTTCATGCCCGAAGCCGAATCGCTGCTCCCCGGAATCCGCGGCGTCGATCTGGTGGGACTCGCCGGGGAATTGTCGGGGATGCCGCGGAAGCAGGCCCGCCGCAGGGCTCACGAAGTTCTCTCCTATCTGGGACTGGAAGACGCCCGTTACCGAGCCTGCGATCAGTTCTCGGTCGGCATGAAACAGAGACTCAAGCTGGCCTGCGCCCTGGTGCATGACCCGCAATTGCTGCTCCTCGACGAGCCGACCGCCGGGCTGGATCCCGATGGACGCGACTCGATGCTCAGGCTCCTGGTGGCGATTGCTCAACGGCACGGCAAGTCGCTGATTCTGTCGACGCACTTGCTCGGCGACATTGAACGCGTGTGCGAGCAGGTGGTGATCGTGGACCGCGGTCGCGTCCTGGGAGTCGGACGGATCAGCGACCTACGGCAAACTCACCATGGCCGCTATCGCTTGCGGTGGTCGGGCGTCGGGACCGATTTTCTGAGGGCGCTGTCCACCGCCGGGGCGAAACTGGCCGAGGAGCATCGAGCGGACCAGGCCGTTATTGAGATCCCCCCGGGATGGTCCACGCGACAGTTGTTCGAGTTGTCGCTGGCATGCCGGGTGACCCTGCGCTGCGTTGTTCCCGAGGAGGAGGACCTGCAGCAGGTCTACCACCGCCTGATCGCCCCCGCAAGGCCCGCATGAATGGGGGCTGCCGACGAAATTTACCGGGAAAAGGCGCTGAAGAAAGAACGCTTGGTCGGCGCAGCCGCTTTCGTACTCGCCGGTTCAGCGAACACAGCCAATTCCTCGATGATCGGCGGACGGGACTCCGCACTGGCGGAAATACGGACCGTTGCTTCGTCGGATGCCGACGCCCCCGTCACCTCCGACCAGGCGGCAGGGTCCGACGGTTCCTCTTCGTCGCTGTTGTCGCCGAGATCGTCGGCTTCGTTGCGGGACTGGGGTGCGGTCCCGTCGCCTGCTGTCGGCAGCTTCGCACTTGCCGCCGCAGCGGCTTGATAATCGACAATGAACTTTGCGGGACCAATTTCCAATCGGCTCCCACTCTGCACATAGGTGGGGGTTCGGGAAGGGAGCCGCGCACCATCCAGGAACGTGCCGTTAGCGCTGGCCAGATCCTCAATATAGACGCCGTCGGTGCGGAGCATGATCTGACAATGCCGTCGACTCACTTGAGCTGAGGCGATTTTCAGATGGCATTCCGCGCTTCGCCCCACGATGGTCAACGGCAGGAGCCGGACTTCCTGGAGATTCGCCCGTTGATGAAAAACTCGCAGCCAAGCCTGCATAGGATGCGCCAAGACTCGACGTGGCTGCCAGCATCAGTGCGGAACATTCAAATGCGCTGCCGCCCGTCTCCCATCAGTGTAACACAGAAGGAGGGGAGTGAACAAAGTATGAAGATGACAGAATTCGGGAATCCGACTGTGGATGCGGGTTGATCCCCGGTCGGCTGCCGGCTGCTCACGAATTCGCGCAGGACTCTGGAGAGAGCAACTCCACCGCGTTCCCCGAGGGATCACTGATGTACACCGATTCCGTTCCGTCCCGATGTCGCTTCAGAGGCGCGAACTGGTGCGCTGTCGGCGTCACGAATCCCAGATGGGGGGGATGTTGGTTCGGCAGCACCAGCGCCAGGCTGACGTTGTCGAACTTGAGCATTGCCCAGGTGGCGTCCTGATAAGCGATCTCGCAACGGAAGGTCTCGCGATACCAGTCGACCGCAGCGGCGATGTCGTTCACAGAAATGGCGACATGATGCAGTCGATCGAGGCCGACCTGAGTTTCAACAGGAAGTGCAGACATGCAAGTCATCTCAAGAGGACACAGATTTCGGCGCAGGCGTCGGTGACCGGAAATCGCCGCCGGGCGCGGCCGACCGACTGTTGGCTCTTCCCCATCATAGCGGAAAGGGAGTCGAACTCCGAGCAAATCTCATCCGGCCAGAGCCGCGGCCCTGCGAATGCAGCGTGCATGTCTGATTCGCACGCCATCCTTTCAGCGTTCTCAATTCGGCATCCGGTTCGAAAGTTCTGACGCCCAACGTCCAGATACCAGCCAGGCACGACGCGGAGAAACCGAGTCTCCGAGAAGTTCCCCGGAATGCGCCGGTATCGACGGCGACTGTGGAGTCACCGGGAAACCGCGACGATCAAGGGAAGTTCGGTACGCCTGCGGTGGAAATTGCCGTTTCCCGTGCGAGACGACCTCGCAACCGCAAGTTCATCGCCGCGGAATCAACGCGCGACCTTGGCCGATGAATCGCCGGTCGCTACAAGTCCGAGAGTCACAAGTATCAGGCATTCTGCCTCGGAGCAGGCAACATGCGAGCATCTCGAAACTGCTGGATTCTCTTAATCATTGGCGCACTGCTGACATCCGGCTGCGCCTCACTGCTGTATGAACTTCAACCACATCGTCTGCGGAAATTGAATCGGGGGCCGGCGCCTTCGCTGGACCCTGAATTCTCGGCTCTCCCGACGAAACAGGCCGAGACGCTGGTTGTCCGCGCTCAGGACTGACGGCGCGTTCGGTTCGCGCGGCATGACCACTCACAAGCAGGCCGACCCGACGTCGTTCCGAGACATCGGGTCGGCTTGCGGCTGAGTTGGCGAACCGATCAGACTAACGCGGTCCGCGAGCAGGACGACGCGGCGGGCGATGCTCCGGACGTGGTTTGGGAGCCTGGGCCTGATTGGCCTGAGGAGCAACATCCTTTGGCTTCACTCCGGCTGCCGCGGCTCGTGGCGCCGCAGGCGCCGGTCGTTGCTCTCGTCGACCGGTCTCGGCACGGCGTTGCCCACCACCGTTAGGCGGCCGCCGCGGACCTCGGGGACGCAACTCTTCACGTTCGCCCCCATCATCGTCGAGGGGCACAACGACGGGAAGATTGGTTTCAACTCGCAGCGCCCGTTTGAGCAAGCGCTCGATGCCGCGCAACATCCCCCGTTCCTCGCGATCGCAGAACGAGACGGCGATTCCGGACGCACCGGCGCGAGCCGTACGGCCGATGCGGTGCACGTAGGTTTCGGGTTCGATGGGCAGATCGTAATTGAAGACGTGGCTGATGCCGTCGACATCAATCCCTCGGGCGGCCAGGTCGGTGGCGACCAGCACATGCACATCGCTTTCGCGAAACGCCTGCAAGGCCCGTTGGCGGGCATTCTGGCTCTTGTTGCCGTGAATGGCTTCCGCCCGCACTCCCGCGGCCTCCAACTGCCGCGCCACGCGATCAGCCCCATGTTTCGTCCGGGTGAAGACGATCGCACGGGTAATCTGATGATCAGCCAGCCAGCGGGTCAACAGGGCCGACTTGTGCGAACGCGGCACGAAACAGACGGTCTGCTCGATCCGTTCGGCGGAGGGCTTTTCCGGCGCAATCGTGACCCGCGCGGGGTCGCGAAGCAGTTCGTTCGCCAGTTTGGCGATTTCCGGCGGCATCGTGGCCGAGAAGAACAGTGTCTGTCGTTCTTTCGGGAGTTTCGAGATGATCTTGCGGAGATCGGGCATAAAGCCCATGTCGAGCATTCGATCCGCTTCGTCGAGAACGAACGCCGAAATCGTGCTGAAATCGACGTAACCCTGATCCATCAAGTCGACCAGTCGCCCGGGAGTCGCCACGAGGATGTCGATCCCGCGTCGCAACGACTGAATCTGCCTCTGGTAGCCGACGCCGCCGTAGATGGCGGTCAGCTTGACGCCGGCGTATTCGCCGTAATCGTGAATGCTCTCCGCGATTTGAACCGCGAGTTCGCGAGTCGGAGCGAGAACGAGAACTTTCGTGGGGCGATAAGGTTCGACCGGTCGGTCGTAGCGCCCCCCCTGCGGACGTCCGCCGCGACCGGGTCCACGGGTCCGCGGCGGAGGGCCGGCGCGCTGCGGTTCAGGTGCGGCGGGCGGCGGAGGGGGAGCGGCTTCCGCCGCCATCAACAACCGATGCAGCAGCGGCAGAGCGAAGGCCGCCGTCTTGCCGGTTCCGGTCTGGGCGCAGCCCAGCACGTCTTGCCCCGCCAGTGCCGGCGGGATCGCCAACGCCTGAATCGGGGTGGGAGTCGAGTAGCCTTCCGCAGCGAGAGCGCGGAGGAGCGGGGCGGCGAGCCCCAGTTCCGAGAAATTCATGCACGGTCCAGGAGGGTAGGAGTTCCAGGACCGGATGGGAGCAACGCAAACAGCGTCGGCTTCAAGGCCATTGGACCTGGCAGTGATCCAACAGGCCTTCAAAACGCCAGACGGATGCCACTGAGACGCAGTATATCAGAATTCGAGGTTCTGACTGCGCCGAATCTGTGAAATCCCGATGAGTCTTCGCGATCGACCAAGCTTAACCCGAACAACCCCTTCGAGTAACAATTTCCGCGAAGCGCTGATGGAACAGCGGTACGCCATCACGGACACTTCGTCAGGACCTTCCTCGGCAGGCGGCCTGCTCGCGCAGGTCGACGCCTGTCGCGGAGTTCCACCCCGCAAGGAGTTTCTGGTAGATCGGACCCCGGCTGCCGGCCTCCAAGATTTTCCCGTTGAACGAGCAAACCGGGAGCAGGCAGGGGGGAGTCGATGAGAGCAGGATTTCCGTGGCTTGCTCCAATTCATCGACGTGAATGCGTCGCCGTTCCCACGGCAGCCCCTCTGAGGAAGCCAGTTCGAGGGTGACTTGCAGGCTCACTCCTTCCAGGACCGTCCCGGCGGGCGGCGAGACGATCACTCCATCGATCACTGCCAGAGTGTTCGCGGCGGATGTTTCGGTGACGGACCCGTCTTCGTCGAGCAGCAGCGCGGCAGCGTCCGGTTCCCGTTTCTTCACGGCCTGTTCGGCGAGATGCCAATGCAACCGGCTGCGGGCTTTGATGCGTCGATCCACGATGCTGGTCGGCAGTGCTGGAACCGTTGACGCCCGCAGAGGGACGCCCACAGCATACTTGTCGGCCCACAGCTGATACTGCAGTGGAAACGTGTGGATTCCTACTGTGCAACCATGGCCCTGCACGGCGTCCCGGCCGACGTAGGTGGAATTCCAGCCAGCCGTCACGAAGACGATCACGCCGACGTCATCGAGCGGGTCGATCAAACCGGTGTTGTGGGACACGACCTCCAGAATCCGGCGGCGCAGCTCGGCAGGCCCGATGGCCGGTGAGAAACGCACAAGCGACAGCGATTGCTGCAGCCGGGCGAGGTGCGCATCGACGCGGAACGGTTGATGACGAAAGGTCCGCAGCATTTCCGAGACGGCAAGTCCCCCGACGACGCCGAGATCGTAGACCGGCAGCCGCGCCGCGCTGGCGGGGATCAGGGCGCCGTCGAGAAAGGCGATGGGTTCCACATTCGTTTCCGGGTGGGGATAGCTGACGCGTTTCCTCCCTGATCGTATACTGCACGCCGTCTCACTCGGAAGGAACCGCTATGACTGCCGTCTTGCCTCTGCACGTGCTCACGGACGACCTGGATGACAACGGCCCCGCACTGCCGCGAACGCTGGCGCTGGAGTTGATGATTCAGGATGCGGACGTCATCGCGGAATTATGGAACCAGCCGGCCGGCCCAACGCGCAGCGAATTCGCCCTGAAGGCGCTGCGGATCGGCGTTATGGCTTTGCGCCAGGCACGGGGACAAATTGACGTCGACGCGATCCGTCGTGAAGGGGATCGACTGCTCACCGTGCTCGGCAGCCGTCTGCAGGAACACTCCCAACTCGTGCACGACCGGACCACACAGACGCTTCGAGAGTACTTCGACCCGCAATCGGGACGATTTCAGGAACGCGTGGAGCGGCTCATCAAGCGCGATGGCGAGTTGGAGCAGACTCTGCGGCGGCAACTCGGCACCACCGATTCTGAACTCGCCAGGACGCTGGCGCTGCATTTCGGAAACGACAGCCAGTTGCTGCAGTGGTTGAACCCCGATCAGTCGCGCGGATTGCTTGCGGCGCTGCGCGACACGATGGATGAGCAGTTGACGGCTCAGCGGGAGCAGGTGCTGAAGCAGTTCTCTCTCGACAACAAAGACGGCGCGCTCGCCCGCTTGATTCAGGAATTGACGGACCGTCAGGGAGAACTCACGACGGAGCTGCAGGATCGCATCGACGTCGTCGTCAAGGAGTTCTCGCTGGATGAGGAGAACTCTGCGCTGAGCAGGCTCGTGGCCAACGTCGATCGCGCCCAGCGGACGATTACCCGCGAGTTTTCGCTCGATGAGGACAGCTCTGCGTTGTCACGCCTGAAACGCATGCTGGAGCAGACTAACTCGGCGATTCACGGGCACCTTTCACTGGATGACGAAACGTCGGCCTTGGCGCGACTGAAGCGAGAAATGCTGGGGCTGCTGACGGATCATCGCGAACAGAACATCAAGTTTCAGGAAGAGGTGAAGGGCGCCCTGCAGACGATGATTGCCCGCAAGGACGAAGCGGCGAAGTCGACGCGGCATGGACTCGCGTTCGAAGCCGCCGTCGTCGAGTTCCTTCACGCGGAATCGCAAAAATCAGGCGACCTCTTCGAAGCCACGGGGGCGCGCGTCGGGCGCATCAAGAACTGCAAAGTCGGGGATGCGGTCATCGACCTTGGCCCGGAAAGCACCGCCCCAGGAGCGAGGATCGTCGTCGAAGCCAAGGAAGTCGCCAACTACCAGGAGAAAGAAGCGGTTCAGGAGATCGAGGAAGCCCGCAAGAATCGAGACGCGCAAGTCGGCTTGTTCATTTTCAGCCGCCGCACCGCGCCGACGACGCTCGAACCGCTTCGCCGCATCGGAAACGACGTCTTTGCGGTCTGGGATCCAGAAGACTCCAGCACCGAGTTGACGCTCAAACTGGCCGTCAGCTTGGCGCGGGCCTTGGCCGTACGCCAGGAACTCAAAGACAAGTCGCAGACGGCCGACCTGCAGGCTTTGGAGTCGGCCATTCTCCATATCGAGAAAGCGGTGGGGGGCTTCGACGAGTTGCAGACTTCCGCGACGCAAGTCTCATCGCATGCGGACAAGATGCTCAAGAGGATCGGACTGATGCGCAAGGAGTTGGAGAAGCAACTGGACGTTCTGCGCGAGCGAACGCAGGCCCTCAAGGAACAGGCCTAGCCGCAAGAGCGACCGCCGTAGATGCGACGACCGGGCGCTGGTTTCCGGTGCAATCGGCCTTTTCCAGGATCGAAATTACCCCAGACCGTGCCAAATTGATCGCTGCTGTGCCAACTCAGTCGACATGGACATTCGTGCCCCTGTAAACTGTGCAGTCAGGTCATTGCGTCCTATTATTTCAGCTGTGTGAGGCACGCGCATGAGCACCGACGACCCCGTCCCGCCAGAGCCGCCTTCCGATCCCGCTCAGTCCCCGACGTTTCCGAATGCAGAGCAGACTTCTCCGGAGATGGCCGCTGCATCGCGGCAACCGCTGCCGCCCCTCGAAGACGTGGACGACGTCGAGCCGACGATTGGCCCCGCCGAGACGCGCGAGAACCGCCAGCGGAAACGCCTGGATCATGTGTTGGAACTGCTCAAGACGCTCGTAACGCCGGGAAGACGCCGAGGATCGTTAGGACGCCTTGACAATTACGAGGTGCTGGACGTAGTCGGCCAGGGCGCGATGGGCGTGGTGGTCAAGGCCTGGGATGAGTCGCTGCAGCGAACCGTGGCGATTAAGCTCATGGCTCCTCACCTGCTCGCGAGCGAAAACGCGAAGGAACGGTTCTTTCGTGAGGCCCGAGCCGCCGCCGGGATCAGCCATCCCAACGTCGTCACCATTCACGCCGTCGCTGAGACGAAGGGGGTCCCCTTTCTGGTGATGGAGTACATCGAGGGGCAGTCTCTGGATGATCGGATCCATAGCCGGCCGCTCGACACTCAGGATGTCTTGCGCATTTCGCAGCAGATGGCCGCGGGATTGGCGGCCGCGCATCGCCACGGCTTGGTGCATCGTGACGTCAAGCCGTCGAATGTCCTCTTGGAAGACAGCGTCGAGCGAGTGCGGATCGCCGATTTCGGCCTGGCTCGCGTCGCCATGGAAACGTCGGAACTGACTTCCGCCGGTCAGATCGTCGGCACACCGGCGTATATGTCGCCGGAGCAGGTGAATGGTGAACGGCTCGACCCGCGGAGCGACTTGTTCAGCATGGGTTGCGTGATGTACGCCATGTATGCCGGGCATTCCCCCTTCCAGGCGCCGAACGGACTCGTAGCGTCGCGATTGGTGTTGTCCAAGGAGCCTGATCCGCTCGGTTCGATCTCGGATCGTGCGCCTCCTTACCTGTGTGAAATCATTCACCGCCTCCTCAACAAGAACCCCCAAGAGCGCTTTCAGACGGCTGAGGATCTGGAAAAAGTTTTGACCAGGCACCTCCGCACCTGGGACTCGTTTACCAATACCCCGACCATCGTTGCGGCCAAGCCGCCGCGTTCATCGGCGTTTTCGCCGTGGACGCTCGTGCTGGCGATGCTCTTACTGCTCGCCGCCGGTTTCTTCGCTTACCCCTATTTGCCGCAGGGAGCCATCGGACAACCACTGGCGCCCGCAGGCCCATCGCCCAGCGGTGTGAGTCGAGAGAATCCCCCAATCGTCGGGCCGCCCCCCGTGCTGGCCGTCCAGGCGGGAGCCTTGACCGTTGCGCGCAATGGAACGGCTCGGTTTCTCAACCTCGCCGACGCCATTTCAGCGGCAAGCCCCGGCAACATCATTCAAATCCTCGATGCCGGACCGTACGAGGGCAGCATCAGTTTCAACGATCCCGAACGGCTCGCGGGCGTCAAGGTTCTGGGAAATCAGTCGGTTTTGACCGCATCGCAGGGCCCGGTCCTGCGCGTGGCGGGCGTTTCCGATCTCACGCTTGAGGGCTTGGTCGTGAATGTGTCCGGACATCGGTTCGGGTTGGAAGTCGTCGGCGACTGTCCTGGGCTGACGATTCAGAAGTGCGCATTTCAGTCGGTCGATCGCGGCGATGATTTTCCCTCGCTGGTCTATTTCCACGACGGGGCGGCGGGAACTGACGAGCACCCGATCGTGCTGCGAGACTCGGAAATTCGCTGCGCCACTGTCGGGATCGTTCTGGGAGATGAGAGCGCATCCGACACGTCCAAAGTGGTCCACGACATTCAGATTACCGGCTGTCGCATCGGGGGTCTCATGAGTGGTCATGGGACCACAATGATCGCGTTCGACGGATTGGAGAACATCGAGATTTCCCGCAACCTGCTGGAAGTCGGTGGGGCTGCCGTAACCTTCAACCTGGCGCGTCCCGACTCAGCTCGCCGCTTCCATCTGGCTTGGAACACACTGCGAGGCTATGAATATGCCATGCATCTCAATGCCAGCGAACTCGTGCAGAATATTCGCATCAGCAACAACTTGTTTCTCGACGTCGTCAATTTCCCGCTGATCGAACCGGCGCGCTTCGATCAGGTGACGTCGTGGTTCAGCGGCAACGTCTGGGCTCATCCGGTCGAGGACCTGCCGCTGATCGAACGCCTCGCCGAGCGTCGCGATCAGATCCTGGTGAAGAGCGAGTCCGCCGGCAACCCGGACTATCTCGTTCCCGTCGACGAAAGCATTCAGGCCGGCAGAAGTCGCGGGCTTCCCTGATCGACGCTCTCTGGTCCAGAGATTCGGATGTGTCCGAGACGTCACCGGAATAATCGCCCCAATCGGCAAGGCCTGTCCTGATTCGCCGGCAAGTGACACATTGTCTAACTCCCTGCAAGACACCGAGCGGACTCCGAAACCACAATGACACGCGACTGACCGTCCGATTTCGCATTTCGTCCGTGGGCCGCGGACAGCGACGCCGAGCAGTGGTCAGTCTTTGTGAATTGTGGGAGAGATAATGGATTACGCAGCCGACTTTCTGTCGCCGGCGCCGACCGATTTCACGCCCAGTCCTGTGGGATCGGATCCGTATTATGCCTCTGCCGCCGCTGCGCTGCCGCAGTTTTCCCGGATAGTCTCATCGGTCGAATTCTCCGCCGCCTCCCAGTCCGACGGCTACGCCGCCAGTTTTTCTCCGGCAGCGTTCGCGGACGCCTCGCCGCCGGTCGGCGAGCGGCGACTCATGCCGCAGACGACCCGGCGGCCGCTGCGTGTCATCCACATTGGGTCGTATCTGATCGGGGCCGGTATCGAGAACTGGCTCGTGGCGCTGATCAAGTACGCCGATCCGCAGCGGATTCAGTTCACCCGCTGCATCGTTACGACGGAACTCGTTGATCAGCGGGTCGTCCAGCGGTTGGGCGTGCCGGTAACCATCGGCGGTCGCGATGCCGTGCGGCAGGCGGCCGCCGATGCCGACGTGCTGCTGGTGTCCGGCCCCGCGGATGTAGGGAGTTGGCTGGCCGATACTCCGCGCCCGCCAACGGTGTTCGTGGCTCACGGCGACGGCGTCTGGACGCAACAGATTCTCGACGCCGTCAAGCCGCAGGTGGACCACATCGTGGCAGTGAGCCATCGAGTCCGCGAGGCGGTGTGCGGTGACTTTCCGACGACGGTGATCCAT
>JANRLN010000438.1:0-8107 GCA_033762515.1 Planctomycetaceae bacterium
GACGACGATGCGTCGCGATACAACCGAACCGCCAATTGCAGTTGGTCGTCAGTCCAGTCGTCGATCGGCTCCCCAAGTACTGTCGCAAGCCGCTGCGCGATGGCGCCGGCGCACAGGGAGTCTTCGACGGTGATTTTCCCCTTGGTTCCCGCACAGACCAGATGCACCGGCCGAGGATCCTCCGCCAAGACCCGCGCCACGGCCGCAAGGTTCACAAACGCGCCAATCAGCACACGATCGGCCTGAGCGGCCCGATGCAGGGCTTTCGTCCCATTGGTCGTGGTAAAGACGATGGTTTTGTCGCGCACGACGTCGGGCGCGTACGCGAACGGGTTGTTGTCGAGGTCGAATCCGGGAATCAGGAGACCCTCGCGCTCGCCACCAGTCAGCACGGAGCCCGGCGCGAAACCGAAAGCTGTGGCCTGTGCGGATTCAACGTCCAGGGTGGGGATGACGGAGGTTGCACCGTTCGCGAGCGCATGAGTGATCGTCGTCGAGGCCCGAAGGATGTCGAGGATCACTGCGACGCCGCCGCGGACCTCCTCCGGCTCGAACAGCACAGGCAACAGATGTGCACGCACGTCCCGAGTCATGCGGGGATGATAGGAAGTTGACGGTGTGGAGTCGAGAGTTGAGAGTCCAGAGTCGAGAGCAGGAAACGAAACTCGAGCACGGCTCTCGACTCTAGACTCCCGACTCGCCACAAACCGCGCATTCGGCATCGCGAAGGATTGGCAACCGCCGGAACTCCGGTGATCGCAAATCGATGCGCAACATCGATCCGGCGAGCGTGTCTCCCACGCCGGTGACGAGTTTGATGACTTCCACTGCCGCGATCGCTGCGACGGCGCCGGAAACGGCGCCGAAGACCGGGAACTCCCGCTTCCAGTAAGGGGGCGGCTCGGGATAAAGGCACGCCAGGCAGGCCGTCTTTCCAGGCAGAAACGTCGCGACCTGTCCTTCGAAGTCATACATGGCCGCCTCGATGAGGGGCCTTCGCTGGCGCACGGATTCGCGATTCATCAGAAACCGTTCCGCGAACAGCGGAGCGGCATCGACAATCAGATCCGCCTGCGCGACCAGGTCCCCAACGTTGTTTTCGGAGATGTTTTCCCCGACGCCGACGAGGTCCACATGGGGATTCAATTCCCGCAGCCGCCGTTTCGCCGATTCGATCCGCAGTTGACCAATGCCGTCGGTCGTCATCAGCAGCTGCCGATTGAGATCATCCGGCCGGATATTCCCGGCATGAGCCAGAATCAGCCGCCCGATTCCGGCTGCCGCGAGATAGTAGGCGACGGTCCCACCGACGCCGCCGATTCGCGAGATCAGGACCGAGGTCCCTTTGAGTTTCCGCTGCCCCTCAAGTCCCACATTGGGGGACCACATCTGCCACTCATACCGGGCGGATTCCTCGGGAGACAACGCTGGGAGGTCGGCAGTCATGTCCCCCGTTGTGCCCGCGTTGTGCGCGGATGTCAACAATCGGCGCGGTCGAACGGTCGGATTCAGGATGCCTGTAATGACATCAGGAGAACCACAAAGACACGAAGGGCGCGAAGGAAAGGCAAAGGTGAATCAGCGAATGAAGCGCTGAATGCCATCTTTGATGCGAGAGACGTGGAAATTGATGAGGAAACCCAGCCGGAGATTCATCAGTTTCCGGCGCGACAGTATCTGCGCTTTGAAGACGGGGTTCAGCTCCGTCACCGCCTTAGTCTCGCAGATCACAAGTCGGTTCACCAACAAATCCAGCCGGAAGCCCTCGTCGAATATCAGTTCGCGATGTCGGATTGGTAGGCGAACTGCCGTTCAACTCTGAATCCCCGTTCCTCCAACTCAAACTGCAGACATCTTTCTTAGATGTTCTCCAACAGTCCCGGTCCAAGTTCGCTGTGAACGCAGAATGCACAGTCGACGACAGCTGTCGCAATTCGTTCTTCTTCGTCCGAAAGCCCGGCGAACTCATGCATCTCTTCACCTTCGCCTTTCCTTCTCGCCCTTTGTGTCTGCGTGGTTCACTTCTTCTCTTCACCACTCAGTGAACCGGATTTCGTTTGCGACAACAGTTCGTTGACCTTATCCATGATCCGCTCCTCGACGCTTTCGGCGAATGGACCGGGCAGCGACGTGTAGAGCATCGCTCCGCCCCCTTCGTAGCCCCCTTCTTTCAGGACGCGCAGGCTGGGGACGTACCCGAAGACGTCGTTGGAGTAACCGGCGACCCACAGCGTTTCGCCCGAGTGTTCGCGCTTGAGTCGCAACGAATAATCGACGACGACTTCGCCCGCCAGCGCGATCATGGTCAGGGCCTCGCCGAAGCGGATCACCTGCACGTAGTAGGGATACTCCATGTTGACTCCCCCCGGCTGGTTGAGCTGCGCCAGGATCCGCCGGGCGTGGCTGGCTTCGTATTGGTTCTTCGACTGAGTTTTTGTTTCCAGCACCGACCGCTCCGGCAGCGGAGCAAATTCGAGCGCGGCCGTCTGAATGGCTGACGACAAGGGACCATTGACGGGCGTCGGAGCCGGCAACAGTGCGGTTTCGACGGCGTTCGCCAGTGAGCGACCGTGCTGCCGGCATTGTTCAATCACCCCACGCGGATACGGATTCTGATCGCCGCCGCAACCGAGGACGAACATCGCCACAGTCCCCGGATGTGCCGCCTCCAGGTATTCCTGTGCGTATCCCGCGTAGTCGCCGCAGAACTGGTAGAAGCTTAATGTCGTGTTGTGACAGGCGTACCCAAACAGGATCCCGCGGAGTTCACCCGTTTCGGCCTCGATCCGCAACACGGGGACCGCATGGTCGACTGGGCCGTCGGGATAGGGGCTGTTGTTGAACCCGGTCGCCGTCGGCAAGCGGCGATTCATCGCAAAACCGCAGCGGGCGTGGGAATAACTCAGCTTTGCAGGTTCGAGGCGTCCCAGGCAGTCGCCGATCATGGCCACGATGGTCTTCTGGAGATTTGCCGAGTATTCCAGGGCCTGTGCCACCCGGCTCCCCTGTTCGGAATCGCCGCCGCTGCTGACATCATCTTCCGCTCGCCGAACACGCAATTCCGGCCCGCAATGAGTATGGGAGGCGTTCATCAATAACGCAGAAGGCGGCAAGCCATACTCTTTGGCGATCACCTGCTCGACTTGCTCCCGTAACGATCGCGGAACGCCGATCAGGTCCAACGTAACGATCGCGAGTCTGGTCCCGGCGGCATCCTGAACGACCAGCGTCTTGGCATACAAATCGAGCGCAACCCCCTCGGAGGGTTTATTCCGCGACGCGTAGCCCGCCATCCAAATCTTGTCTGCGGGAGTGATTTTCGCCTTGGCTGTCGCGGCGCGCCACGCCGGCTCCGCGGCGGAGAGGGTCGAAGACAACAGCAACAGGCAGACAACATTCGAACACAGACGACTCCTCGAGAGCATGCGGAGAACCTTCCCGGAACGTGTGCCCGTGTGTGCCACCGTGGCGAAGCACCCTGAGTCGCGAGTATAACACATGTGTCGCGCTGGATGCGTTGGTGCGGCCCTGCCCCGATTCTGCCATTGCTTCACCTTGTGCCTGCCGAAAGTCTCATCTTGTTCGATCTGATTCTCCGTGGCGGCGACGTCATTGATGGCACTCGTGCTCCCCGCCTCCGCGCCGATGTCGGCGTCACCGCGGACCGCATCTCCGCGGTCGGCGACCTGAGCGCCGCGGCCGCCGCGCGCATCGTCGACATCACTGGTCGTGTGGTCGCACCGGGATTCATCGACGTCCACAACCATACTGATGGCTGGATGATCAAGGCGCCCGATCTCGATGTGAAAGTGCGGCAGGGATTTACGACCGAACTCCTGATGTCGGACGGCATCGGTTACGCCCCGGTCGACTCACAGACCGCCCCCGAATGGCTCTTTTATCTCCGCAGCCTCGATGCCCTCCGGATGGACGAATACGAAGGCTGGCAGACCATTGCCGAGTTCCAGCAACGGCTCGACCGCCGCTGTTTGCAGAATCATCTGGTGCAGGTTCCGTATGCGAACGTGCGCACAATGGTCTGTGGATTCGGCCGCGATCCGGTGGACGATCTGCAGCGAAAGATCATCCACGCCGAGATTCGCCGGGGGATGGAAGCAGGCTCAACCGGCCTGTCGACGGGGCTGGACTACATCAATCAGTGGTATGCCACGACCGACGAACTCGTCGATGCCTGTCGCGTCATGCGGGAATACAACGGCATTTACGTCACTCACGTCCGCTACAAACGGGGGTTGCTGCCGGGGGTGCAGGAAGCGGTCGAAATCGGACGCCGTGCAGGGGTGCGGGTTCACATTTCTCACCTGAAGCCCCATGGCGAGCGGGACGTTGATGAACTGCTGACCTACATCGACACGGTCGCCCGGCACGAGGTTGACTTCACGTTCGAGGTCTACCCCTACCAACCGGGATCGACGATGCTGAATTTCATGCTGCCCTATGAGGTCTGGAATGACGGCCCTCTGGCGGCACTCGGGAAATTAATGCGGCCGGAAATCCGCGCCCGTTTTCGCCGATCGCTCGACAACTATCGCCTGCCGCTCGACCGCATCCACATTGCCTGGGTGCAATCGGCCGAAAACAAGCGCTGGCAGGGATCGATGCTGTCGGAATACGTTGCTGCGATGGGCCGGCCCCCGGAAGAAGCCCTGCTGAATCTGTTGATTGAGGAACGCCTCGCCGTGCTCCTCGTCTACGGCGAGGGGGACGACAAACTCATCAAGCCAATGCTGCAGCACGACTTGGGAATGATCGGTTCTGACGGAATCTACTACCCGGACGGCGTCGTCCATCCTCGGGCGACCAGCACTGCCCCGCGAGTGCTGGGCCGAGCCGTACGCGATTGGAAGGTGCTGTCTCTGGAAGATGCGGTCTACAAACTGGCCGGTTTCACAGCCAAGCGGTTCGGAGCACTCGATCGCGGCGTGATTGCCGCGGGGAAATTTGCCGATCTGGTGGTCTTTGATCCGGCCACGGTGATGGACGAGGGGACATACGCCGAGCCTCACCACCCCCCGACAGGGTACGACCTTGTGATCATCAATGGCCAAGTCGCCTGGTCACAAAGTGACGCTCAGACTTGGACGGCGGGCCACTATCCGGGCCGAGCACTGGCGTATCGGCCGACGACTTGAGACTCGACGTGCATGAATGATCAACGAATGAACAAATAACGCAGTGTTAATATTTTCCCCTGTTCAGTTGATATGCCGATTTTATCTGGTTTACCGTCTCTATCGGTCGGATCGGTCGCTGTGACTGATCCGTCGGACGCAAGGCTGGGGCGTTCTCGACCTTGTCCTCGCAGGAGATGGAAAGTATGCGTTTTTGGATTCTTGGTCTCTGTTTGGCGCTGGCTCCGGGATGGGCTGTCGCGGCGGAGGCTACGACCGAGCACGACTGGTTGGTGAAACACCCGACCATCGTCAAGCTCGTCGAACTGACGAACCAGCATCGGGCGCGGATGGGACGTCCCCCGGTGCGGATCAACGCCGACATGTGCCTGGCCGCCCAGCGGCACGCCACAAACATGGCGGACACCGGGTGGTACCGGCACAGCGGTCTCCCCTGGCCGGAAATCATTTACGCCGGTCCGCGGTCGGAATCCGATGCCGTGAATGGCTGGATCAATTCACCGGCTCACCACGGGATCATGCTGTCCGGCACGGAAGTCGGCTTCGGATATATGGTTCGGAATGGCCAACCCTACTGGGTCGGTCTGTTCCGCTGAATCAGGTGCGTTGAGTGACCGCTCAGCAGTGGGTGTTGAGTGACCGCGGCCGGTTGTCTTCGCGACAGCCGGCCGTTTGTGTTTCCGATGGGCCACCAACGCGGAAAATCGTCGGCTTCCGCAAGATCGGGGAACCGTAAGAACTGGGCGAGTTTTTTCTTCCCGCCGTCTCAATGAAAACCGTAATCTCACACCGTGCCCTTCCGCGATGTAGGCTTACGATGTCGCAAGGTTCTGCGTTTCCGTTCGCTCCTGCGGGCATGTGCGGCATATTTGGAAATGATTCAACGCCTCTCCAAACGAGAATTCATCGCTGGGACGCTGCAGCGCAGCGGGTGTGGGCGGCTGATGCAGCTCGCCGGCAGCTGGCGTGGGCTGCTTGTGCTGAACTACCACCGCATCGGAGACGGCAGCCATTCGCCGCTCGACCGTCAGCTCTGGAGCGCGACTGCCGAGGAGTTCGACCGGCAGATCCGACAGGTCACCCGTGACTTTGATGTCATCGGTCTCGAAGATCTAGATCTGGTCTCCCGCCGTCCGCGGGGGCGCCACGTCCTGATCACCTTCGACGACGGCTATCTCGACAACTACACCGATGCATTCCCTATTCTGAAGAGCTACCACGCGAAGGCGGCGTTTTTTGTCACCACAGGTTTCCTGGACGTACCGCGCATCCCCTGGTGGGACGAGATCGCCTGGATGGTGCGCCACAGTCCCCTCCGCGAAATGCCGGCGAACCCGTGGACGCTCGCCCCGATCGTCATGGACGAACCCGACCGCACAGCTGCGATCAGCCGTTTGTTGAAAATCTATAAGCAACTCGACGGCTCCAAGACCAACGCCTATGTCGAATTCCTTGCCGAGACGTTGCGGTCGGGTCGTTGCGCCTCCCACGTGGCTCACGAATTGTGGATGACCTGGCCCATGATCCGCGAAATGCGGCAGTCGGGAATGACGATCGGCGGCCACACCGTGAATCACCCAATCCTGGCGAATCTCTCCACTGATGAGCAGGACTTTGAGATCGGCGAATGCCAGCGGAGGCTGCAACAGGAACTGCGAGAACCGATTACCGCCTTCAGTTACCCTGTCGGGGGGCGCAGCAGTTTTGACCGACACACGCGTGCGGCCCTCGAACGCCACGGCTATCGGTGGGCATTCACATACATTGGCGGACACGCCAAGACCCCGATTGCAGATCGGTTTGCGATCCCCCGCGCAGCCGTCGAAACCGACATCAATCAACCGCTCTTTCACGCAATGCTGACGTTGCCGCAGTGGTTCGCCTGAACCGACTCGCCGCGAGGCACGGGGGACCTGAAGACCGAGGACCTTCTCGGTGCTGCGGGCGGGTTTGCTTCAAGCCGCCGTCAGATTGCCCGCCTCGTCGAACGCCATTTCCGCCGGCGGCGCCAGGATCTCCAACTCTGATCGGGCAGCGACCTCGGGCAGGTAGGCCGCCGAGACCAGGCATTCCGCCAGGTGCAGCGTGTCCGAAATCTGGATGACTCTGGAATCCGGCGGTTCCACCAGGCCAATCGTCTGCAATGCGGCGGCGACGACTTCCCGGTCCGTCTCAAACGCGATGGGGAGCATCGCGGCGGTCGGATGCAGTCCGGTGATGCAATTGATGGCCGTCATCTTCCGGTTGACGGCATCGAGCGTCCGCTGATTGGTAAACTCCGACAACCCGATCCCGGTGGCGTTGCCGTGCGTCTCCTCCGTCAGTCCGCGGACAAAGATGCGGCGACAATTCGCCCGGTCGCGCTCAGTGGCGGCATGATCGTTGAACTTGCGGCCGACGACGTTCGTGTCCAGACCGGTGCCGGAGATGTTCTTGCCGATGCGGTCGATGATCAGTAGATCGCACAGAGGAAAAGGGAGTCGGGGAAGCCAGTCGTTGGCAAGTTTCAGGAGCGCCGTCTCCCGGGGCAAAAACTCTTCGGGACGCACGGCTTCGATCAGCGCCGTTTCGTCGTAAGCGTTTTCGACAATCGCCAGGCCGGCGGCAACCCGGCACTTGCGGATCACCGACTCGCCGACGGCCGTAATGATTTCCATGAAGCTGTAGTTGGCGATGGCGCGATGATAGATCTTGGCCCCTTCATGCTTGCCCAGGCCGATGAGCATCATCTTGTGGAGGCCCGATTCCACGTCTCCGACGAAGCCCGTGTGGGGTTTGACGCGCCCGACGACGATCACATGATCCGCCTGCGAGGCGTGGCGATCAAAGTGAACTGGGATCCCCTGCGGCGTCCGGTCGACAATCACCGTCTCCATGGAGGCCCGCAATTCGCAGCCCATCGCGGCGGGGGTGATGCCGTAATCCGCCAGGATTTTCGTTTGCCCCTCGGGGGT
>JANRLN010000439.1:0-2924 GCA_033762515.1 Planctomycetaceae bacterium
CTCCGCTCGAGTTGACGGCGACCGCCACACCGTACCAGGAGATCTATTTTCCCGGCGGGGGGCGCGGCCACTATCTCGCCGATGACCACGTCGTCTGCGTCGGGGCGCCGTCCGATATCCGCAAGATCACCCTCAGCGAGACCGATCTGCGGCTAAAACCGGGGGAATCCAAGAAAGTGCTTGTGCAGATCGAACGGGCCCCGGAGGCCGCGGCGAATATTTCGCTCGACATGATTTTCCAGCATCTCAACCAGAACTTCGCCAATACGCTGCCCGAGGGGGTGACGATCGACGGCGGCCAAAGCAAGACGCTCCTCTCGGCTGGAGCGACAGAGGGCTATATCACGCTGAAGGCCGACAAAGCCGCGCCGCCGACCGAAAAGCAGCTCTGCTCGCTGATGGCCCACTTTTCGCTGAACTTTGTGATGAAGGCCACCTACAGCAGCCCGCCGGTCTATGTGTCGGTGGATCCGGCCCCTGCGGCGACGCCGTAAGCGACCTCACCGCAGCCGGTTGGTCAGGGGCGATTGTTTCGGCGGAGTCAGGGTGCTAGAACTCTGTGTTCATTCCCAGATGTTCTTCCCTGCTTCGACCGGACGACCTGATGCCCACTGAGTTTCAGTTGCTGGAGCGCCTGCGCACGATTCGTGATCCGGAGATCGGCCGCTCGCTGGGCGATCTCAACATGCTGCGCGGAGCCAAGATCGGCGAAAACTCCGCCGTGACCGTATCGATTGAACTGCCGACTCCGGCCTATCCCCGTCGCGAACGGATCACCAGCGCCGTCGCCGGTGCGCTCGCTGGAGTCCCCGGCATTGGTCCCGTGGCGGTCGACTTCACCGCCGTGGTCCGCGGCAAGAACACCGGCGGGTCAATCGGTCTGAAAGTCAAGAATGTCATCGCCGTCGGCAGCGGCAAGGGGGGCGTCGGCAAGAGCACCGTCGCCACCGCACTGGCGTTTGGTCTGCAGACGCTGGGCTGCAAATGCGGTCTGCTCGATGCCGACGTGTATGGCCCCAGCGTCCCCCATCTGGTGGGCGGCGGCGGCACCCCGATGGCGATGAAGCAGGTGCTGGAGAACGGCGAAGAGATCGAACGCATGTTCCCGGTGGAGGTCGCTGGGCTGAAGGTGATGTCGATCGGCTACTTCATCAAGCCCGACCAGGCCGTGATCTGGCGCGGCCCAATGCTGCACCGGGCGATCACGCAGTTCCTCAAAGACACCGAGTGGGGGGAACTCGATTATCTCATTATTGACCTGCCGCCGGGGACGGGAGACGTTTCGCTGACGCTGTCGCAACTCCTCGGCCTGGCTGGGGCGATCGTCGTCTGCACGCCGCAGCAGGTGGCCCTGCTCGATGCCGTCAAAGCGGTGGCGATGTACCGTCAGGTGAAGATCCCGCTGCTGGGGATGGTCGAGAACATGACTGGAGAGATCTTCGGCCGCGGCGGCGTTCAGCAGAAGGCGGCCGAACTCGGCGTCCCGTTCCTGGGGGAGATTCCCATCGACGCCCAGATCCGCATCCGGGGCGACGAAGGCCAACTGGCGAGCCTGTTTGCCGACGACAACCCCTCGCGACCCTACCTGCTTAACGTCTGCGAACAGGCGGCCATGCAGATCGCGAAATCGCTGCTCGAGACGCCGTCGATGCCGACGCTGGAGATTCTGTAGACATCGAAAGTAGCCCTCTCGCTCCGCGAGAGGGAAGTCGAACGCGAACAGCGGGTAAAGCCACCAAGTTCCGCCATCTACTGCGCCGTCTCGGGCGACCGATTTCCGAAAAAGCTTTTCGCCAGTTTGAGGGTCTCGGGGTCGGTCTGTTTCAAATCGGCGAGGAACTTGCGGGCGGCTGCGGCGGCGGGATGCTTGGTTTCCGACTGGGGATCATCGAGCTTCTTTTCGCACGTCAGGGCGAACTGGATGATCGTGCGTTTGGCTGAGGGATCGTCGAACGGCGGCTTGCCGTACATCGCGAGGACGCGTTCGGTCACCTGCCAGCATTGCCAGCGCGCGAGATCAACGACGGCGACTTCGGCGAACGTGGGGCGATCGAGCAGGCTTTCCATCGCCGCTTCAATCTGCGCCCGAGGCGCCCGTTCCGGAGCGAACTGCCAGAGGAATCGCAGCGTATTGACTAAGGCATAGACGTCGCCGTCCGGTTGATCGGGCGTCTGCAGTTTCCATTCGATCAGCCGTTTCAATCCCATTTCGCCGGTGAGAATGACGTATCCCCCCATCATGCCGTCAAGGCCGAGGCGCGTGCCGGTGGGGGGAGTGGTCCGCGAGACTTCCTGTTCGAGGAACTGCGCATCGTCGTCATTCCCGCACAGTCCCAGAAGCATGCCGTAGAACCCCAGCCGCATCTGCTCATCCGGCTGGAGGTTCGCCATCCACTTGCGAACCGTGGCGCGGGACAAGTGGTCGCGAATCGCCACCACATCGGCATACTGCGCACGGCCGAATTCCGCGAAGGCGTCGTTGGCGATCGTGCGATCCGAGAACTCCAGGAACTTGAGGAAGTACTTCAGCCGGTCGGCGGCCGGCCGTTCCATCGACGGGGCTTGCTTGATGTATTGGTAGCTGATCTCGGTAACCGGGATCGGCAGGCTCCAGTCGGTGATGCCCTCGGTCTGTTTCCCCATCATTACGAACAGATCGCCCGGTTCGGCTTCCAGGAGATACGGCACGCGGATGACTTCGTCCACCTTGGGGCGCTTGTCGAGCAGGCGGAGCGCTTCAAGGACGACGAATTCCGTCTGTGGCTCGGGTTGCGACTCGCTAGCGGGGATCGTCTTGACCCATTTGACGAGGCCGGCAAGATCCGACTCGGCCAACTGCTCCGCCAGGGGGGGCGACGACGGGGGACAAAACGGGCAGGCGGCCAGGGCCGGCTCGGCCGTCAACAGCAACACCCAGACAAGAC
>JANRLN010000440.1:0-31336 GCA_033762515.1 Planctomycetaceae bacterium
TGCGTTCGCCATCCGCGGCCGACGACCGTTGGCGATGAAGGCCGGGGCCATCAAGTAGAACGCGACTGCGGCGTGCCCAGAAGGGAACGACGAATTATGACTGCTGAGTTCGCCGGGAGAACCGAGCGGCGCGAATCTGTGCTGACCGCCGAAGTCGGTCAACTGATGGGGACGCGGGCGTCCCCAGTGTTGTTTGAAGGCGGTGTTGATGATCAGACCCGGACCGACGGCGAAAACCAACAGCAGGAAGCACCCGGCCCGCAGCCAGTCGCGACGGTGGGCGACAAACAGACCCCAGAGCATTAACCCGACCGACCATACCGCCAAGGCGAACGCCGGATAGACGCCGCCGCGATAAAACACGGTACACCAAGCCGAAAAGAAGCACGGCCAGGAGCGGGTGTGCGGGTCATAGAACTGCGCTGAGATCCACAGATCGAGATTGGTCCAGCGAAAGAGCCCGGAGATGGCCAGGAATCCCAACAAGGGAATCACGACCGGCCAACCCGTGCAGAAAGGACGACCCACCCAGCCCAGGTAGCGCCCCATCAGATCCGAACGGGTCGGAAACATGGCGACGCTGCCGACCACAGGCAAAGTTGCAGAAAGTCTCGGACTCCGCTCAGCATCCCGGCTGCTTAACATCGAAGATTGGCCCCAGACGACCCACCAAACCGCGGCGCTTGCCAATTGGACGCTGAGCCCAACTTCCGCCGATTTTGATGTAGTTCAGAGTGGCCAACCTGTTGTAGACGGACATCCCTTGCGGCGAGTCGTTCCTGAAGAAAACTTCACTGCATTTTCGTGGCAGCGGCAGCATCTGCCGTTTGCACGAATTCCGCGGAAGATTGTGAAATTTGGGGCCAGCCGCGATAGCCGCTGCCGCGCCAGACTTGCAGACGTTCCCACCGGCGACCGCCCAGGTGGGATTCCTTGATCGTGCCCCGCTCGACGGTCGCAAACGCGGCCGCCAGTTCCCGCGGAACCTCTTGTCCGACATGGGTGAAGATCAGGGCGTCTGCGCCGCGGCGATCCTCATTGGGTCCCCCCCAGACCTCGTGCTGAGACTCAACAATCCCCGTCGGATTCCAGCGATAGACGCGCGGCTGACCGGGCAGGTAATAGGCCAGCAGGCTGACGGGCCCCCTGCCGGTGGCGGCGATCAGCAGCGGATGGTCCGGTTCCCGCAGGCTGGACAACTCGGCGCCCACCTGCCCGCTTAAGGATTCCCAGCCTCGAAGTCGCACCGTGGGATCCATTGGCCCTCCCGCCAAGGTGGAATTGGGCACCGTCAGAGGGACCAGATACACTCCCAATGTCAAGCAGGCCCCCACGGCCACTGCCGCGGAGAACCATCGCCGCGACCAGCCGCCCAGCGGCCGCCACGGGCATTCGCCGCAGCCCCAGGCCCCCAGCAGGATGAACGACGTCAATACAAATCCTGCCGGCCAGTTGGGTTGCACCCGTTGAGTCGCGCTGAGCACCGTCACCCCCAGCATGGGAACCACCCCCAGACACAGCAGAAAACGTACGCGGCGATCCACCTGCGTCCACGAAAGCAGTCCCCCGATCGTCAAGACGATCATCAGGCCGCACGATAGGGGTGAGATCACGCCGAAGTGACTCCCCCAGAATTCGGCAAACCATGTCACCTGACGGGCCCAGGTGGCCCCCTTGCTCTGGAAATGCTCCCCCGTGTGCTGGACCGTAATCCACTGATGCTGAGCGTTCCACACCAGGACCGGCGTCAAGCAGGCGAGGCTCCCGGCCCACCAGGTCCAGACCTTGGGCGACAGCAACTTGCGGCGCTCTGACGATTGCAGGATCAGCCAGAGTCCGGTGAGGGGAAAGATCGCCAGCATCGACTGCTTGGACAAGAGGCCCAGTCCCGTTGACGCGATCGCCGGCAAGACCCAGCGCCATTCCGGTTCTTCGGGCGCGAGCAATTCCCAGGCGCACCACACAGCGAACGCCCAGGCGCAGAGGAACGGAGCGTCGATCGTCATCAGCAGCGACATCGCGGCCATGCCCGGCGTGGCCGCCACGGCCGCCACGGTCCAAAATCCAATGCGGGCGTCAAACTGGCTGGACGCCAGACGGAAGACGGGCCACAAACCGATCGTGCTCAGCAACACAGCCGGAAAACGAATCGCCAGTTCCGAATTGCCGCCGACGCGGGTTGCGGCGGCGATGATCCAGGCGATCATCGGCGGCTTGCTGTAGTAACCCCAGTCGAGCTGGCGCGACCAATCCCAGTAATAGGCTTCGTCCGCACACAATTCGAGGGGGGTGACGCATTGCATGAGGGTGCGCCACGCGAACAGCGCGGCGAGGAGCGCCAGGGTGCGCTGAGTCCAGAGTCGCTGGTCGACGGGTCCGCCGTTCGTCATAAGAACAATGCCCTGGAATCCGAGGAGGCGTGCATCGTCATCAAGTCCGAATCAGTCCGGAGAGCCAGGCTGCCCAAGTCCCCCCCAGCACGACCGGCAACCAGGCGGCCAGATCGGGGGGAGCGATCCGGGCCTGTCCCAGGTACATGCAGCCCTGGATCACCACAAACATCACCGCCAGAGTTCCGGCGCAGACGGCCGAGTCGACCACCAGACCCGGACTCTCGCGCCGCACCATCAGGGGAATCACCAGCAGCACCGCGATCACGTTCAAGAGAGGCTCGACGAACCGAAAATGAAGGTGCGCCACCAGCCGATGCGTCGACATCACCCCAAACGCCGGCGAGCGAATTCGCTTGAGGAGTTCCTGAGTGCTGAGCATCGTGTAGCTGGAATTCTTTTTGTAAAGCTGATCGCACGTCACCGCCGTGACGACGAAAATGTCTTCAGGACGTTCCCCAGGCAGCACGATCTCACGTCCTGAGTCGGTCAACTGCAGTTCATGAACGCGGGGAGTGACGTCTTCCAGCAGCCAGCCGGCGGGATGCCCGTCGCGGGCCGATCGATGAATCGCGCGCGTCGCCTGCAGGCGCTTCATTTCCCCGACGATCGACGGCGCCGGCAACACAAACTCCGCACTCTCGATCATGCGATCGGCCAATTGCAGGCGGCGGCCGTTGATGGAAATTCGCGAGGCGTAGTCGTAAACCGGTTCCACCTGCACATCCGACGAAGAGGCGCCCCCCCGCGATTCATATGCGGCATACGCGATTCGCGGAATCAACACCTCCTGATTCACGACCAGGACGCCGCTGACGATCACTCCGGCATAGACCAGCGGCAGCAAGACCCGGTACATCGGCACCCCTGCCGCCAGCAGCGGATGCAGTTCACCGCTGCGTTGAAACAGGATCAGGACGGTCACCAGGGAGATGAGGGTCATGGCCGACCCCGCGCGATCGAGAAAGAAGATCGCCTGGAAACCGTAGAAACGCAGAATATTCTGCACCAGTGCCGATTGACCGGCCTCATTGTTCTTGGCGATGAAATCGTCCAGGTTTTCCAGCAGATCAATAACGACCAACAGGCCGAACATGGACACAAAACACACCAGGAAGACGTGAGAAAAGCTGCGCAGCAGATAGCGATCAAACGTCAACACGCCAAACATCCCTGTTCGCGTCGGCTGAAGACGCCGGCTCCAGTTGGGCAGCCCCCCACTTGGCGTCGCCCAGCAAAAGAGGCGGATTACAGTACGACCACCCATTCCCGTCAAGACGACTTGAAACCGAAAGAGCCCGCCGCGCTGCAGCGCGGCGGGCCCTTTCTCAGTCTTTCAGCGCCCCACGGAACATCTGTCGTCAGTGCCCCGGTCTGTCCCGTCGGCGCCGGCCGCCCGTGGGAATCAGCGCACGCAGCCGGCCCGTTCAACGTTGAAGCTGCGCCGCCTGCTTCGACCCGCTGCGCTCCGACACGTTCAGGTCGAAACGATCCAGATTCATCACCTTGGTCCAGGCCGCCACGAAGTCGTTGACGAACTTCTCCCGCGAGTCGTCGCTCGCGTAGACTTCAGCGATGGCTCGGAGCTGCGAGTTTGAACCAAACACCAGATCGACGCGA
This sequence comes from Planctomycetaceae bacterium, assembly GCA_033762515.1. Classification (GTDB taxonomy): domain Bacteria; phylum Planctomycetota; class Planctomycetia; order Planctomycetales; family Planctomycetaceae; genus DSVQ01. The sequence goes on from JANRLN010000440.1 coordinate 4,011, forward strand.
GACGCGGTCCATTTCGCCTCGCCCGTCCGGCGGTCCCGCCCTTCGAAGAAGTGCTCGCACATCGGCGACGGGCGCCACTCGGTGGTCATGTCCAGCAGATTCACAAAGAAGTCATTCGTCAGCACCCCAGGACGCTTCGTGAAGACCCCCAGTTGAGCCAGCGGACCGCTGCCCGAATTGGCGTTCAAGACCCGCATCCCGCCGATCAGGACGGTCATCTCGGGAGCCGACAGCGTCAGCAGTTGGGCCCGATCCACCAGCAATTCCTCGGCGGGCCGATCAATTTCGCGCGCCTGATAATTGCGGAAGCCGTCTGATTTCGGTTCAAGGACCGCAAAGGACTCGACGTCGGTCATCTCCTGAGTGGCATCGGTGCGCCCCGGTACGAAGGGAACATCGACATCGTGACCGGCCTTTTTCGCGGCTTGCTCGACGGCGGCGCAGCCCCCCAGCACGATCAGGTCAGCCAGAGAGACTTGCTTGCCGCTGGTTTGCGAGCGATTGAAGTCCTGCTGGATTTTCTCCAGCGTCTGCAGCACCTTCGCCAGTTCGGCGGGCTGGTTTACGGCCCAGTCCTTCTGCGGAGCGAGGCGAATGCGGGCGCCGTTGGCGCCGCCGCGCTTGTCGCTGCCGCGGAAGGTGGAGGCGGAGGCCCATGCCGTCGAAACCAGTTCGGACGCCGACAATCCCGAGGCCAGCACTTTCGACTTGAGAAGCGCGATCTCCGTTTCCTCAATCCGCTTGTAATCGGCCGTCGGCACGGGATCTTGCCACAACTGGGGCGGGGCGACCTCCGGGCCGAGCAACCGGGAAACCGGGCCCATGTCGCGATGCGTGAGCTTGTACCAGGCCTTGGCGAACGCAAGTCGAAACTCTTCCGGATTTTCATGGAACCGCTTTGAAATCTTGTTGTAGACGGGGTCCATCCGCAGCGCCATGTCGGTCGTGAACATCATGGGAGCGTGAGACTTCGACTTGTCGTGAGCATCCGGGACGGTTCCCTTCGCGGCGGGATCGGTCGGCGTCCACTGCCAGGCCCCGGCAGGACTCTTCACCAGATCCCAGTCGTAGCCGAACAGGTTGTCGAAATAGCTGTTGGACCACTGGGTGGGAGTGGTCGACCAGGCCCCTTCCAAGCCGCTGGTGATGGTGTCGCCGGCGTTGCCCTTGCCGAATTTGTTCTTCCAGCCGAGCCCCTGCTGTTCGATGCCCGCTCCCTCCGGCGCGGGGCCGACGTTGTCGGCACTGGCCGCACCGTGAGCTTTTCCGAACGTGTGGCCCCCCGCGATGAGCGCCACCGTCTCCTCGTCGTTCATCGCCATGCGGGCGAAAGTCTCCCGAATGTCGTGAGCCGCCTCGAGCGCGCTCGGTTTGCCGTTGGGTCCTTCAGGATTGACGTAGATCAGACCCATCTGCACGGCAGCCAACGGATTTTGGAGTTGGCGATCGCCCCTGTACCGCATGTCCCCCAGCCACTCGCTCTCGGGTCCCCAGTAGATGTCTTCCTGGGGTTCCCAGACGTCTTCGCGACCGCCGGCAAACCCGAACGTTTTGAAGCCCATCGATTCCAGGGCCACGTTGCCGGTCAGGACCATCAGGTCGGCCCAGGAGATGCGATTCCCGTATTTCTGCTTGATCGGCCAGAGCAACCGGCGGGCTTTGTCCAGGTTCGCGTTGTCCGGCCAACTGTTCAGCGGAGCAAACCGCTGCGTCCCGTAGCCGGCGCCGCCGCGACCGTCACTGACGCGGTACGTTCCCGCGCTGTGCCAGGCCATTCGAATGAACAGCGGACCGTAGTGACCGTAGTCGGCGGGCCACCAGTCCTGAGAAGTGGTCATCAACTCGCGGAGGTCCCGCTTCACGGCCGCCAGATCGAGTTTCTGGAACTCCTCGGCATAGTGGAAATCCGCTCCCAGAGGATTTCCCTTGAGCGAGTTCTGATGCAGGATCTTCAGGTTCAACTGGTTCGGCCACCAGTCGGCGTTCGACATCGCGCCTGCCGCCGTGTGCCGCGCCGCTGCGGGAGCAACGTCGCCCATCACCGGACATTTCCCGACCGCTTCCATGTTGTTTCCCTGCAAGACCTTTGCACTGTGCGGTTTCTGCGTGCGGACATCGGGTTTCCCGCTTTCCTGGGCATGAACGGGACCGGATCTCGCCAGAGACCCCGCAGTCGTGATGAGAACCGCTGCGGTCAAGCCGCAACCAAGGGAGCGCCAAGTCATCAGTTGTTTCCTTTTCGAGGGAGAATCTGCGAGAAAGCACAGTGGGGTGTGCGCATTCTCGAAAGGTGGCGGCGGCGGCGGTCCGACTCCGCTCCTGAAGTATCGCAGCGTGTGACCTAGCAATCCAATGCATTCCCTGTCTTGTATCGATGCATTCGATGCATCGCTTTCGAAAGCCGACGATGGAACTCGATCAATTGCGGTACTTCCTGCGCGTCGCCGAACGGCAGAGCTTCACGCGGGCTGCGGAAGAGTTGGCGATCTCGCAGCCCGCCCTGAGCCGATCGATTCAAAAGCTGGAGGACGAACTCGGCCAGCCGGTCTTCGAGCGCAAGGCGAGGTCCGTGTCGCTGACGGACGCAGGGACGCTGCTGCAGGCTCGGGCACAACAGGTGCTGACCGTTCTGGAAGACACCAAAGCAGAGATTACAGACGACGGACAAAGCGGTCGCGTGCGCGTGGGAGCGATTCCCACCATCGCCCCCTACTTCCTCCCCGAAGTTCTGCGTCAGTTCTCCACGGAGTTTCCGCGCTCCACGCTCATCGTCCAGGAAAACACCACCGATGCTCTGCTCAAGAGCTGCACCCAAGGGGAGATCGATCTTGCCATTCTTGCCCTGCCGGTCCCGGCCAAATACCTCGACGTCGAAGAACTGTTCGAGGAGGAATTGCTGCTGGTGCTTCCCTGCGGCCATCCGCTGGCTGAGCGGGAGAAAATTCGCTTGACCGATGTGGAGCCTTATCCATTCGTCTTGCTCGACGAGGCTCACTGCCTGACCGACAACATCGTGTCGTTCTGTCGCCAACGTTCCTTTCAGCCGGTCGCCGTGGAGCGAACGAGCCAACTGGTGATGGTTCAGGAACTGGTTTCCTTGTCGCACGGAGTCTCGATGATTCCGGCGATGGCCCGGCAGCTCAATCAATGCGATCGCCGGGTGTATCGGTCCATCACCGGCAAGAAACCGACGCGCACGATCGCGGTTGTCTGGAATCCTTACCGATTTCAAAGCCGCCTGATCAAGGCCTTTCGCGAACGTCTGAGACGCGGACCCGCGACTTAACACACCGGTGGGATGAAACTGTGCTGGCTGGCAGCGCCGATGGGAAGGCTTGCAAATGACGCTGTCGCGCTCGGACATCTGCCGCGGAACCCCAATGGCAGGGATCGCTCCAACCGGCGGCAGGGCGCCCCCCCAAAAAAACGCGAAAGCGGCTTTCAGCGGCGCAACCTCGGAGTTTCGTTCGTTGAGAATTGGTGTTTGGGATTTGGAATTTGGGATTTGGAATTTGGGACTGGGTGGTTCTATGGAAACATGGTTTCCAGTTGTGCTGACGCGCCCCGAGGCTCCTGGGCATCCCTCTGCATCCAGGAACTGGGGCAACAATCGTTGTGTTCGCTGGAATCCGCCTAGTTTTCGAGACGCACTCCACACTACAGTTCCCCGGCAGACGCCTGGGGCAAATGCCCGGCGTGAGCCGAATCGATGGCCGAGTGAACCGATTCCAATCAGAAATCCCAGGGCTGCGGTGGTAGAGTTCGTCCCATGGCCGGCGAGTTGACGATCAATCGTCCGAGTTGGACGAACCGCGCCGTCCGGTTTCTCGGCATCGCGATGGCTCTCATCGGCTGGACCGTCTGCGGCGCGGGCGCGGTACTGCACGGACTGGTCGGTGACCGTTGGCCCGTCCCGTGGTGTTTTCTGTATTACGCGTTGCCTCGTCCCGTCCTGTGCCTCATCGCCGCGACCTGCCTGTTGGTGACGCCTCGGTCCTTTCCTCGACTCGTCCGCACGGCTCGCATCGTTTTCACGTTGACGGCGGCCTGGGTGCTGGCGTCCGACGTCGGGTGGCGGCTGCTGAGTCCGTCCATCGCGGAACCGAGACTGCGGATCGCCTTCTGGAACGCCTGCCATCTCCCGCGAGGTCGCGAATTCGCGGCGAACGTGATTCGCGGATTTGAAGCAGATCTCATCGGACTCGTCGAAGCCGGGGGAACGGGTTCCGCGGAATTGGCCGAATGGGAACGGCTCCTTCCGGATTACCATGCGGACTCGAATCGCCCGGGAATGCTATGGCTGTCACGGTTGCCCGGAGGCATTGCTCCGGTGGTTCACCTCGGTCCGGGGAGCGACGCCGTAGCCCTCGAGTTCGAGTTTGCCGACCGGGCGTGTCGGGCGGTGCTCGTAGACATCTCTGCAGACTTTGAGGTCGCACGCGTGCCTGTGCTGGTCGAACTGTCGCGGCGTCTGGACGAGGACTGGGACGATCGTCCCTGGCTGCTCCTCGGGGACTTCAACGCCCCGCCGGAGTCGGTGGGGTTCTCGCAACTGCGGCAGCGCAGCATTCCCGTCTTCGCAACTGCCGGCAGCGGCTACGCGGCGACGTGGCCTGTTCCGCTCCCGGTGCTGACGCTGGACCAGATCTGGATGCCTCCCGACTGGCAGGCGCATACGTGCCGGCATCTCTGGACCACCTGCAGCGATCACCGGCCGGTGGTCGCAGAACTCACAATCGCTACAACCCCGCATGTTGCCGAAACTCAACGTTGAATCGTCAAAACGGTCGAATCCCGAGTGGCTCGCGCGGGGGTGGCGGGGTTTATGCTGCAGAAGTTGACTTTGCGGCAGGATTCCAGGTGTTAACCCCGCACGAGACTGTTGGCGTTGCGCTCGATCAGCTCACGAAGGGGCTGTTCCCGTTCTTCGAGCGCGAACTGCAGGCCGCTTACGGGGCCGATTGGCGGGGGGCCGTTCGCGGCAGCTCGCGCAACGATCGCAGCAACCCGCTGCCGGATGAGTTGCTCTGGGATTCCCAAGCGATTCTCACGGTGATGTGGGATCACTGGAACGCTGTCTTTCGCCAGCGAATGGGCCTGTTCGAACGCAGCCTCGTCAGTGAATTGCGGGAATATCGGAATCTCTGGGCGCATCAGGCCGCCCTCACCGAAGACGACGCCTATCGGGTGGTCGACACCGTGCAGCGGCTCCTCTCCGCCGGCGAGAGTCCCGATGAACCGCTGGATGACCTCGAACGGATCAAATTCGACCTGCTGCGGAGAAAACTCGGCCGCCAAATCAACGAAGATCTGCTGCGGGCCAGATCGAACCGGGAGCGCTGGACGGAGGTGGGACTCTATTCCGTTGGCTGCGCGGCGATTTTGCTGACCACGGTCTTGGTGATGATCCCCAAGAATCCGCTGGCCGGGCTGATCCTGTGTACATTCTCGGTTCTTGTGTACGCCTACATCATCGTCCAGCGGTGGCGGACGCCCGTCACGATTCATGCAGTGCACGAGTGCCCGAAGTGTCGGAAGATCATCTACAACGAGGTCTGTCCGTACTGCGAGACGCCGCCCTCTTCAACAATCATCCGCGGGGCCTCCTCGCTGCGACTCCCATCGGTCCGTGAAGCACCCACTTCCCGAACTTGAGCACGATCCCGGACTTCCGGGGAAGTTGCCTGCAGACTGTCCAGCGGGCAGGGGCACTGTCCAATTTGCGCGCATGTCTGCTGCGTGAGTGCACATGACTTTGGCGAGCCGGGGAAACCGTGACCAGATCCTACGCTCGAAATCTGGGCAAGACGGCGCTCCCTTCCGGTACAACTCTCGCTCTCCCCGGGGATTCTTCAAATTTTCCTCAAGTTGTTGCGGCTTCTGGTGATCGGAGCGGACTTCCGCAGCCGATTCTCACTTTTACGCACTCGCGAAACCTGATCTTAGACTCAGGAAAAACCAACCCCCGGAATTCCCAGTTGTAGGAACGTGAATTCTCAGATATCACCTGCTGTTAGGCATGGCATTTGTGAATTCGCTTCTGTCGGACTTGACCCAAGGTAGAACAAAGTTGAATATTTGATGAAGAGACGATGAAAAACCTGCGGACGCAGGAATTTCATCGCCCCACCTGGCACCCCCTTCAAACCCTTTGTGCTGTGGGAGATGTTGCTATGACCAAGCATAGCTGGACGCTGTGGTTGGCACCTGCCGCCGTCTGGGCCGTGTACATGTGCTGGCTCTCGGGCTACCAAAACGGCTACGAACAGGGCCATACGGCCGGGTGGGAAACCGCCCGGAACTCCTTCATGCCGACAACTGCCAGCTATCGCCCCGTCGGCGACTCGCAGCTCGTCGGACTCCCCTTCGAAACCCGCGAACGGTTCGAGGCGACCCACTGAGCAGGCACGATTCGGCGATTCCGCGCCCGCCTGAAAGCTCTGATCAGCGCACCGACCTCGCCGGGTCGATCGTGCGGCACCCGCAGAGCCTGAATGCCGGCCGGGAACTTGACTGCCTCCGCCCAGCTGCGGTTATCAGGCAGAGAGTTCGGAGTCCAGGATCATCCCCGGTCGATCAGCGGGCTGCCGGATTCACGCCGATGGCGAACAACCGTTCGGCGCCGCGAATCAGGATCTGGCCGTTCGCGATTGCCGGCGAGGCGTAGCAGTCTTCTCCAGTGGAATTTTCCGCCAGCAGCTCGTACTTCGGTCCCGGCTTGACGACCTTCATTGCACCGTCATCCGCCAGGAAGTAGACCAATCCTCGCGCGGTCACCAGCGAAGCGCTGTAGTGCGGTGCAAGTCGCTCGACCCAGAGGCGCTCGCCCGTTTTGGCGGCGTAACAACTTGCGATCCCGTCGTCGGCGGCCACGAGGAAGTAGTCGCCCACGACCACCGGCGAGGGCACATACGAGCAGTTCTTCGTCGTTCGCCAAACGATCTGATCCGCTCCCACTTTTCCGGTTCCATCCGGGCGAATCGCCAGGATGTGATGATCCGGGAAGCCCGCGGTGAGGAACAGATATTCGCCGTTGTAAACCGGGGAAGCGACGAACTGCTCGGTGGGGCCGTCCATCTCCCAGTGGAGCCCCCCGGTTCGGGGATCGAGACTGACGACGCACTTGCTGCCCGAAAGGAGCATCTGCGTGCGACCGCCGATGTCGCGAATGATCGGGGTCACGTAGCTGCGCGTCTTATGCTGCCGGGCAAACTTCCAGCGAGTAGCCCCCGTGGTCTTGTCGAGCGCCGCAATGTACGAGTCGCCGTCGTGATCACCATTGACGATCACCAGGTCCTCGAACAGCACGGGCGACGAGCAATAGCCGTGCGTGCTGGCAAACCGACCGGGGCGCACGACCCACTTGGGTTTCCCAGAGTAGTCGTAGGCGGCGACCACCATCTCACCAGGAGTGCGCTCGGTGTTGCTGGTGAAGTCCGGAGCGAGAAAGGTGACGTAGACGTGCTCGCCATCGGCTGCCGGAGTCCCCGATGCGCGGCTGTTGAGCTTGTGCCTCTTTTCCAGCGGGGCCTCCAGGACGACGGTCTGCCAGAGCGATCTCCCGGTGTGTCGATCAAGGGCCATCAGCACCCGTTGGCTGCGATCTTCCAGGCAACTGACAACGAACACGCGATCCTGCGACACAACGGGGGAGGCATGGCCGACGCCCGGAATCACGGCTTCCCAGGCGACATTCTTTCCGGCGGGCACATCCCATTCGATGGGGACCCCTTCCTCAAGGCTGGAACCATCGCCGCGGGGTCCGCGCCAGCCGGGCCAGTCTTCCGCAAGACCATCGACGGCGCTCGCCAGACACAGAACGGCCGACAGCAGCGCGGCATGTTGCCAAGGATTCATCGAAACCACCCCGTAAACTCACTCACTGAGCGCGCACCAATCGATCAACGAAGATGCATACGATAGTGGCGTCTCACTGCGGCGACAACTCGCCGAGCTGTCCGCACCACTCCGGCAGGAACCGCCCGGCGTGCGACGAACCATCTTTCGCTGCGCGGATGATATTGCGACCACCCTATTGCTCATGCCCACTGTCGACAGCCGTCGACTGATTCCGGCGGCATGATCCCGTTGCAACTCTCCACGGCAACTCGATCCGGACGGGATTACGTGCTGCGGCTCACGCGTTTTTGATTCTGTGACGAATTCTGCGCTGGCGGGCGTTGTAGACGCCAGGCCCGACGCTCACAATGCGTCCCCCCATCGGAATGGCTCATCTGCTGGTCGCGAATCCCTGAGGTAACTTGGATTGACGATCTCCTGCTCCACGGTCTTCGTGCGCGCACGCGGCCGGTGTCTGCGGAATTTGCGGCAACTCGTTCCAGGACGCGGCGCGGGACTCCTCGGCGTCGTCCTGACCGTGATCGCTCACTCGGCGTTTGCCGGAGAGGTCGCATCCGCCGATCGTCCTCCGATCGTCTCTCTAAAGGGGGTCGATCTCGACGGTCGCCTGCACCACTTCGCCGCAACTCCCAACTGCAAGGGTGTGGGCGTCGTCTTCCTGTCCACCCATTGCCCCATCAGCAACGGCACGTTGCCGACGATCGACAAGCTCGCAAGTCGCTTCAAGAAGCACGGGATCGAGTTTTACGGGATCGTCTCGTCACCCAGAGCCAGCCGGGCCGAGGCGGTGCGGCATCGAGACGAGTATCGCATCAGCTACCCGGTGCTGTTTGACGCTTCAGAATCGCTGCGGCGCGCGCTGCAGCCCACGCACACTCCCCAAGCGCTGGTCGTGTCTCCAACAGGTGTGATCCTCTATTCCGGACGGATCGACGACCGCTATCCCACCATCGGCCGCAAGCGTGAGTCGCCGACCCGGCATGAGTTCGAAGACGCGCTCGCCGACGTCGTCGCCGGTCGCAATGTCCGCGTCCCGAAGACCCAGCCAATCGGCTGCCTGATGGAAGATCCGGCGACGGCAACCCGTGGAAACGTCACCTTCAATCGCGACATTGCCCCGTTGCTGCACAGCAGCTGTGCGGAGTGTCATCGCCCCGGCGAAGCCGCTCCGTTCTCGCTCCTGACGTTCGACGACGCCTGCAGCCATGCCAACCAGATCGCGACTGCGACCCAGCAGGGATTGATGCCTCCCTGGCATCCGACGGAAGGATTCGGACATTTCCGCGACGACCGACGGATGAAACCCGATGAAATCGCCCTGTTCCAAAAGTGGATCGCCGCGGGAAAACCGGAAGGAGATCCCCAAGACCGTCCGGCCCCCCCGAAGTTCACCACCGGCTGGCAATTGGGCGAGCCCGATCTGATTCTCAAGGTCAGCGAGGCCTTTGCTCTCCCCCCCGATGGACCCGACGTCCACCGACATTTTGTGCTCCCCACAGGCCTTAAGAGCGATCGACTGATCTCAGCGATCGAGTTTCGACCTGGCAACCCGCGCGTCACGCACCATGCCTCGTTCTACATCGACAACACGGGAGCCGCGCGACAGCTCGATCAGCGCGATCCGAACTCCGGCTACGGCAACTTCTCTGGACCGGGGTTCGACAACTTCTGCGCCTTCCGCAGTTGGCTTCCCGGTATGACGCCGCAGCGTCTTCCCCGCGGCACGGGTTGTCCGTTGCCCGCCCAGAGCGACATCGTGCTGGAGATCCATTATCAGCTCACCGGCAAAGAGGAGTCCGATCAATCCTCGATCGGGGTCTTCTTTGCGGAGTCATCCGCCAAGCAATGGGTGATGGAGTTGCAGGTGATGAACAAGGGGCTGAGCATCCCGGCCGGCAACGAACGCTATCTGCATCGCGCCAGCTTTGTGCTGCCGGCGGCGGCCACCATTCTCGACGCCGCCCCTCACTTGCACATGCTCGGCAAAGAAATGAAGGCCGTCGCGAAACTTCCCAACGGCGGCGAGAAGCCGCTCATCTGGATCAAAGACTGGGACTTCAACTGGCAAGGGCAATACGTTTACGTCGATTCGCTGCGGTTGCCGAAGGGAACCGTCATCGAGGTCGACTCCTGGTTCGACAATTCGGCCGGCAACCCGCTGAATCCCAACTCTCCGCCGCGGGACGTGCGATGGGGAGAGCAGACACGCGACGAAATGGCCGTCTGCCACTTTCGCTACGTCTGCGATTCCATGCCGGAACTCGCGAAAGTCAACAATGCCTATCGGACCTATCTGGCGGATCAGCAGCAGCGCTATCGGCGCGTCGTTGAGGCGGCCCCGCGCGTGAAACCGTAACGCCCGTCAGCGATGACCGGGTGCAATCCCGCCGCGACACTGCATGAGGTAATCGCGAACGGCGTCATCGCCGCACAGTCCGATCGCACGATCGAAGGCGTGCTCGGCCTCATGTCGCCGCCCCAGGCGTTGCAGCAGATGCCCGCGCACGGCCCAATAGGGCTGGTAGGTCGTTATCTTTGCATGGTCAACCGCCGCCAGTTCGCGTAGGCCGGCCTCAGGGCCGCTGGCTTCGCCCACCGCAGCAGCGCAGGCGACGTGCGCCCCCACCGAGGGCGAGATCTGCAGCAGGCCTTGGTAGAGCCCAACGATGGCCGGCCAATCGGTGACGCCGGTTCGCCGCCGCGCGGCATGGGCGGATTGGATCGCCGCCTCCAATTGAAAACGCCCTAAACGTTGCTGTCGCGCCGCCGTCGCCAGCAGGGTTTCGGCCTCTTGAAGCAGCGACGGCGACCACAATGCGGTGTCTTGATCCCCAAGCGGAATGAAGCGACCGCCCGCCGAGCGCCGCGCGGCACGTCGTGCTTCCGTGTACAGCATTAAAGCGAGAAGACCGGCGACCTCGGGTTCCGCCGGGATCAACTGCCAGAGAACTCGTCCCAACCAGATCCCCTCGTCCGCCAGCGCCGAGCCGGTAAGGTCCGAATCGGCCAGGGCGTCCCAACCCGCGTTGTACGCCACGTAGATCGCCTGCAGCACCGCATCCAAACGCACCGAGAGTTCCTGGGGCGCGGGCATTTCAAAGGCGATTCCGGCGTCGCGCACCTTCTGCTTCGCTCGAACCAGCCGTTGCGCCAAGGTGGATGGTCGCAGCAGAAACGCCCCGGCGATGGCGCCGGCATCCAACCCCAGCACGCATTGCAGCATGAGCGGCGTCCGAATCGATGCATCCAACGCGGGATGAGCGCACAGGAACAGCAGCCTCAGGCGCTCATCCGGGATGTGGGCGGCATCAAGATCCAGCATCGCGATCACCGCTTCCGACCGCGCGATCTCGGGAGCCGCTTGCCTTGCCATCTCGTGATGACGGTGGGCGTCGACAAGCCGCCGTCGCGCCGCGGTGAGCAGCCAGGCATCGGGATTCACGGGTGGGCCGACTATCGTCCAATGCTCCATCGCGGCAACGAAGGCATCGGCGAGCGCATCTTCGGCCGCCGCGAGATCTCGCGTGTGTGACATCACGAGAGCGATCAAACGCCCGTATGACTCACGCGCCACGCGTTCGGCGACGCGACGTGCGTCGGGATAATTTCGGGAGGCAGCGGCGGACTCAAGACCAACAGTCATCGCAAAGCATCATCACGCGGGTTGATCTGCAGCCACTTGATTCGCCGCGCTCGGCGTCACTCCGCTCATCACGCGGAGCGTGATGGCTACTTTCATCGGGAAGGCGAGAGATCGCTGCATCGTAGCCGTCACGCTCCGTGTGACGAGCGAATATCACAAAGTGCTCGGTCTCCGGCAAGGCGCTTATGCCGTAGACCAAGCACGCTAGTCCCGAAGCCCTTGCCGACTTCCCTAGCCCCTCGGGAGCTGATCCGGCGGAGGCAACACCGGCCGCACTTCCACCGATCCGTTGGCCGCGCTGGGACAACGCGCGGCCCACTTGAGGGCGGCATCGAGGTCCGGAACATCAACCAGGAAGAAGCCCCCCAACTGTTCCTTGGTGTCGGCGAACGGGCCGTCTTGAACCTGACGTTGGTCGCCACGGATTCGCAGAGTCGTCCCCATGGCAGGAGCCTGCAAGCCGGCTCCGCCGGCTGCGACTCCCGCTTCGGCGAGAGCCTTGGAGTAGGCCATGTAAGACGCCCAATAAGCCGGCGCGAGGGCTGGATCATTGCGAGCGTTAACGGCCTCGGGAGATTCATAAACGAGGAGTGCGTATTTCATGGATGCGTTCCGTGAAGGGGTGCAGGCGTGAGTCCACAATGGCGGCAGAGAATGACTGCCGGAATGCTGACGTCCTTACTGGCCTTGTGAGCGGAATCCTCCACGTGAGGATTCCCTGGATTCGACGACGTGGTCAGGGCGCCGGCATCACCACATTCGGACGGACTTCCACGGCGCCCGTGAGCGCGGCCGGGCATTTTCCCGCCCAGGCCACAGCCGTCTCCAAGTCCTTCGCCTGGACAATAAAGTACCCACCCAGCCGCATCTCGCCGTCTTGCAGTTTTGGAGCGGCGGCCTGCACTCGCCCCGCGACCGTGCGGACCATGCGTCCACTCAGCGGTGGCTCGACGGCGCTGCCGCCAAGCATCATCCCCTCGGCCTGGAGTTGTTCCGAGTATACCTTGTAGGCCCCCCAATAGTCCGGGTCGCCGCCAGCCTTCGCTCGCCGGTCGATCTCGGCCTTCGACTCCCAGACCAGGAATGTGAACTGCGGCAGAGTTTTCTGCGTGCCTTCGATGGAAGCCTGGGCGTAACTCACGACCATTGAACCTGTTACCGCTGCAGCCAACAGAGAGACCACCAGCCAGATGCGGGCAAAACGAGGCATGAATCCGACTCCTGCACAGGGACACACACGATCCTCCGAACAACAGCGTCCGGTCATCAGGATGACGGATGAGGAGTCGCGGAATCGACAGCGATCTCAGAAAAATCGGAAATCGCTTCTCAAGACGAATTTCTCCAGGTCTCGAGAAGGCTCTGATGCTGAATGCTGGAAAGGGCGCCCCACGCCCGGATTTATGCCAGCAACTGCTGCACCACGTTTCCGCTGACATCGGTGAGCCGGAAATTGCGTCCGAGGTAGGGGAACGTCAGCCGCGTGTGGTCGAGTCCCAACAGGTGCAGGCAGGTGGCGTGCAGGTCGGGAACGCTCACCGCATCGCGGACCACGTTGTATCCGAAGTCATCCGTTTCGCCGTACACCTGACCACCGCGGATCCCACCCCCGGCGAGCCACATCGTGAAGGCCTTGGCGTGGTGGTCGCGGCCCTTGCCATCCTCGGCGAACGGGGTGCGGCCGAACTCGCCCCCCCAGATCACGAGCGTCGAATCCAACAAGCCCCGTTGCTTGAGGTCTAACAGCAAACCCGCCATCGGGAGGTCCGTCTCAGCACAATGGAGATCGTGGTTTTTCTTGATGTCATCGTGCGCATCCCACGCCCGAGGGCCTTCGTTACCGCCGCTGTAGACCTGCACGAACCGAACGCCGCGTTCGACCAGTCGCCGCGCAAGCAGACAGTTCCTTCCAAAGTGTGCCGTAACCTTGTCGTCGAGTCCGTACATGGCCCGCGTCGCCGACGTTTCCTGGCCGAGGTCAACAGCTTCCGCGGCGTGCGATTGCATCCGGTACGCCAACTCGTATGAGGCGATCCGTGCGGACAAGGCGGAATCGTGCGGATTGGTTTCCCGATGCCGTGAGTTCCAGCGCTGCAGCAGGTCGAGCCGAGCCCGTTGCCTCTCGTCGGTGACGCCGGCGGGGGGTTGCAGGTAGGCGATCGGGTCGCCGGTCGGCCGGAAGGGCACCCCCTGATACGCCGCGGGCATGTACCCGTTGGTCCAATTCAGGGCGCCATTCACCGGAGCGCCTTGATGGTCCATCATCACCACAAACCCCGGCAGATTCTCGTTCTCGTTGCCCAGGCCATACGCCGTCCAGGCCCCCAGGCTCGGCCGACCGCTGAGCAACGATCCGGTCTGCATCTGAAACAACGCCGGGCCGTGATTGTTGCTTTCGGCATGCATCAAGCGAATCACGCACAATTCGTCGGTGAGCTGCGACAGATGCGGATACACCTCGGCCAGTTCCACGCCGGCTTCGCCGTGCCTGCGGAATTTATACGGGCTGGGGAGCGCCACATTCCTGCTCCCCTTGCGAAACGTGTCTTCCGGCTTGAAGACGGGAATCGGCTTCCCGGCGTACTCCGAGAGCGTGGGCTTGGGGTCGAACAGATCGACATGGCTCGGCCCGCCGTACATGAACAGGAAGATCACAGACTTCGCCCGCGGAGCGAAATGGGGGGCTTGCAATGCCAGAGGGTCTCGCGCGCGAGCTGCCGGATCGACGACGTCGGCGGCGCGCGCCTCCTGCCCAAGCAATCCTCGCAGGGCCAGACTGCCAAAGGTCCCTCCGAGCGAGGCCAGCGCGGTTCGTCGGTCAAATCCAGTCATGGCGGACTCAATTCACGTAGGCGAATTCATTGGAGTTGAACAGCACATGGCAGAGATCCAGCAGGGCCTGTCGTTCCGCCTCGGCGGAACTGGGCGCCGTCTTCGCGTGGAACTCAGCCTGCTGCTTTAGGAACGTTGTGGCTTCGTCGACTTCCGCCAACATGGCGTCGCGGCTATAGGCAAACTGGAACGCTGCGGCGACCTGGGCAGCGAGATCGCTCCCTGCGACCCTGAGGATTCGATCGGCAAAAAAGCCCGCTTGCTGCTGCGTGAATTCGTCGTTCATGAGCACCAGGGCCTGCGTCGGGACAATGCTTTCCTCGCGGCGCTCGCACGTTTGGGCCGTGCTCGGGGCGTCGAACAACTCCAGCATCGGAAACAGGAGTTGTCGTTTTACGTAGATGTAAACGCTGCGCCGCCAATGTTCGGGGCCGTCCGTCGCAACCACGGGCCACTTGTTCCGCTGGCTGGCGACGAGGAGTTCGGGCCGAATCCGCGGCTTGACCCCCGGCCCACCCATGCGCTCGTTGAGAGTTCCTGAGACCGACAGGATCGCGTCCCGCAGAATTTCTGCTTCGAGTCGGCGCTGGCTCCTGCCCGACAACAGTCTGTTCTGTGGATCAACCTCGGACGTTGCTCCCCGTGTCGACTGCCGGTAAACGCTGGACATCACGATCTGCCGATGGATCGGCTTCCAGCGCCCCTCGTGTTTGAGCAGCGATTGAGCCAGCCAGTCGAGAAGCTCCGGATGCGTTGGTTCCGCTCCCGTCCGGCCAAAGTTACTGGGAGTGGCGACGATGCCGACGCCGAAATGATGCTGCCAGATCCGGTTGGCGGCCACGCGCCAGGTCAGCGGATTCTTCCGGGACGCGATCCATTGCCCCAGTGCCAGTCGACGTCCGGTGGTCTTCGCACCCTCGCGCGCCGTCGGCAACGCGAAAGCCTCGCGACTGAAGGCCGCCGGGACTCCCGGTTCCACGGCCGGACCGCGATTGGCCGCGTCGCCGCGCCACAACAAGTGCGTGATCCGCGGCTGCGTCCCGGCATCGGTCAGCGCCATGATCGACGCCACTGGCTGAAACTTTGTTGCGTCCCCCGGCTTCGGCTTCTTGGTGCTGGCGGGGACGGGTTGGCCGTGTTCGTCGAGTCCCATGACCACGCGCGTGGTGCTGTCGAAGATCGCCAGCAACCGGTAGTAGTCGGTCTGCGGAATCGGATCGAACTTGTGATCGTGACAGCGGGCGCAACCCACAGTCTGCCCCAGGAAGACCGCCGACGATGTGGCCAGCACATCGTCAAGAAGATCCAGGCGGTACTTCTCTTTCATGAGGCCCTCCCCCATGTTGTCGTCGTTGGTGGGGCCGTTGCGGCAGAACCCCGTGGCGATCCACGCGGCGGGGTCGGCAGGCGCAAATTCATCCCCGGCGAGTTGTTCAACAATGAATTGAGAATAGGGCTTGTCGTCGTTGAAACTCTGAATGACGTAGTCGCGATACCGCCAGGCGAACGGGCGGTCGAGGTCGTCGTGGAAACCGGCGCTATCGGCGTAGCGGGCCAGATCGAGCCAGTGCCGGCCCCAGCGTTCGCCATAGTGCGGAGACGCCAGCAATTCATCGACGAGCGCGGCGTACGCCGTTTCCGCGCCGGCAGGATCGGCCTGCGAGCGGACGAATTCGGCCACCTGCTGCGGCGACGGGGGCAAGCCGACCAGGTCGAAATACAACCGCCGACACAACGTCGCTGCGTCAGCCGGCGGCGCGGGTTCAAGTCCGGCGGCGTCCAGCTTCGCCAGCACGAATCGGTCAATCGGCGTGCGGACCCATGCAGGATTCTGAACGGGCGGTGGTTCCGGCGTTGCCAACGGACGATACGCCCAATGGTCGGCCGAACCTGGCGTGCTGCGCGGCGGAAGATCCGCGGGCTTCAACGAATTGACCCAGCGGGTCAATGTTTCGATCTCGCTGCCGGAAAGCTGACCTTCCGGCGGCATATGCGGCTTGCTCTCGGGAGCGACGAGTTTGAGCAACAGGCTGGAGGCTGCATCCCCCGGTGCCAGAATCCGCCCCGACGCCGATCCAAGCAGGACCCGCTCGCGTGATGTGAGATCAAGTTTGGCTGCAGGATCGTCGCCGCCATGGCAGTCAAGACAATGCTGCTGAAGCAACACCTGCACGCTCGCCGACAGATCCGCATCCTCGGCGTCCGGCCCTGCAGCCAAGATGGGCGTCGCGAGCAGCACGAGGATTGGGCACGAGATCAGCAATCGAAATGCCGGCATGCAGACGGTCCCTGGCGCACGGGAGACGAAATGCCCAGACGATGACGCCATCGCACCCCGAGTTTACTCGCACGCAACCCATCTCGCCATTTCATCGTCAGCCATTTCGCAATGGCAGGGTGGCTGGGGCGCGGTACCCGTATCCCAACCGGATCGACGTTCATGGCCCCAGTCCCGAACGGCACACTGGATCGTCAGCGAAGAAGACTGGGACTACGACAGGCACGTTGAATGCGGCTACACCTGTGAAAGCAAGGGTCTGTGAGTTCCCGGATTATCGCGTGCCCCACCCCCCTTCCGCATAAGGTAATTTCGATCGGCGCCAGCGCACGCTCGCACGCATACTCTGCTTCGCTGCCGCGAGTTTGCTCGCCGGAATCATGGACTGGACACGACCACGTGCTCTGAGCTCACTGCGCACATCCGCTCATCGAACAGATTCAGATAGTAGACTGTCGTCCCGTCGGGAATCGCGGCGGACACGCGGGACTTCTCGGCGTCGATGGTCGCCGGGATCGCTTCCCATGGGCGGTCCTGCCAGCGACCGCTGTCGCGGGTGTAGCAGAGTTCGGCGTGCGTGAGCGGGACGGCCGCGTCGAAGGTGGCCCACACGGCGCCGTCTCCGGTTCCCTGGCCGGTGATCTTCGCCAGCGGCTTGCCCCCCTTCAGGATCTGATTGGCGAAGGCATGGATCTCTTCCGGGTTCTCTCCGGCCGGACCGTGGCCGTGCGGCATGCGGATCCGCAGGCAGAGGGTGTGCGGAGACTTGGGCAGACGGTAGGACTTCTGCCAGGAGTCCATCGGATAGGCGAAGTCGTTGGTGCCGTTGACCCAAAGGAGTGGCATCTGCGCCTGACCGAGGTAGCCCGAAGGGTCCCAATGTTGCAGCCAGAGCTGGGATTTTTCCTCTCCCAGTTTTTCCAGCCGGGGGACCCAGGCCGAGTTCTCTCCCAGAAAACCGCAGCCGTAGACAGGGGCCGCGAAGCGGAAGCGGGAATCGACACCGGCGACGATCGACGTGAGATACCCGCCCCACGAGATGCCGGTGACGCCGATGCGATCCGCGTCGACTTCCGGGTAACCGCGAATGAGGGAATGAGCGCGGACCACAGCGCTCACGGCGTGATAGGTCCATTGGTCAGCAATCGGGTCGCCGAGTTGATCGAAGCTGGCGTCCCAACCGGGCGGACCACCGTGTGCATGCCGTTGCCACTTGCCATAAGTCCCCACGGGAATACAGCCGCAGAGGTCCATGGCGATCGCGGCATACCCACGAGCGTTCCAGACCTTCACCCAGCGATCAAACGCCGTTCCGCCGCCGCCATGAATGAGAACCATCGTCGGCAGCTTCTGACCCTCAGGGATTGCCTGCGGGACGCCGTAGTATGCGAAGACGCGCGTCGGCTGGCCTTTGTAGGGGAGTCCTTCGTAGAAGAAGGCTTGAACACCGTCAAGCTGGAGGTCGTCGGCAGGAAAGACCGCGGGGGAAGCGGAAAGGGCCGCAAGTTCGAAGACGACGCCGGGCTTTGTCGGGCCATCTTGAGCGTGACCCGTCGCCACAAGCGAAAATAAGACCGCCAGACAGACAGCAACATTCCGCGCGGAATGGTAGAGAACACGAGCGAAGCACGAGGGCATTTCCAAGCCTTTCAGGAATCAGGAATTCCAGCCAAGTCGCTATTTCCAAGTTTCCTCGAACTGAGCAACGGCATGATAGAGCGCTGCGAGTTTTTCACAGGCTTCCTCGTAGAGGGCCTGTAGTTCGGGATGCCTGGACAGGACGGGACTGCCACCGAGTGCTATTGCGAGATACGACTCCGCCACTGACGTCCTGTCTAGCAACTCGAAGTAATGACCTGGATTCAGGGCGAACGGGTCCAAATCCTCGGTTGGGGCGTCGGAATGGCCGTCGTCGCTGTCATCCACGAGAGAGTCTCCAATGTCAGCGGATGTCGGATTCGCCGTGAGCGGATGTGGCTGCCTGAATGAGCATAACTGCCACGACCGCCTGACGTCAGCAGTGGCAGATTTGGCCGCCCGGCACGTTCCCAAAATCGAACTTGATTTCTGTCCCGTTTTCCGACCGGTCGCGCAATCTTTCTCAGACAGGTCGCGACAGGGAGTTCCGCCTGACGACGGAGCGCATGTTGCTCCCACCTGCGACTTGGGACCATCTGAAGAAAGCGATTGATCATGTCGGGTTTGAAACTTCGCAAGTGGGGAGTCCTTGCGGCGCTGATGTTGGGGCTGGCCGCGTCCAGCGCCGAGGCTGGCGGAGTGGTGGTTTACGGCGGCGGGGTGGCGGCTGCTCCCTGTTTCGGTCCCGTGGTGACCTATGTGCCGCGCGTAGTGACGTATGCTCCCCCGGTCGTCACCTTCGTCCCTCCGGCGGCGATTCATCACCATCTCGGGACGGTGGTTCGAACAACCCCCTACCGGCCGTTCGTGGGGCCGGTCGTCCATCATCGGTACAGCGGCGTGATCGTCCGATAAGGTCCGGCGAGAACCTGCGGCGCAGGTTCGGCAAAAAACGTCGATCCCGCGTCGCAACCGGGGCGAATGCCATCGTGCACCGCCCCGGTTTTCTCGTTTCGGCAGCATGCTGCCGATTGTCTGCGAGCGAACACGCCATGGTACTCACTGGGCGCCCGACACCAGCAGCGTCGCGGGGACATCTACGAACTGCTGTCGCAGACCGTATCCATTCCGCGACACTTCCGCCGACGCGGGTATGCGGGTCGGTAGGCACTTCTCTGCCTCTTGGAACCTGTTCCATCAGCCAACGTCGCAGGCGTGTCACCGGTTCCGACGATTTCTGGAAGTATGCGCCTTCAAGATTCGCCGCGCAAGATCGGGAATTGGAACTCCGTTTGCGTTCTTCGTCGGGAGCGACGATGCGCGGGCCAGAAGAGGACAAAGGGCGGATGCCGCAAGTTCCGCGTTTTCAGGGCATTTTCCGCTGATCCGCTGCGTCTGGCCAGCGTTCTTTCCGTTGTCGGGAGGGTGGCAGTCGTCGTGCCCCCCTCGGAGCAAATTGCAAAGACTATGGTGAAATCGAACACTCGCAATCGACCGAACATCCGGGAAGCTCGATTTGGGAGTCAGGAGTTTTTGGCCATGGACGGCTCGGCCATCACCCGACTGTGGATTACTCCGCGGGCCGGTGACGAATCCAAGTGGTTGCTGGCGTGGCATCCCGCCCGCGAACAATTCGAGCTGCCGACCGTGGGGGGCGAGGGCTGGGGACGGACGCGACTGGCGGCGGCCATCGAACGCCGCTGGGGTCTTCCACTCGCGGCGTCACTCGCCTTGGCGGAGTCTCCCCTGGCGCGTCTGACGCCGCAATCAGATCTTGATGGCGTTGCCGTTGACGGCACCATCCACGCGGCCTGGCTGGCGGCAACGGCGGCGGCGAATCCGGCGCGGGAGCAAGGCTTGGAGTGGGTGACGGCGAAGGATGTCGCCATGGGATTCACCACCGGTGGACGGAGTGTCGACCCTGCCTTCCGCGCGATCCTGGAACAGACGGGACGCTATCCGCGCGGGGGGTTGGTTGCGGACGATACACTCACGGTGGGAGTGACCGGCCATCGTGATCTGTTGTCCGACGACATCCCCGTCTTGTTTGATAAGTTGCACCAGGCCCTCGAAGACCTCGCGACAGAGTTTCCCAGTCGCCGACTGCGAGTGCTCTCACCGCTGGCGGAGGGGGCGGACCAATTGATGGCCGATGCAGCGTTGGAACGGGGGCTGCCGCTGATCGCGCCGCTGCCGCTGCCGCTGGATCAGTACGAAGCCGATTTCTCCTCCCAGGCCGTGGAAGAGTTTCGTTCCACGCTGAATCGCACGCGGGTGTGGTATTGTCTTCCCCTCCAGCCCGGCGTCACGCCGGGGGAATTGCAGGAGAATCGGGATCTGCGGAACCAGCACTTCGCCCGATTGGGACAACACGTTGTGGATCGCAGCGACGTGCTCCTGGCCTTATGGGACGGCCGCGTGAGTGGCGCCCAGGGTGGCACAGCCGACGTGCTGCGATACGCTTTGGCGGCCCCCCGCCGCCCCGGACAGCGTTTGCTGATTCGTCACGTCCCCACGCGCCGGAGTCGCCAGCGCGGCGCCTTCTGACGTCCACAACCGCGGGTGCTGCGGAGCGTTGCTCAACTGCCGGTCTATTCGAGACGCAGTTGCCACAACCGGCGTGGTCCATTCGATCGTGCGGAACTGAAGAAGATCTGGTCTTCAGAGGCCGAAACCCAGACCACTTCCCCCTCGCGACCGCCGGAGGGACCGACGATCTTCGTTCCCAGCCACTCTACCCCCGGCAGAAACTGCGTCGTTCCCGGTAGGTGCACCTGAACCTGCAATCCCAACGGCGACAGGACGTAAACCCGTTGTCGATGGCTCGCGACGAAGCAACGCTGGGACTGGTCCGCGAATGGCAAGGTGTTGACGCTTCGAAAGGCTTGACCGCGAGCCCCCCGCTGGAGCAACAGCGACTTCCGTTCCTTGCCATCGGCAGTCGCGACCGCGACTTTCATTTCATTCAATGACAGGAACTGGGGTTCGTCGCAAGCGACGAACCGCTCTTCGATCCCCGCAGTCTGAAGCGGTTCGGCCGCGCCGAACGGCGTCATTTTGTCTGGTCGCGACGCCGCGTAGAGACGACTGGGGGGCAGGTCGACGCAGAACACGATCTCCAGTCCATCCGGCGCCAGCGTCGGGTGATGTTCCGGTTGGGGTCCAGAGCAGGTTTCCAACCGCTGCGGCGTCGCGAACGGTTCTCCGGCCGAACTGCGCTGGCTGTGGAACAGGTCCAGTTGCCCGGCGTCGCCCTGTGGAGCCGTATAAACAATGTCGAGCAGATCCGCCGAGAGCGTCGGGGTCCGCGCGTCGTGGATCGATTCCAAACCGAGCACCGGTTCGGGCGCCGCGGCCGATTGAACAGCGCGGCGCGGGGTGCGGGGCGAACGTGGCAAGAATTGCTCGAGCCGCGTCGGCGTCTCGACGGTGTACTCGACCTTTTCGGGGTTCGGATACCGGCGCAGCTTCGGCGTCAGAAACCACCACGCCTCGAACAGGATCAGGAGGCCCACGCCGACGCCCAGGAGAATCGTTCCTCGCTCCCGATCCGGAAGCCATTTTTTCGCCGAGGGCACATCCGCCAGTTTTCGCTTCGGCTTTTCGCCCGCCTGTCGAATCGCCTCGGAAAGTTTGCTCTCTCCAGGGGGGGGAGCGGCGCCGGGCCCCTGACGAGCCCATTCCGCCACGGTCTGCCAGGGAAGAGAGCGTGCGCCGCGAATCTGATCATCGCGCCGGAGTCTTCCCTCCCGGACCAGACCCAGAATGTCGGCCATCGATACGGGGCCGAACTCCCCCTGTGCGGTCCGGTAGTACCACTGATCGGCCATATCCATTTCTCATTGGAGAACGTCGACCCGCGCCGAAGTGACGCCGGCGCCAAACCCGGCTGATCCTCGGTAGTTCACAAATCGGAATCATTCAGAATTCGCTCGGCGAGCGGTCCACCGAGCGATTGCCCCTGGGGCGTCAATAGGGCGGCGTACACGCGGCCGTCGATCGAGTTGGAAAGCGCCTGGACGTGTCCGTCGCAAAACGCCGCATAGACCCTGGCGGAATGAAGCGAAGAAGGGCGCGGGGACAAACCCTCAGGCAGCCGCAGGCCGCCGTTGATTGCTTCGTATCGATACGGCTCCTGCGAGTGGTCGTTGACGCGGGCGTAGTTGACCTTTCCCTCCGCGCACACTCCCTCCTCGCAGAGGTAGCTGCTGGCGACAAAGCCGACGTGACCCACGTCGGGAGTCGCCCAGCTCGAATCGCTCGCGGTATCGTAGCCCGCTCGCAGATTCTCGGAAATCATCAGGGTGTTCGTCAGGCCGTCGGTGACGCCTACCAGCCGGTGGTGGCGCTCGCGTCCGGACGTCAAAGGCCAGTCTTCGATCATGAAGAGTGAACTCGCCGACATCAGCTGCAAGTCCGACCGACCGCCGCCGGCCTCGGGCAGCAACGGACATACGATGCCGTCGCCGTCGAGATCCAGAGGAATCACCGTCGCCGAGGTGCGCGTCGAGCGCAAAGTCGCCGGGCAGTCAATGGGCGCGGTCCAGGCGAAACCGCAGTTCACCACATAGCTCAAATTGCCCTGGCCCGGCATCACAGTGGGGTCTTCCGGGCACACCAACTCTGGAAACGACAGCCGCACCAGTGTGGCGTTTACGGGTGCATTCCAGGGTTGGTCAAATGCATATCCTCCGGGCCAACGGTCGTGGACCAGATGAGGCAAGATTTCGGTGACCCAGCTTTGATACTGGACGTCGTCGGCGATGTCGATGTTGCCCACGGCGGGGAAGCGATGATGGCTTTCGACGCGCGACGTCATGGCGGTGGCCAGCTTTCGCAGCGCCCCCTGGCACGCGGCTCGGCGAGCCGCTCCGCGCACCATCAGGATCGCCGGAGCAATAATTCCAATGACGACCGCGATGATCCCGATGACGACGATTAGCTCCAGCACCGTGAACCCGCGGCGGCGGGTGCTGGTCTTGCTCAGCACGAAGGGAGTTCGATCCCTTGAAGTTGGGGGAAGCCTCATGTGAACCTCACCGGGGGAACGCCAGTACAACAGCCGACGCATCAAGCCCTGCCTCCGCAGGACGCGGCCGACGCGGGCCGGCATCCCTGCGCTTATAGATCGCTCGGGAGCGATCAGCAAGCGGGTTGATCAACGTCCCTTAACGCGACGCGCTGCCTTACGAGGCCGCCGACATGGTAGGACGCATTGGTTGGCACGAGGGCATTGGCGATTGGCGGGGGAAAACAAACTGGACGGC
The DNA here is from genome assembly GCA_033762515.1 of Planctomycetaceae bacterium. Classification (GTDB taxonomy): domain Bacteria; phylum Planctomycetota; class Planctomycetia; order Planctomycetales; family Planctomycetaceae; genus DSVQ01. Next base: position 27,469 of record JANRLN010000440.1, read on the forward strand.
AGAGGTTGGGCGACTTCGGCGAGCACGAACCAGCCGCAACCGTCTGTCACACTGGATGCCGTGGCAAGTGGACGTCCATGGTCCCATTGCCAGTTCCGTCGCTCTCGGCTGTCTGACCCGAGCCGCCCCGCCACGCCGCACACTCAAGTTCAGTTCAGCTCGCCATCCGTCGAGAGGGCCTCGCGGCACTTGTAGGGCATCACGAGTCCCGGTGTCCCCTCGGTGATCGCCCGCATCAGAATCCGCGGTGGCCCGGAATTCACGGTCCCGAAGATCGTGGCGAAGGCAACATCGGCGGCATCGCGGCCGGTGCCCACGCGGACGAGGCCCATGGGGATGGCTGTTCCCGAAGGATCGAACAGATACCAGCGATAACCGAGGAACACTTCGACGTAGGCATGGAAATCGGGCGGCCCCAACACGGGATCGGCTCCGTAATCGGTTCCGGTCACGAAACGTGCGGGAATGCTCAGCGCCCGGCACAGCGCGATCATCAGATGGGCGAAGTCGCGACAGACGCCGACCTGCTCAATCAGGGTGCTGATGGCAGAGGTATTGGAGTTCGTCGTGTTGGACGCGAAAGTGACGTGGTTCTGCACCCAACTGCGGATCGCTTCGACGCGGCTGTACCCCTGCCACAGTTGCCCAAACTCGCGGATCGCCAACTTCGAAAGCCGGTCGGACTCGCAGTACCGACTGGGATAGATGTAATGCAACACCGACATCGGCAGCCGCGAGACCGGGACCTCGCCAATGGTTTCCGGCGCGGCCGCATGGTGCAGGACGTCGATCGTGGCGTGGTAGCTGACGTGCAGCGGCCCGGGCTCGGCGCGCAACCGGGCATAGCGGTTCCCCGTACTCCGGTCGCTGAACATCTCGGGAGCAATCGACTGATTGATTTCCAGCCGCTCGCCTGACACAAGCTGGCAGGGGGTGAGCGCCGCATGGATATTGAAAATGAAATCGCTGCCGGGAGACGCAATTTCGTAGTTCAACTCCAAATCCAATTGCAATCGAATCATCGCGGAATCGTTTCTATTCCCGCGAGCAACAACGAGAAATTAAGGTCGGAAGAGACGTGGCTCCCTTCACGATACTCCGATCCCGTCAAGTTCGATAGCCCACCCTCTCGGCGGGGACGCCGCAAACCCATTCCACGGCCGCAGAATACTCCCCAGGGAGACAGCCTACGGCGACTTCGGCTTGAGGACGTCCAGGTCGCCGCCGATCACACTGACGGTCACTTCCGCGGGAATAAAACCAGGATCGACATACGTGAAGCTCAACGTCAAGTCGCCGCGGGTCAGGCTGATTGATCCGGCTTCGTTTTCCACCACGGCAACCTGTTCTTTCCAGCCGTCTTTAATAAATTGCTTCTGCCAGGCGGTGACGACCCCCTTGGCCTTGCCCGATTTCAATTGAAACTCAAGATGGTTCGCTTTCGATTCGACGTTGGTCGCCTCGACCGGCGTCGCAATCGCGACTTTGGTCTTCGGAGCATTCTTTTCGGCTTCGCGCTTGGCGATGGCGGCCTTGGCCCGAGCTTCCTCCTCGGCGACCCTCGCGGCGGTCTGATGCGTCACCAGCGCCCGCGTTCCGAGATCAGATTTCTGCACAGTGACGTCGATCAGATCCTTGGCCGAGTTGCGAAAGATCATCGACGACCGAAAGTCAACTTGAATCAGATTGTCCGTGGTCGGCTTCCAACCGAGAGCCCCCAGGGACTTCTTGTAGAAAGCTGCCACGTCTTCGCTCGATTGGGGAGTGTCGAACGACAGTGCCGTGGTCGACTCGGAATACTGTGCGTCGCGGGCTTCCTTCGGACAAGGAAGCTCCACGGACATCAGTTCTGATGACAGCGTGACGACGGTCTGATTGTCCTGGGCGGGGGCCGCGGAGACGTTGACTTGCAGCAACACCGCATTTTTGCGGAAGAACATCGAGTCTCCCGGTGTTCCATACGCTTCCCATTGCGCCTGCTCCATCAGCTTCCGGCACGCAGACTTTGTGACGTCCTGAGCGGCAGCGGTCACGAGCATTAGACTCACTGGACCGGCGTAGAGCGATTTCATGCCGGAAGGAACGGGCACTTTCGCCAGTTCCACATTGCCATGATTGATCACGCTCACGCCGACCTTGTCCCCGTCGGGCAACGCCGACACGGAGAGGGTGAATCCCTGCTTGGCGAACGTGCCGCTGGCGTACTGTTCGCTGCTGTAAGCACCGGGGAGTTCTTTCCAGCCCATTCCCGTCAGCGTCTTCTTCTGGAACGCGTAGGCGTCCGTTAAGCTGCCGGGAACGCTGTAAGACAGCCGGGCCAACGACGCCTGACTCGGAGGGTCGCTCTTCGGCGCACGGGGGAATTTCGCCAGATCGAGAACCTTTGCCGCCTCGGCCGCTGTTGCCGGACGGGCCTCCGCCGCAGTTCCCTGCTTTGCGGACGCGACTTGGAGCCAACAAATTCCGCACACAAGCACAGCCGTCTGCCAGTGACGCATGATTTCCTCGCCCTAGTCCTGATGAATTCCCACCCAACAGCGGTATCATCTCCGCGCTCTCCACAAACCGCAATCGGCGAGGCGGCATCGACGTTGCGCCGTGGAGCGTCCGTCGGCGGCGGCGTGCCGACAAGACCGGTCGCGATGCCCCGAGACCAAGGCGTCCCCGACCACATCTGCGACTTCAACACCATTCTGCGGACATCGTTAATGAACGGTAGGAATCCCACGGCTGAGGCCCTGTTGGCGACGCTTGGCGAGCGGGTGTTCGTCACAGATTTCGACGGCACCATGACCGGCGTCGACTTCTTCGACGTGGTGCTGAATCACGTGGCCCCCGGCTCGATGGATCAATACTGGGAACGCTGCATCGCCGGAGAGTTGACCCACGTCGCCGCCTTGAACGGAATCTTTCAGAATGCACCGCGCGATATCGCAGAACTGCGGACCTGGCTCCCTGAGACCAAACTCGACCCTGCGACTCCGCGGGCGATCCACCGCTTGCGTCAAGCAGGCTGGGACGTGTTGGTCGTCTCCGCCGGATGCGAGTGGTACATCGAAGAGATCCTGGCGCCGGTCCGCGAGCAAGTGCATGTCATCGCCAATCCCGGCGACGTCTCCCAGGAGTCCGGACTCTGGATGGGTTGGCCTCCGGCCGATTCTCCCTGGTATTCGGCCCATTTCGGCGTCGACAAAGGTCGACTGGTGCAGCTTCTCACCCAGGCCGGCAAGACAGTCGCGTTCGCCGGAGACGGGCGTCCCGACCTCGCCGCATCCCGCGAGGTCGCTGCCGAGCGGCGTTTCGCCAAGAGCTGGCTAGCCGATCAACTCGCGCAGCAGGGTCTGGCGTTTCGATCGTTCGTGAACTGGTCGGAAATTGCCCCGGTGCTGACGGGCGAGGACCAGTCAAGTGGGAATGGGGAATAGGCTCTGCGGCGGCCGACTCTGCTTCACACGACTTGCGTCATCAGCCATACTGCAGGACCAGGGAATCGTCGCGCGGACGGCGCGTGGCCGCAGAGGGCGGGCGACTCCCGAACTTACTTGCGGATGCTACGTCGACCATGCTCACCTATCAGTACCGCTGCGAACAGAACGGCGAGACGCTGGAAGTCCGCCATCGCATGACCGAGCGATTGGAAACCTGGGGCGAACTCTGCGCCCGCCTCGAACGCGATCTCGGAAAGACGCCCGCTGACACCCCCGTCGAACGCGTCATCACCGGAGGCATCCTGGGAACCGTCAGCGGCGGGACGTCGAAATCCAGCGATATGCCCGCGCTCCCGATGGCAAGCTGCTGCGGCAACCCCGCCTCCTGCCGACACCACGGATGATCGAAATCCCCGAATCTAGCCGCGAGGCGCAGGCCG
>JANRLN010000441.1:0-16234 GCA_033762515.1 Planctomycetaceae bacterium
CACGCCGGCAGATTCTGATTGGCGCTCCCCAAGCCGTAGTTGAGCCACGCGCCGAAACTGGGACGCCCGGCCAATTGAGCGCCGGTCTGCAGGAAGGTGACCGCGGGATCGTGATTGATGGCCTCGGTATGGAGACTGCGAACGATGCACAATTCATCCGCGATCCGCGCGGTCGCGGGCAGCAACTCGCTCAACCAGGCTCCGCTCTCTCCATGCTGGGCAAAGCGAAACTTGGAGGCGGCGATTGGGAAGCGGTCCTGAGTGGCCGTCATCCCTGTGAAGCGCTGACCTTGCCGGATCGACTCGGGGAGGTCGTTGTTGTGCCAGTCCCGCAAACGGGGCTTGTGGTCGAACAGGTCCAACTGCGACGGCGCGCCCGACTGGAACAGGTAGATGATTCGCCTGGCCCTGGGTGAGGTGTGCGGCTGCAGCGCAACGGCGGCCTGTTCCGCGCCGCTCAGCTGCGACCAGGCGGCACCCGCGACGAGACCTGCCAATTGGCCGAAGAAGGGGCGACGCGAGGGAATCTCGGAATTCGAGTGGTCTGCGGCCATGGCTCATTCCTTCGTGACGACTTCGTCGAGATTCCACAGCACGCTGGCGACCAGGGCGTACGCAGCAACCGACGCGGGATCTGCGACATCGCCTGGCGCGCCGCCAACCTTCAGCAACGCCCGCGCCGCCGGAAGGTCCGCCTCGAAGCTCGCGCAGTAACGGGTCCACATCGCGACGAGGTCATCCAGTTCAACGTCGCTCGGCGGGCGGGCGGTGACGCGTTGAAACATCCGCAAGAGGACGGCGCGCGATTCGCGCGGACTCTCGGCCAGACTCCGCTCCGCCAGCACCCGCGCGGCTTCGACGAACGTCGGATCGTTCCAGACGGCCAGCGCCTGCAGCGGCGTATTGGTGCGGCCGCGGCGGACTGTGCAGGTCTCGCGCGTGGATGCGTCGAACAAGGCGAATGTGGGGTTGGCAACCGTCCGTTTCACGTAACAGTAGACGCTGCGGCGATAGATGTCCGGGGCCTGGTCGGGCTCGTAAGCCGTGTCGCTGGCGATTTCCTGCCAGAGACCCGCGGGCTGATAGGGCTTGATGGAGGGGCCGCCGAGGCGTTCTTCCAGCAACCCGCTGTGAGCAAGCGCCTGATCGCGCAACATCTCCGCGGAAAGCCGCAATCGCGGTCCACGGGCGAGCCAGCGGTTCTCTGGATCGGCCTGCAGCAGTTCGGGCGTCACGTCGGAGGCCTGCCGGTAGGCAGCACTGGTCACGATGAGTCTCTGAAGGTACTTCAGATCCCAACCCGACTCCATGAATTCCACGGCGAGCCAGTCGAGCAGTTCCGGGTGACTCGGAGGCTCGCCCTGGATGCCGAAGTCTTCACTGGTTTTGACGAGTCCCGTGCCGAACAATCGCTGCCAGACGCGGTTCACGGCGACGCGAGCCGTCAACGGATTGCGACGGTGAACCATCCAGCGGGCGAGGTCGAGCCGATTGCCGGTCACCGGTCCAGTGGGGCCTGAAATCGCCGCGGGGACACCGGGTGCGACGGGTTCGCCGGGGCGGTCGTAGGCGCCGCGCTGCAGCACGTTTGTGGGGCGAGGATTGGCCAGATCAACCATCACCATTGCCGTGGGAACGGTTTTCTCCAGGAACTTTGCAAGCTCGCCCTGTGCCTTTCGGCGGCGTTCCGCCGCGGCTCGCAGGTTCGGAGCGGCTCCGAACCTCAGAAACGCGGCCCTGAGTTTTGCGGCCTGCGCTGGAGTGCGTTCGACGGGTGGGCGCGCGGCGATGTCGGTCACGCTCTCTCGGACTGCCAGAGTTGAGAGTTCTTCGGGCGTCAAAACGCCGCGATAAATCTGCACTTCCGCCAGCGCCCCGGTCAGGGGACGATTCGATCCTGTCGAACCGATCCGCAGCGGTTCCTTGTTTGCAAAGTCCTGGTTGAGAAAGTCGTAATGCACCTGGAGAGCCTGCGGCCGGCCGTCGATCGCGATGACGATCCCCTGGGCTCTGCGCGTGCCGTCATAGCTCATGGCGACGTGCTGCCACACACCCGGCCGCAGTGTCGACTCTGTCTCCACGCGAATCGCGTCATCCAGCCAGCGTTTGACGAGATTGACCTGCAGATGGCCGTTGTCGAGTTGGAAGGCCCAGCCGTCGGCGTACGCATCGTCCGACGTCCGCGACACGATTCCTCCGCCGAGCGGCGCCTCGGGCTTGACCCACGCCGCAACCGTGAACGCGTCGAAGTAGCTGAATTTGCCGACGTCGCCCAACTCAAGGTGCTGCTCGCCGTTCAAATGCAGCCCTTGCGGCCGCGGACCGGAGATGAAGACCGCGGGACCATTGTGGAGAACGGGATCCGCCGACAGCCCCGCCGCAGGGGTGAGGTTGCTCTCCAGCGGCAAATGAATCAGCGGCGCAACGGCAGTCCGCAGATCCACTGGCGCCGCGGAGTCGAGGGATCGTTCCCAGGTCTCTTGCTCGGCCTGCAACACCGACTGCAGCTCAACCCAGGCTTCGTCGGCGGCGAGCTGCTCCTGTTCGAGCCGCTGCAATTGGGCCCACTGGGTCGAGGTGGGCGCCTTGATGTAGGGCGGCGAATTGCCTTCCTTGATGGCCCGGCCGTACTCCGGCACCTGGTTAAAGTAGGCAAAGAGGCGATAGTAATCGGTCTGCGTGATCGGATCGTATTTGTGGGCATGGCAGCGGGCGCAGCCGATCGTCAGCCCCAGCCAGGCCGCGCCGGCCGTGTCGACGCGATCGGCGACGTACTCCACGGCGTATTCTTCCGGGATGATGCCCCCTTCCGCATTGCCGCGGTGATTGCGCTGAAATCCTGTCGCAATCATCCAGTCGATGGCCTGCGGATCGCGCGGCAGAAAGCCGCGCGTCCGTTGAAGAATCTCCTCGGTTGTCGTCGCCACGGCGGGATTGGACCGACGCTCCCGCTCCGCCAGCACAAGATCGCCTGCGAGTTGAGCCACCGTGAACTCGTCGAACGGCAGATTGGCGTTGAATGCGTCAATCACCCAGTCGCGCCACCGCCACATCTCGCGCGGGCCGTCATTCTGGTACCCACTTGTGTCGGCATAGCGGGCGACGTCCAACCAGTCGACGGCGAGATGCTCGCCGGCGCGCGGCGATGCCAGCAGTCGATCGACCAACCGGTCGTACCGATCGGGGGCGGGGTCGCTCAGGAATGCGTAGACTTCTTCGGGCGTGGGGGGGAGACCGGTGAGGTCCAATGTCACGCGGCGGATGAGCGTTTCGGGGGCCGCCTCTCGCCGGGGAACCCATCGACGATGGTCCAGTTCGGCTTGAATGAACCGATCAATGGCTTGCGTCGACCAGGCCGGGTGCTCCACGACGGGCAATTCGGAACGCCCGGGGGGGCTGAACGCCCAGTGGTCTTCCCAAGGGGCGCCCTGTGTGATCCATTTCTGCAAAACGGCCTGCTGCGCGGGAGTCAACGACTTCCCGGACGCAGGGGGCGGCATCTGCAACTCGGGGTCGGTCTGCAGCACCCGCTGCAACAGCGTGCTGGCCGCCGGTTGGCCGGCAATGACGGGGACTGCCGAGCCGCGAGGGTTGAAGAGACCTTCGCGGGTGTCGAGACGCAAGTCGGCCTGCCGAGAGAGAGGGTCAGGTCCGTGACACTTGAAGCAGGCTTCGGCGAGAATCGGCCGAATATCGCGATTGAATTGCAGGGGCCGCTCGGCGCCAGCGGTCAGCGACGGCACAATCACGGACAGCATGCTCAACGCCCGCGTGACACTTCGACGCATGCCCGCCGCCCTTTCACGACCGTTCCTCAACGTCGAAGTGGATGCATCACCGGCCTTCGATGTGAACCAATCTAACGGAATCGTCGTGCAACCGCGAGTTGTCGCACGGATGCGCTGGCGCCGAGTGCAGTCCCCTCCAGACGTGCGCCACTTGCGACCCATTTGGAACAATTTGTACGATTCCGCTTATCCGCTCGCATCCGGCTACTCTCCCAGCCGCTGTCCGTTCCTCGTTCCTCTCCCTGCGGGAAGTCGTCATGCCGATCATGGTCCGCTGCCCCGAATGCGATGTTAAATCGCAGTATTCCGATCGATATGCCGGTCAAACCGTGGCCTGCAAGAGCTGCGGTGAGGATGTCGACGTGCCTGCCGCGGGGAGTCGGGGCGGAGGCAAGAAGTCTGGCAAAGGCAAGAAGTCGTCCAATTCATCGAATGTACTCGTGATTGTCGGGGTTCTCGGTGGCCTCGCCGTTTTGGGCATTGTTGGGGCCGTGGGACTGTTCTTAATGCTGAAAGGGCCGGGAGGAGCTGCCAACGCTCCCCAGCCGGTCGCCGATGCCCCGGCAACGCTCTCGCCACCCAATTTCCCGGCGCCGCCGCCGACACCACCCGGCGCCGGGAGTCCGACGGCTCAGATGCCCGTCGCGAAGGCCGACGCCACTCCCAACACGGCAGCCAGGAACGCCGCGCCGACTCCGTCAGGATTTCAGGCGGCGAAGTCCGCATCGATGCGTTTGACCTTTGTGAAATCGGCCGAATGGTCGGTGACCGCAGATCCTCCCGCCGATCCCGTGGCGTTCACTTCGCAAAAGCCTCTCAAGTTGAAGTTGGCAGGGGACCGCTTGCGGGACGATGCGCTCATCTATCCGGTGACGGCGAGCGAGTTCGTGGGGATTCGCCAGGGAACCGGGTCGCGCGATCCGGTCGAACTCTACAATCTCACCACCGGCCAGAAAGCGGGGACGGTGCCCGGCACGGCGGCGACCGGCGAAGTGGGCCTCAGTCCCGATGGGAAATACTTCGCCGCGAGTTCGCTCGGGAGCAAGAGCATCAGCGTGTATGACGTGAAAGCGAAGAAGCCGCTGGGCGAGTTGGCGACCGCCGATCCCCAGGGGGACTTTCGTGTGTCGATCGTAACGCTCCCGCGCCCGGATCGACTCGTGGGCATCTCCCAGCTCGAACGCGGCATCAAGGTCTGGGAACTGCCGTCCGGCACGTTCCTGACGCATATCGTGGGGGAGAAAAACTTCCATGCCCACAAGAACTTCGCCTTCAGCCCCGGCGGGCGATACATCGCCGTCAACGGCGAGTTTCTGCAACATCGGATCGAGATCTACGACCTGACCACGGGCCAGTTGGTCGGATCGCTGGCGATTGAAAACAAGTCGCTGAATCGAGAGTTTGCGGGCTTCGCATTCTCTCCCGACGGCACAGAATTCGCCGCGGCGTTTGACCTCACGTCGTACGGCCCCGAAGGGAGTCATTCCCAATTCGTCGCCTGGAAGCTCGACACCGGGGCCATCACGAGCGATTTCGACATTAGACCCAAGTTGAAGGAACAACTCGATACCCCCTACGGCAAGGAACGGCTCGATCCGTTTCCCAACGGCCGCCGCTGGCTGGTGCATGGATTGGGGATCATTGATCGCGACAAGGAGGCCCTCATCTTCAGCTTCCCCAAGCTGGAAAAAGTCGACCTCAACATTGTCCGCCGACCCATGGGGGATGACTGGCTCGTAGGGGTCTCAGCCGACCGGGCCGATTCGAAGCTGGAAACGATCACACTCGATGAAGGCCTGCTCGCAGCGGCTGCGAAGACGGTGGAGGCCGGGGGACTGGCGATTGACACCGCGCTGCCGCCGCTGATTTCCTGTGACCACAAGGAGGCGAGCGCGGCCGTCGCCGCGACGGAATGGAAAGTCGTCCCCGATCCCGGTCCGATCGCCGAGCCGTGGAAGGGGCCGATCAACGTCGAGGCGGGCAGCGGCGTCGTTCGCGATGTGGCACTGAACCGCGGCCTCCAGCCGGTGGTCGCGGCGCGCATCGCTCAGAACGAAGACCTCGATGACGCCGATCTTCGGTCTTATGCGGCGACTGATGCGTGGGTCCGCAACACCTTGCGAATGCGGGCGCCCAGCCCCGTCGCCAAGAAGACGTTTCTGGAGACGTTCAACGCCGCCTCGGGCGAACGGGTCAGCCGTGTGGAGATCCCATTCTCCGGGGACCTGCTCGCTCTCTCTCCGAACGGAGAGTTGGCGCTGCTCATGCTGCATCGCGGGAAGGGCCGGCTCGACGTCTTCAACATGGCTGCCGAAGGGAAGCACGTGGTGGGTTGGCGGCCCTATCGCACGGCTGGCGAAGAGCGACATCGCGACATTTTCGATGCGGCGTTTCTGGACGATGAGCACGTGCTGTCGATGAGCACGGAAGGAGTGGTCGTCGTCTGGAAGATCGATGGGATGACACCCGTCTTCAGCATTCCCGACGTCAATCGACTGGCGGTTTCCCCGGGCGGCAAGACGCTGGCGGTCGTCCGCGGCAACTCGATTGAGGACAAAGATCTGGCGTTCTTCGACAGCCGCACGGGAGACGGCCTCGGCATCATCACTTTGGACAGCCGCGTCAGCGCGCTCGCCTTTCACCCGAACGGCAAGTGGCTGGCGATGTCGCATGGAAATCAGGCCGACAAACTGCTGTCGACGATCGACGTCGAGGCGGGACAGGTGGAGACGCGGTTTCCAGTCCCGGACATGAACACGTCGCTCCAATGGACGGCGGACGACTTCCTGCTGCTGGGCGGCCGGCAACTGGTGAGCAAGACGCTGCAGGCCGTCGTCTGGAGCTACGACCCCGACGACGCAGTCTTTCCCGTTCACCCCCTGGGAGGCCCATGCGTCTTCGCCAACCTCACCGGCAAGCGCTGGCAGCTTCGATCAGCGCAGCTCCCGCAAGCGGAATTGGCCGGCAAGCTCGAAGGGGCGCAACTGGCGGCACTGGCCTTGGTGAAGCCGGGCGATAAGGTCGCGCTCAAGGTGACCGTCGGCAACGAACCGGAACTGGCGAAGCTCAAGACGTCGGCGGCTGAGCAGGCGAAAGCCCGTCTTGAAAAAGGCAAACTCGAAGTGACCGATGGTCAGCAGCCCGTGGAAGTTCACTTCGACATCTCGTTCAAGTCGGGAACGACGGCCCAATTGACCAGTTTCGGCCCGGGAGCTTTCGCCGGCGGCGGGGAGACCGTGACTCAGAAGATCGTGCTGGTCAACATCAAATATCAGATGGGGGCCAAGGTCTTGTGGGAGACCAAGCGGGCGGCCACCAACTTTGATCGCCACATCTTCACTCGTCAGGCCAACGAGTCGGGGCAGGCGGCGATTGACCGCTTCCTCCAGGAAGGACTCGACACGCTGATCAGCCGAATCGAGATCCCGACTTACATTTTCGGAGACAAGGCCCGCAACGGTCTGGGGAACTCGAAACTCGCGTCGGTGAAGTAACGACTGGTCAATGGGTGCAGGACCAGCATCCCCACGTCTATACTGCAGGGAGTGCGACCTGCCTCTGTGGAACCTGTCATGTCCGCCTCTGATTTGCAACGCCGTCCGTCAGCTTCCCTGGGGGACGATCTGCCTCCGGTGCAACCGCCTTCTGCAGGCTTCATTATCCAACTGTTCGTCGTGCCGGCGCTGATCGTGCTGGCCGTCGTCAGCGTCTGGGCGTTGTTCGGCCGACTCGCTGCCGGGGAACAGGATTGGAAGCAGCTCGTCCAGGAGATGGAAAGCCCAAACCCGCACATCTATCGTCGCGCGATGTTTGGTCTGGCGCAGCTCCTCGACACCGATCGCCGCCGGGCCGCCAACGGCCAGCAGTTGGCCTCGAATCCGGAAATTGCGGCGGCACTGGCCAACCTCTTGAAGAAGCAGCTGGATTCTCATCAGACCGACGCCGACACCGTTAGCTCCCAGGTCTACCTGACGCGGGCGCTGGGTCTCTTGGATGTGCACGACACATCGCTGCCCGCACTGATCTTGGCGCTCGACTCGCAGTACGAAGTCGAGGTGCGCAAGGGGGCCGTGACGTCGATCGCCGTGATTGCCGGGCGGGCTCTAGAGCGCCAGGCGCCGCTGACTGGCGAGGTCGGCGACGCACTGGTGAAGTTTTCGGAGGATTCCGACCCGATGCTGCGCCGCGCGGCGGCCTTCGCGCTGGGACTGGTGCCGGGACCGGAGACCGAGCAGCGTCTGATTGTGCTCCTGGAAGACCCCGCCGACTGGATGACTTCCGTGAACGCGGCGATCGCGTTGTCGCGGCGCGATTCCACGCTGGGGTACAACGTGTTCACGAAGGCGCTGGCGACACCCACCGGCATCACGGAAGATGAAGAACAAGATCGATTGCTGGTTCTGAGAAATGTTTTGCACGCGATCGGCAACCTGGCCGCGAAATTCACTCCCGAGCAGCGGGCGGCTCTCAAGACGGCCGTCGATCCTTTGGCGAACGGATCGGAAGCCGTCCGCGTCAGAGTGGATGCTCAGGCCGCTGCAGCAGCCCTCGCTGCCGCCGGCTGAACGGGTCCGGCTGCGCGGATGTTGACGGTCGCTCTGGTTCTGACGGTTGGACGTCCCCGGGGCGGGGAACGAACTGCCGAACACGGCGAAGCTGCCCAATGTGCCGCGATGTCGCCTGATTGCCACGGGGATTCGCCCGCGTGGTTGCCGAGAGCGCCCCACCGTCAATCTCTCCATGTTCTATCGTTGCTGTGTAATCCGCGTCGGCGACATGGACCTGAACAGGGCCGACGGTATTGACGGATTTTCTTTTGCGTCACGTGGGTGCTGTTCCCATACTGAGGAACAGAGGGCTTCGGCAAAGTGTTCGGGTGAATGCGCACCGTGAGGGTCGGCGGAAATTCACTCAAGGGGAACTGGAAATGATGCGAGCGTGGTTGTGCGCAGCGGCCATGGGTCTGCTGTGCGGGTTGGGACCGACAACGGCCGACGCGGCCTATTGCGGCGCTGGGTGCTACAGCAACTGTCCAACGACAGCCTGCCAGCCCACCGCCTGTTACACGACCTGTCGCGTGGAACGGGAAACGTGCTACCGCTCCGTGTACGACATGGTGCAGGAGCCGGAGCAGTACACCGTCAACCGGACCTCCTACGAGACCGTCTACGATGACGTTCAGGAGACGTGCTACCGCACGCTCGTCGAAACGGCGTATCGCGAGGAGCAGTACCAGGTCTGCAAGCCGATCTACGAAACATCGGAACGGGTGGAAAACTACACGGTCATGCGACCGGTGACCGAGACGGTCTATCAGGACCGCAGCTACACAGTTCAGCGTCCCGAATGGCAGGACGGCGTCCGCCAGGTCCGCCGACAGGTGATGCGGCCGGTCACCGAAACCATCGAACGTGAATGCCGCCAGACGGTCTACCGTCAGGTCACGGAAACCATCAATCAGGAGCGTTGTTACACGGTCATGCGCCCGGTGACGACCTATCGCACGGTGCGCCAGGACTGCGGCCGCTGGGTCACCCAGCAGGTCTATCATCCCGGCCCCGTCTGCCCGATGTTGGTTCCCGACGCCTGCGGCTGCCCGCGGATCTGCATGGTTCAGAAACCCGGCTTCACGACGTGCAAGCGCGTCTATTGTCCGCAAATCGTCGAACGTCAAGTGGCATGCACCACTTACCAACCGCAAGTGGTCCGCCAATCGTGTCCAGTGCAGGTCTGCCGCGTGGTCCCGGAATGCGTTGTGACGAAGGTTCCGGTGCAGGTCTGCCGGATGCAATGCGAAGAGGTGGTCGAGAACATTCCCTTCCGCACCTGCAAGATGGTCTGCGAGACCCGCACCTGCAAGGTCCCGGTGCAGACGTGCCGCATGGTGGCGGAACAGTGCTCACGCCGCATTCCGATCACCACCTGCCGGATGGTGACCGAAAACTGCAGCCGCAAGGTGCCGTACTGCGTCAGCCGCCAGGAACCGTTCACAGTAACCCGCCGCGTCGCCCGCTGCGTCGCCAAGTGCGAACCCGTCACCTGCACCCGCATGGTGGCCAAGTGCGTTCCCCGTCAAGAGGCCTACGAAGTCTGCAAGATGGTCCCGACAACGGTCTGCCCGCAAACCTGCTCCAACTGCAGCGACGGTAGCTGTGCCGGGGGCAATTGCGGACTGCCCGCCACCAACGACAGCTATCGTCCTGAATTGACCCCCACTCCCGAGACTCAGCCCCTGGCTCCGAAAGCCGGCACGGATCTGTAATCACAGCGTTGCTGCTCGGCACTCACGACTCATCGGCCTCGGAAAGCCTGTCTTTCCGAGGCCGATGTCATTGATGGTGCTGCGCGGTCGTTTCGCGCAGGAAAATGCGTGTTGTGGAGGCGTCGACTTGGTATTCTTCGAGAGTCCTAGTCCACCAAGTGTCTCTCGGCCTGCAAAGCAATGCCCCATCGATGCTCACCCACAGACGCCATCGAACCTCCTCGATTCCCCGCATCCTGTACGGGATGGCGTGCGCCTCAGCGGCGCTGCTGAGCACTCAGCCCCCGGCAAAGGCCGAAGACCCGCGGAAAGCAGAGGTCCAGACAGAGGATATCGCCGCTCAGCGTTGGGATGTGATGGCCGCTCGCGCCCGCGCCATCACGTTCACTGCGAGTGCGTCCGATGTGCCGCGCGCGCTGCACGAAGTTCCGCTGTTTCGATACGACGATCAGACTCGCGGCTACGTCGACGGACTCGTCTGGAAGCTGGGTGCGACCGGTCGACCGCTGGCCATCATTACAACGGAGTTGCACCCCAATTACCTCGGCGGCGGACCGCGGGTCGTTTATGATTTTCTATCTCTGAGCGAAGCCCGCTTCGTGGGGAGATCGTCTGATGTGAATTGGCAGCCGGGCGGCGCGGCCGTCCGGATGACGCCTCTCGCGGCCGCTCCCGATCCGGCCGCGACCGCCATCGGGCGACTCTCCCAGATCAAGTCGCAGACCCGGCGATTCACAGCGACGCAGCACATTACGGAGACTGATCCGACGTTGGTGCAACTGCGCCTGCTTCCCAAGGAGATCGATCGCTATCAGCCATCGAACAACCCGCGCGCCGACGGCGCGGCATTTCTGCTGGTCAACGGCCGCAACCCGGGGTTGATCCTGTTCATCGAGACCGACGGCGCCGCCTGGAGCTATGGCGTCGGACGATTGTCGATGCCCAGCACCTTGACGCTGCTGCTGGACGACGCTGTGGTCTGGAGCAAGCCGCCGGGTCGCGAATCTGATGCATCCTACACCGCATCCAATGCGACCGCCCGCTTTCCCTGACCCGCGACAGCGCCCATGCTCGATCCCGCATCGCGGCTGATCTGCCGCGCTCCCCTTTTGGCGATCGGCGACTTAGACTGTGTGCCGGCTGCAACGAATTTCCATACTCTCTCCGCGGGATACGCTTGGCAATGCTGTCGGCTGTTTCAAAACTTCCTCGCAGCAGCGAACTGCTGGATCGTGATCGCTCGCGCGTGGTGCTGATCGATCTTCAGGAGCGGCTCGTCGCGGTGATTCCGCAGGCCGATCGCGTCGTTTCCGCCGCCTGCTTTCTTGCACAAGCCGCAGCGTTGTTCGGGGTCCCTGTGGACGTCTCGGAGCAGTACCCTCAGGGTCTTGGCGCAACTGTCGGCGCCCTGGCGGAACTTGCACCAACGCGAGTCAGCAAAGTCCGCTTTAGCGCGACGGAATGTCTCAGGTTCCCTGCAGCGTCCGACCCCGGCGGCGAGCGGGATCAGATTCTGATCGCCGGCGTTGAGGCGCATGTGTGCGTCCTGCAGACGGCGTTCGACCTGTTGTCGCTCGGCTATCGCGTTCACGTTTTGGCTGACGCCGTCGCCAGCCGCAATGCGCGCGACGGAGAAATCGCCCTCTCTCGCCTGCGCGATTCCGGAGCGACGATCTCTACGGTCGAAGCCGCGGCGTTTGAATGGTGCGCGGGTGCGGATGAGCCGCAGTTCAAAGCCCTCAGCGCGCTCGTGAAGGCGCGCGTGTTGCCGATTTCGGCTTGACGGATCGCGTGGACACCTCATTGGATCGGGACTCACCCCCTTGGCTGCAACTGCTCATTGGCTGGATCCTGCACGCCTTGCGGAGCTTCAGGGACTGGAGCTGAAAGCACGGCTGATCGTAGAGGGCTACCTCAGCGGGGCTCATCGCAGCCCTTATCACGGCTTCTCCGTCGAATTCGCCGAGCATCGGGAATACGTCCCCGGCGACGATTTGCGATACGTCGATTGGAAAGTCTTCGGGAAGACCGACCGCATCTACCTCAAACAGTTTGATGAAGAGACGAATTTTGCGTGCGCGATGCTGTTTGACGCCAGCGAGTCGATGACCTATCGCTCGGCGGGAGCGCTCGCCAGCAAACTGGAGTTCGCCCGCTGGATCGCCGCGGCGATCGCCTACCTCGTCGTTCGGCAGCACGACGCCATCGGTTTGGCGACGTTCGACAAGAAGGTGCGCGATTTTCTGCGACCCGCCAGCGTGGCCAGTCAGTTTCGGGAAGTGTGCCGTTTGCTGGAAGGGGCCGCCGGAAGCGGCGAGTCGGCGATCGGGGGAATGCTGCAGGATCTCGCCGAGCGGCAGGCGCGGCGGGGAGTGATCGTCGTCATCAGCGACTTCTTCGACGAATTCAGCTCGCTCGAGCGCGGGCTGCGACATCTCGCCTTTCGACGTCATGATGTCTTGCTGCTGCAGGTTCTCGACCCCGCAGAGCTCGACTTCCCCTTCCAGGATCCCACGCGCTTCCGTGGGCTGGAGGGCTGGGGAGAACTGGCTTCAGATCCGCGGGCGGTGCGCACGGCTTACCTGCAGGAGTTCGAACGGCATCTCGGGCGACTGCGGGGGCTGGCTCGCGAACTGCGATTCGACTATTCGGTGTTGCGAACGGATCAGCCGCCAACTCCCGCGCTGGCGGCGTTGTTGGCGCTTCGCCGACAACGAAGAGGGGCGTAGCGCGCCTGAACGACCGCGACGCATGAAGGACGAATTACGGGTTGAACTCGATGTATCCTTCCTGGTAGATGGTCCGGTCGGTGCGGTTGCCGTTGCGGATCACGTAATTGTTGATGCGATAGGCGCTGCGTACAGACAGTCCGAACGCTTCGCGATAGTACGCGGGGCGATAGGCCGAGCGGCTCTCGGGGATCGGGTGGGGCGGAGGGCTGCCGTCAGACGGCCAGTGGCTGTAGTAAGAGCGCCGGTAGACCCAGTCCTCAGCCTGTGCGGCGACCGGCCCGCCGGCGACCAACAGCACCGACGCTCCCAGGAAAACTGAGAACAACCGCAGGTTCGCGAACAGCTTGTGCAGTATTGGCATGTGGCTCATCGGCCTCATTCCGGTCGACCGTGTTGACGAAACGCCACCGATTCGGCTGAATAGTGGGTTCCAGGAGTCTCTCTGCAGATCTCGGACCACATTCGAGACCGACGGCTGCGGGGGAACGGTCGTGTCGACACCATCGGGCCAGGGTGCGCGCGGCGCTCCGAGTCACCTTGTTTGAGAAGCTTTGCACCGTGATTGACTACCGGACCTTTCGAAACGCAGATCCGCCCGAACTGCGCCGTTTATGGCATGTCTGCGAACTCGGACGCGGCGCCGCCACGGGTTTTGATGCCGACGTGTTCGAGTCCGTGGTCTTCTGCCAGCCCTATTTCGATCGAGCCGGGGTCATTCTCGCCGTCGACTCAGACCGCGTGGTCGGCTATCTGCATGCGGGCTTTGGTCCCAACGAGGCGCAAACTTCTCTGGACCAGCACCGCGGAATCATCTGCATGGTGATGGTCGATCCCTCCTATCGGCAGCGCGGGATTGGCACCCGGCTGGTGCAGCTTGGCGAAGAGTACCTGCTCGCCGCCGGAGCGACGTCGGTGCAGGCGGGTCCTGCCGCTCCGAACGATCCGTTCTATTTCGGGATCTATGGGGGGAGTCAGCCCGCCGGGTTTCTGGCCTCCGACGCGGCGGCCGACCCATTCTTCCAAAAGCTTGGCTATGTGCCGATTTCACAACGCCTCGTATTCCAGCGGCAGTTGCAGGACCGCAGTTCACCCGGTGGGTTGCGGCTGATGGGGGTGCGGCGTTCGACCGAATTGGCGATTCCGAAGGACCCGACCCCGCGCAGTTGGTGGTGGTCCACGCGGCCGGGACGCCTCGACTCACTGGAGATGGCGCTGGTTGCCAAATCGGGCGGGACGACTCTGGCGAGCGTCACCGTGGTCGGCCTCGACTTCTATGTCGCACGCTGGCAGCAGCGCGGCATTGGTTTGATGGATCTTTGGGTCGGGGAGCAATTCCGCCGCAAGGGCTACGGGCAGGCGCTGCTGGTCGAAGTGTGTCGTCGCGTCCGCGAGGAGATGATTTCACTGGCCGAGGCCCACACCGATGCCCAAGATTCTGCGGCAATCAAAGTCCTGAAGTCGGCAGGGTTCACGCAAATCGACACCGGCACGGTGTACCACAAGCCGTTGCCGACGCGCCTGGTGATTCGCTCTCCGGGAGAGTCCGGCTCGCCCGACGCCACGACAGAAACGTTCCTGCCTTGATAGACTGCAAGCGATTCCAGGGCAGATGACTCTTTCGCAGCGCCACCGCATGTCTCAGCTCACGGTCCCCTCCGGAGAATCTCAGCACGCATCGTCCCCCGGTGTGGGGAAAGTCTATCTGGTGGGCGCCGGCCCAGGCGATCCTGGACTGATCACGGTCCGGGGACTGGAGTGTCTGGCCCAGGCCGACCTTGTCTTGTATGACGGGCTCGTTAATCCGCTCCTGCTGCGGCACTCGCACGCTCGGGCGCAGCGAACGTGTCGCATGGGTGGTCCCGAAGGGCGGCGACTCGACCAGACGGAGATCAATCGGCAACTTGTGGAAGCCGGGCGCGCCGGGCTCACCGTGGTCCGCCTCAAAGGGGGCGATCCCTTCGTCTTCGGTCGGGGGACGGAAGAAGCGGCGGCTCTCGCTGCCGCCGGAATCCCCTTTGAGGTCGTGCCCGGAATCACCGCCGCCACCGCGGCAGCCGTGTATACCGGCATCTCGCTGACCCATCGCGAACATGCCTCTGCGGTGGCGTTCATCACCGGTCACGAAGATCCGGACAAACCGGAGTCCGCGCTGGACTACCTCGCGTTGGCCAAGTTCCCCGGGACGCTCGTGTTCTACATGGGGCTGCACCGCCTGCGGATGATCGCCGCGCGATTGATTGAGTGCGGCAAATCCGCCGATACTCCCGCAGCGGTCGTCAGTCGGGCCACTACCCCACACCAGCGGACCGTCGAAGCCCCCCTGGGAAATCTGGCCGAGGCGGCGGCCGCAACCCGCCTGCACGCTCCCTCGCTGGTCATCGTTGGTGATTGCGTTCGCGTACGGAGCATCGCCCAGTGGTTTGAGGATCGTCCGCTATTTGGCAAGCGGATCGCCATCACGCGCCCCGAGGACCAGGCGGAGACCGCCGTCGCTCGCGCCCTTGCGCTCGGCGCTGAACCCCTGCTCGTGCCGACGATCGAGATCGCTCCCCCCGGCGACTGGAAGCCCGTCGACTCCTGCCTGCAGCGACTCGACGACTTCGATTGGATTCTCTTTACCAGCGTCAATGGCGTCGACGGCTTGCTAGATCGCTTATGGCAGACGGGCGGAGATGTGCGACGGCTGGGGCGTTGCCGACTGGCGGCCATCGGACCGAGCACGGCAGCGGCGCTGGAGCGACATTCTCTCCGATGCGATGTCGTGCCGGGTGAGTATCGCGCCGAGGCCCTGGCTGTCGCGCTGCGACCGCATGTTGCGGGAAAACGAGTCCTCTGGGCGCGGGCCAGCCGCGGCCGAGAGGTGCTGTCACAAGCGCTATCGGAGTTCGGCGCCGCATTGGAGTCGGTCGTGGTCTACGACAACCGGGACGTCGACGCTTGGCCGACTGATGTGCTCACGCAATTCGATTCGGGAAATGTCGACTGGCTGGGCTTGTCGAGTCCTTCAATTGCCCGCAACGTCGCGCGCCTGCTCTCGGAAGCTGCGCGCCGTCACCTGGGTGAGCGATTGCGGATCGCGGCAATCAGCCCGGTCACGGCAGCGGCCGCGCGGGAAGTCGGGCTGCCCGTGCACGTAACGGCCGGTGAATTCACGTGGGACGGCATCTTTCAAGCCATCATCAACGCCAGCCCCCCGACCGTTGCCGAAAAGTAAGTCGGTATCTTCCTCAAGACGCCATCACCCTGCGAAGAGTAGGCACCACGCATCATCTGTTCGCCAGTCTCGCCGCCATCGCATTCCTGTCCCACTCCGGCTTTGCTCAGCCGAAAAACTACGAGCTGGGTCCCGATTCTCGGCGGCAAGCGGGAGTCTCCCGGATGAGCAACCATCCGCCCACCAAAACACAACGCCTAACTCACCATGTTACAGTGAGTTAGGCGTTGGTTGTCCA
>JANRLN010000442.1:0-10085 GCA_033762515.1 Planctomycetaceae bacterium
CCGCCGACGCCAAGGAGTTCTCTGAGCCGGTATTGTCCCAGCCGCTGCATCTCGTGGACCTCAACCCGCATGGCGTGCATGCGATCGGCTCCCCACACCGCAATGGCTGCCGCGAGGGTGGCGACCATCGCGATCTCCAGAATCGGCGTATGCAACCGCGAGGCCTGACTGATCACGTGCGCGACAGCGGGCGACGTCCACAAGGCGAGCACGGTGATCACAAGGGGGGCGACAGCCATGGGGGCGATCAATCGCAGCGCCCGCTGCCAGGAGTTCGGAATGTAAAGCGCGTAGGTGAACATCAGCAGGAGCCAGGGAACGATGACCGGGGCGAGCAACCCCTGCTGCGCCATGCGGTCGAGCTGAACATAGTTCAGGACGCAGAAAAACGCCGCTGACAGGCCGAAGACCATCGACTCCGCCTGCCGCAGATGCCTCAACAGACGCGGACAGCATTGATACAGCCGGATCCCGACCAGACCGGTGACCAGCGTGACTCCAACGTGCAGCGAGAGGAGACTCCAGTCGACGATCGTTTGGAACTGGTCGATGAAGAGCAGGCTGCGAATCAGAAAGGCGAGGAAACCGCAGCAGAGGAGGAGCGAAGCCATCTTCAACCGGACGGCGAGCAGGTCGTAGGCTTCGTCGCTGAATTCCGGTCGACTCCCCGACACCAGATCGACCGCCGGTGCGCGCGTTCGCGGGTCGAGGCTCGACGCGGGATTCGTGTCTTGCGTTCCGGGATCGGGCGTGGGAACGGCGGATGAAGAAGTCGCGGCCATCGGCGCCTAGGTTCTGTCGTGTGTACTTGGTGTGACTCCGCCCTTGCGGACGGATGAATCGGAGAGTGGCGCCCCCCGACGGAATCGCCTTTGCGACATCGTGTCCGGATTCCTGCAAGGGAATCCCAGCGCTCCCTTCATCGTAGACGGCGCCTGAGAAAGGGCAATGCAGAAACCGCGGAGCTGGGTTGGCCCGCTTCCACGAAACTGAGTGTGGTCTCTTCTGAGGTGCGTTACCGGGAATCGCTGCGGCGCACTACAATAACCAGAATCGAGACGGCGACGCAGAAACTTCCGGATACCCGTTGATGCCCAATTCCACTGGTGCGAACTACAGTTCAATCGAAGAGGCCGTCGCGGCTTTGCAGGCTGGTCGGCTGGTCATTGTGGTCGACGCGGAAGACCGCGAAAACGAGGGGGATTTCGTCGCTGCCGCCGAGTCGATGACCGCCGAAACCGTCAACTTCATGCTCCGTCACGGGGCCGGGGTTCTTTGCACCCCGCTGCTGGAGGAAACCGCTCAACGGCTCGGCTTGACCCCGATTGTCGACGCCGAGCGGAACACCGCCCCGCATGCAACGGCATTTCTGACCCCGGTGGACTATCGGGAAAGCGGCACCGGGGTGAGCCCTGAAGCCCGGGCGCAGACCATTCGCGCCCTCAGCCGTCCGGATGCGCAGCAGCGTGACTTCGTTCGTTCCGGTCATATCAACCCACTCCTCGCGAAGGAAGGGGGGGTACTGCGGCGGGCGGGTCACACCGAGGCAACAGTGGATCTGATGCGTCTGGCCGGGCTGCACCCGATCGGAGCCATCATCGAAATCTGCAGCGAAGACGGTCGCGGCATGGCCCGCGGTGAAGAATTGCATCGGCTCGCCCGGCAACACCAGCTTCCCATCATCGCGATTGACCAGCTCATCCGCTACCGCCGCCGCCGCGAGCAACTGGTGAAGCGCGAGGCGGATGTGCCGTTTCAGACGAAGCGCTACGGCGAATTCCGCGTGCTCGCCTACAGTGTGCAGTACGAAGATCAGCAGCCGCTGGCGATCGTGTGGGGGGATCTGAAATCGGCCACTGCACCGCTCGTGCGAATGCATTCCTCGTGTTTCACCGGAGATGTGCTCGACTCGCTCCGCTGTGACTGCGGCGACCAGTTGCACCAGGCGATGGAAACGATTCGCGACGCCGGAGTCGGTGCCGTCGTCTATTTGCCGCAGGAAGGCCGCGGGATCGGATTGACCGCGAAGCTGAAAGCCTACCAACTGCAGGATCAGGGGTTCGACACGGTTGAAGCCAATCACAAACTCGGTTTCAAAGCCGACGCCCGCGACTACGGGATCGGCCTGCAGATCCTGAAAGACCTGGGGCTGACGTCGATTCGACTGCTGACGAACAACCCGCGAAAAGTCAGCGCCTTCCCGGGATTCGATCTGGAAGTGGTCGAGCAGGTTCCCATCATCGCTCCGCCGGAGCAACTTCGGGCCGGGTATCTCGCCACCAAGCGAGATAAGCTGGGGCATCTGTTGCCGTTGGACCCGCCGTTCGCGACGGAGACGCCTGGGGAGTGAGAGAGTAAGGGAGTAAGGGAGTAAGGGAACCAGAGAACGCTTGGGAGATGGCATCTCCCCCACTCCCCCACTCCCCCACTCCCCCACTCCCCTGCTCCCCCACTCCTGCACCGCATCTCCGCCTCAGTTCGCAATCATCATGATCGCGCACTCGAGGTGCATCTGCTCGTCATCGTCTGCGTCCAGTTCCAGGTCGAAGAGGTCGCCGAATTCAGCCAGAAATTGGCCAACGTGTTGCGGCGGGTCGTCGGCACTGATCGGCGTTTCCGCGGGTTGCGAAGGGAAGTCCTGGAGTTCGCCGCGAAGCACCCGCACCTGAGCCGGGGCTTCGATGCCGATTTTGACCGAGCCCTTCCCCATCTGAATCACCTTGACGACAACGTCTTTTCCAATCCGAATGGTCTCACCCCGTTTGCGTGTCAGCACCAACATGATCCTGCGTCCTTGGCCGAGATTTTTTGAGGTTTTTCCGGTTCAGTGGATCCAGCCGCCGGGATGCATCCGAATCGGTTTGATGTCATGCCAGAACGTGAAAGCAGTTGCCGTGCCGTTTCGAACGCCGACACCGCAGATTCCAGAGGATCACCACAAACCGTTTATATGATGGGAGTTACGAAGAAACACCGCAATCGACGCGGTCCTGCGGATCTGAACCTCGAAGACGGACGTATCCCCGATTTACACAGAATCCCGAGTTGGCCAATCACGAAGTTACAAAAGCCCTGTCACCGTTGGCAGTTCCGCGTCCCGGTGTTATACTCCGCGATTCCCGCGAATCCGGTGGTTGGGATTCTGCGTACGGATGGCACTGGTTTCGACGCCCTGTCTTGCGGATCGAGATGCAATGAGCGGTTCCTGCTACCTGTGTGATAAGAAGCCCGCTTTCGGCAACACGAAGGTTGAACGCGGCAAGGCGAAGTATCTGGGCGGCAACGGCCGCAAGACGACCGGCATTTCCCGGCGTCAGTTCAAGCCGAATCTGCAGTCGGTCAACATCCAGGAAGGGGCGGATACCCGCAAGGTCCGCATTTGCGTGAAGTGCATTCGAGCGGGTCTGGTGACTAAGAAGGTGGTTCGCGCCCCGTTCCTGCTTCCCGAAGAAGCCGCGAAGAACTAACGTCGCGCTCTGAATCCATGAAGCCCGGGGATCACAATCCCTGGGCTTCGATCGCTTCACGGGACTTCCCATGTCGCTCCCCCGCGAAACGGTGCTCAAGGTCGCCTCGCTCGCGCGGCTGCAGTTGACCGACGCGGAAGTCGAGATGTTCCGCGGCCAATTGGGCGCCATCCTCGATTACGTCGCCATGCTGGATGAAGTCGACGTCAGCCAGGTCGCACCGATGGTTCACGCCATCGAATTGACCAATGTCACCCGCGCCGATGATCTGCGACCTTCCCTGGCCCGCAGCGACGCCCTGGCGAATGCGCCAAAGACCGACGGCAAGTATTTTCTCGTCCCGGCGATCATCGAAGGCTGACCCCCTCAATTCCGTCAGCTGAGCGAACTGGTTAGGATTCGGCAGCGTCCTTCCTGCAGTCGGCGACGGAAACCGTGGACCGGGCTTCGGGAGGGGGCGATCCGTTGTCCCCCCATCGGCCGGGCGAGGACGACCTGGGCCGAACATGATCGTCACTTGAGGACCGTTTCCGGATGAACCTGTGTGAGTTGAGCGCCGGCGACCTCTGGCGACGACTGCAGTCGGGAGAAGTGTCGAGCGTCGCGGTGACGACGGCCCATCTGGACGCGATTGTCGCGCGCGATGGCGACGTCCGCGCGTTTCTGCACGTCGATCGTGATGCCGCCCTCCGGCAGGCGGAAGGGGTCGACGCCAAACGTCGGCGGGGCGAACCCGTCGGCATGCTGGCGGGCATGCCCGTCGCGCTGAAGGATGTGATCTGCTCTCGCGGCGAACCGGCGACGTGCGCCAGCAAGATGCTGCAAACGTTTCGCCCCCCCTATGACGCACACGTCGTCGAGCGGCTGCGCGCCGCTGATGCGGTCTTGCTCGGCCGCACGAACATGGACGAATTCGCGATGGGTTCGTCGAGCGAGAATTCGGCGTACCAGGTGACCCGAAACCCCTGGGATCTCGAGCGGACGCCGGGCGGCTCCAGCAGCGGATCGGCCGCCGCGGTGGCGGCGCGGTTGGCGCCGATTTCGCTGGGAAGCGACACGGGCGGTTCGATCCGTCAACCAGCCGGATTGTGCGGCATCGTGGGGATGAAGCCCACGTATGGACGCGTATCGCGCTACGGACTCATCGCGTACGCCAGTTCGCTGGACCAGATCGGCCCGTTTGCCACGGATGTGACTGCAACCGCAGCTCTGCTCGAAGCGATTTCAGGATACGATTCGCGTGACTCGACCTCGGTGAATCAACCAGTCCCCCCGTATACGCAGACGCTGGATCAACCGCTGCAGGGTCTGAAGATCGGCGTCGCCCGCGAATTCTTCGCGGACGGCCTCGACTCCGAAGTGGCAGCCTGCGTACGCACGGCACTCGACGTCTACCGGTCGCTCGGGGCGGAGCTGCGGGACATCACGTTGCCCCATTCCAAATACTCAATCGCCACGTACTATCTCATTGCGGGTTCCGAGGCGTCGAGCAACCTGGCCCGATACGACGGGGTCCATTACGGACATCGGACAGAAGCGGCCAAGTCCCTGACCGAAATGTACGCCGCCAGCCGCGGCGAAGCGTTCGGAGCCGAAGTCAAACGCCGGATCATGCTGGGCACCTACGCGCTGTCGTCAGGCTATTACGATCAATACTACGTCAAGGCGCTGCGTGTTCGTCGCCTGATCCGCCAGGACTTCGACCGAGCCTTCGCCGATGTGGACATTGTCGCCGGACCGGTCACGCCGACAGCGGCCTTTCAGCTCGGCGAGAAGACGAATGACCCCCTGGCGATGTACCTTTCCGACATCTACACGATCAGCGCGAATCTCGCCGGCATCCCCGGTATCTCGATTCCCTGCGGTTTCACTCAAGCCGGCCTCCCCATCGGCCTGCAGCTTCTTGCTCCGCCGTTCGAAGAAGACCGCCTGCTGCGAACAGCAAGGATGCACGAGCGGGAGACCGACTGGCATACCCGGCGACCGCAAGTGGTTTCAGAGGGATCGGGCGTCAGAACTGAAAAGCCCGACACCTGACACCTGACACCTGACACCTGACACCTGACACCTGACACCCCATGTACGACGTCATCATCGGCCTCGAAGTCCACGTGCAATTGCAGACGCGCACGAAGATTTTCTGCGGCTGCAGCACGGCGTTCAACCCGGATCAGCCGAACGTGCAGACGTGTCCCGTCTGCCTCGGACTGCCGGGGGCGCTGCCGGTAATGAATGCCGAGGCGTTGCGGCTGGCGATCAAGACGGCATTGGCGCTGGACTGCCAGATTGCACCGTACACCAAGTGGGACCGCAAGCAGTACTTCTACCCCGACCTGCCCAAGGGGTATCAAATCAGCCAGTACGATCTTCCCTTCAGCTTTGACGGCCACGTCGACCTGGAATTGAATGCGGAAACCGGGGACTTTCGCCGAGTGGGCATCATCCGAGCCCATCTGGAAGAAGACGCCGGAAAGAACCTGCACGATGAGTCAGGCCGGGGTCGTGACAGCATGGTCGACCTCAACCGTGCGGGGACGCCGCTGGTCGAGATCGTCACGCAACCCGATCTGCGGAGCGCGGAAGAGGCCCGCAAGCTGCTGCAGGAGATGCACAGCCTGTTGACGTACCTGGAAGTCTCGGACTGCAACATGCAGGAAGGGAGTCTCCGCTGCGACGCCAACGTCAACCTGCACGTCCACCAACACGACGGCACGAAGGTGGCCACGCCGATTGTTGAGATCAAGAACCTCAACAGTTTCCGGTTCACCGAACAGGCCGTGACGTACGAGATTCAGCGGCAGTGGGAAGAGTTCCAGCGGACCGGCAAGACGATCAAGGACGCCCCCAAGTCGACCCGAGGATTCGACCCCGACCGCGGGGTCACCTACACCATGCGGGAAAAGGAGGAGGCGGCCGACTACCGCTACTTCCCAGACCCTGACTTGGCGCCGGTGACGATCTCCCCCGAGCAATTGCAGGCGATTCGCAGCGAGATGTGCGAAACCCCGGCGGCGCTCCGGAAGCGCTTTCAGGCGGAATTCCAGCTGTCGCCGTACGATGCCGCGGTGATCGTCGATCAGGGGCAGCTCGTCGCCTCCTATTTCGAAGAGGTCGCCGGCGGCTGCGGAGACGGCAAGCAGGCGGCCAACTGGGTCACGCAGGACGTGCTGCGGGAAATGAAGGAACGTCGGCTCGCCATTGAGACGTTCCCGGTCCGCCCCCCTGTGCTCGCGTCGTTGATTCAGCGAGTGGCGCGGAAACAGTTGACGATCAAGTCGGCTCGGGAGGTTTTCCTCGCGCTGCTGGGAGCCAATGAGGAGGTGCCGCCGGCAACCCTGGAACAAATCGATGCGATTATCGCGGACAGGGGTCTCGCGGTGGTCCAGGACGACGGAGCGATTGACGCGGCCATCGCCGCGGTGATTGAGAAGAACCCGAAAGCCGTCGCTGACTTCCAGGCCGGCAAACAGGCCGCCGTCGGAGCCCTGATCGGTCAGGTGATGAAGCAACTCAAGGGAGCCGACGCGGCGACGGTGAAAGAAAGGATCGTGGCCAAACTCTCGGCCGGTTAACCCCCCTCCCAGAGTCGGGCCGCGGCCGCTCCCGATTCTGACCGCGAGCTGTCGACGAATTCCCCCGCAGTTTTCGGCGGATTCTTGAGGCGAGCCCGGCGGCAAGCGTCGGGGAGATTCGACGCACCTCGCCGTTCCGGGACCAGGTTGCACCGGCGGATTGATCTTGAGGCCAGCGGCAAAATCCGCTAGATCACGCGCACCGTCGCGGGTGGGAAGTGGCGAAATTCGCCGACCCGCGGGTGAACAACGGCCAAGCCTGGAGGAATTCCGTATGCGTCCCGTCTGGCTGGCGCTCGGTCTGCTGGGCATTGGACTCTCTCCGGCTGACGCGCAGGAGCGCAAATTTCCCTACGAAGCCGTCGTGGATGTTGACGACGAATTCGTTCGCTGCGGGCCTGGCCCCAAGTATTACCCCACGGGAAAACTGCGTCGCGGCGATCGGGTGACCGTTCACCGGCATGATCCCGGCGGGTGGGCGATGATCGCGCCTCCGCCGGACAGCTTCAGTTGGATTCAGTCGGAATACGTGCAGAAGCTCGCTTCCGGCCGCGGTTCGCTGACCTCGAACAACGTGATCGTGCACGTCGGCAGCAATCTGGGAGCCGAGCGGAGCGTGTACCAGCGAACGCTGTCCAAGGGGGACACGGTCGACATCCTCGGCGAAGAGACATTCGTCACCGATCGCGGCGAAACGCGGATGTACAAGATCAAGCCTCCGCTCCGGGAGTACCGCTGGATCGCGGGGAAGGCGATTGTCGCAGCGAACGGTCGTGCGCCCGCCGCCCCAGCGGTTCCGAAAGGGCCGGATAAGCCGATCCCGTTCATCCAGGGGCCGATTGCCCAAGAGTTGGAAACCGAGGTGGCGGCCGAAACCGACGCCTTTGATCCCTCCCCCTTTGGACCAGCCATGACGGAGGGCTCAACCAAGACCGGCGCTCCCGTGCTGAATCCGACCGCGGAAGCGGTTGGCGTGGCGGATGGGCGGGTGACCGAACCGGTCGAGCCAGGGTCGCTGGAGGACTTGCGTCAACAACTGGCGACCCTCGACCAGCAGTTTCGGGCGATGCTGCAGGCCGAGCCTCAGAGTTGGGACCTGACCGCATTGAAGGCCGCTTATACGGCGCTCGAGACCGCGGCGGATCACCCGGCGTTCACCAGCCATGTGCAGCAGCGCCTGGCGACGATTCAGCGGTACGGCAAGATTCAGGCGGACTATGTCGACTTCTATCGCCTGACGTCCGAGACTCAGGAACGCGACGCCCGGCTCATGTCGCTGCAAAAGCAGAATGAGTCGAAGTTGAAGGCCGCGGAAGCTGCTCCCGCGAGTCCGCCGACAAGTATCCCGGCCCCCATGACTCCCAGTTCGAACGGATCCCCGATCCCGGCGACTTCGGCGCCACCTGTCACGAATGGCGGGCCGCAGGCGGCACAGCCGCCGAAGTTCAGCGGCGCCGGGATCGTGCAGAAGTCGACCATCCCGGCGCCCGGAGTTCCCGGCTACGTGCTGATGTCCCCGGACGGGCGACTGTTGGCTTATCTGGAGGCGGCGCCTGGGGTCGATCTCAGCCGAGCGCAGAATCAGGCGCTGGGGATCATCGGCGAGCGGGCGTTTCGCGAGAATCTGAAGACCGATGTGATTGTCGTCCGCGGCTTTCAGCCGGTCGTCTTGCGGACGACGCTGCGTTGATCGCGGCTTGAGGGCGCGGCCGCCGATTGACTCATTGCGCCCGTGATCGTACTGTCCTCCCCGCGGTGTCTGCCTGAGTCGACGCTACGCAGTGGGAGAATGGGATGGCCCGACGATATGTCTTGGCTCCTGCAGCCTTGCTCGCGGTTGTGTTCTTGGCATTTGGATTGGCCCAGCGCCCGGAGCCGGTTCCGCAGAAGATCCTCAGCTTTCATGGAACCAACGCCACGCTGCTTGACGCCGGCGCCTGTTCCCGGGTTGCGCCCTTCGAGGATGCGCCGGAATTGACCGTCGACCGGCTGGAACCGGACGCCTTGCTGCAGATTCGTGGTCAACTGGCCGGCGAGTGCGGCCCAGTGCTGATTGAGATCACGCGGCCGGACAAATCGGGATCTGATGTGCTGGAGCAGAGCGCCGTGTTCATTCCCGAAACCGACGCCTGCGACCCGATGCCGTTCGACATCAAACTGAACGCGCCGATGAAGCCGGGGGTCTATACGCTCAAGGTTCGTCAGCCCCCGGATCATTTTCTGGCGCGCGGGACGATCCGAGTCGGCAACTGAGGAGGCCTCAAGCGGTTCCCGCGGAGCGGCCACGATTCTATAGAATCCCCCGGAAGTTCTGTAGACTCGATTGCATCGCTGCGTGTTGATGGTTATCTTCAGAGCTGACGCAAACACCCCGCCGAACCGAGGCTTCCTTGGTGCCTGTCGATGCCCGCCGCCGAACCAGCCCCGCCGTGCCCGGTCGCAGCCAGTCCCCGTCACGGACTGCGGCGCGAAGTGATTGTGCAATCGCTGATCGGCGACATATTTCACGGCCGGCTGTCGGCCGGTCAGCATCTGGTCACGCAGGAACTTGCTGACCGGTTCGGCGTGAGCCATACCCCCATTCGCGAGGCGTTGATTGCTTTGGGGGGGGTGGGGTTGTTGACGCTGCAGCCGAATCGGGGAGCCGTTGTCCGCCAGATTTCTGCGCGTGAAGTTCGCGAGGTCTGCCGAGTGCGGCGGGCCCTGGAGTGCGAAGCGGTTCGCGGCGCCTGCGGCCGGATCAGCCTGGCGTCCCTGAAGGCTTTGGGGAGAGACTTCGCCAAGCTGCAGTCCGCCAACGGACGGGGGGGTGAGAAAGCGATCATCCGGGCGCGGGAACTCGACAATCAGCTGCACGACTTGATTGCCCTGTCTGCCGACAACGCATTTCTGACGAGCGAACTGAACCGACTGCAACTGCTGTTTCGCGGCCTGCGCGACGTCTCCTGGGAGCACGACCGCGTGCATAATGACTTCGACCGGCTCGCCGAGGAGGCGCACGAACATGTCGCGATTGTTGACGCCTTGATCTCCGGGAATCGTCGAG
>JANRLN010000443.1:0-10661 GCA_033762515.1 Planctomycetaceae bacterium
GAGAGACAGTCATGAATCACGCACATCACTGCACCGGCCATGAACCCTGGTATCGCCTGAGTCGCCGTGAATGCTTGAATCGCGTTGGCGTGGGGCTGGGCGGGATCGCGCTGGCGGAATTGATGAACGGTGCGACGGCGCGCGCCGAATCGGCTCCCGATCACGGCGTGCTGGGTGGCGCCCACTTCGCACCGAAGGCGAAACGGGTGATCTACCTGTTTCAGTCGGGGGGGCCGTCACAGCTCGATCTGTACGATCACAAGCCGCTGCTCGTCGAAAAGCACGGTCAGCAGTTGCCCGATTCGGTCCGCGCCGGGCAGCGGCTGACGGGAATGTCGGCCAATCAGAGTTCGATCCCGCTCGCCGGGTCGCCGTTCAAATTCCAGCCGCATGGTGACTCCGGGAACGTGTTGAGCGAATTGTTGCCGGAGACGGCCAAGATCGCGGACGACATCTGCATCATCCGCTCGATGTACACCGAATCGATCAACCACGGCCCGGGGGTGACCTTCATGCAGACCGGGCATCAGATCCCCGGTCGCCCGAGCATCGGCGCCTGGCTCGACTACGGCCTCGGCACTGACAACGCCAATCTTCCGTCGTTCGTGGTCCTGATCACGAAGAACAAGGGGGGGCAACCCCTGATGTCGCATCTGTGGGGGGCAGGGTTCCTGGCTTCGAAACATCAGGGAGTCCGGTTTCGTCCGGCGGCTGATCCGGTGCTCTATCTGGGGAATCCCGCCGGGGTGACAGCCGAGAATCGCCGCCTGGTGCTCGATGGACTCAGGGAGCTGCACCAGCATCAGTTCGCGGGGACGCCCGACGCCGAGATCACCAACCGCATCGACAACTACGAGATGGCCTTCGCGATGCAGTCGAGCATTCCCGACGTCACGAATTTCACCGATGAGCCGCAGCACGTCTTCGATGCTTACGGCTCCGACGCCAAAGATCCCGGCACGTTCGCGGCGAATTGTCTCCTGGCGCGGCGACTGGCCGAGCGGGGGGTGAAGTTCATCCAGCTCTACCATCAGGACTGGGACCACCACGGCGGCCTGCCGGGAGCGATCGGCAACGAATGCCGGCAGACCGACAAGGCCGCGGCCGCCTTAGTGAAGGACCTGAAGCAGCGGGGCATGCTCGACGAAACACTCGTCATCTGGGGGGGCGAATTCGGCCGCACCAACTACTGCCAGGGGCTGATCACCCCCAGCAACTTTGGTCGCGACCATCATCCGCGATGCTTCTCGATCTGGATGGCCGGCGGGGGGATTAAGCCGGGAACCACCTACGGCCAGACCTGCGAATACGGCTACAACATCGTCGAGAATCCCGTGCACATTCACGATCTGCACGCCACGATGCTGCACCTCTTGGGGATCGACCATGAGCGGCTGACGTACAAGTTCCAGGGCCGCCGCTATCGGCTCACCGACGTGCACGGCCACGTCGTGCAGGGGATTCTGGCGTAGTGACGAGAGCGGAGAGTCCAGAGCCATCGACAGGCAGTCGTTTCTGGCTCTCGACGCTGGACTCTCCGCTCTTGATCCGTCGCTACGTCATCGACCGCGTGCCCGACATCGCGTGGACAAAGCGTTCGAGATCGGCGGGACCGCTCGGCATCAGGCACACGAACACCAGATCGTCCTCTTCCCAGACGACAAAGGCCGCGGCACTTTCCGGCACATACCGCACCGCTGCAGAACTGAAGCGGGAGGAGAGCGCTGGTTGGGCACGCGTTCCCCGGGACATCGCGAATCGGGCCCGGGGAACCATCAGCAGTCGGCCGCGCAGCGGCTCCTGTCGGCCGCGCACCGTGAACTGAAAGGGAATAAAGGCCGCGGCGCCGGTCGCCGGTCCCGCCTTGGGGAAGCCCCGGACCAGAGCCTGATCGAGCGAGAAAACTGATGTCCACTCGGCCGGCAGCCGGGGGAGAAACGTCCCTGAGAATGCCGGAAGCTCGGCGTACTCCACCGCCGCCCCCGCATAGAGGTCGGGGAGCAGCACCGGAGACGGAGGAAGCGGACGGACCGAGTTCAGGAAAATGGCAGCCAGCAACAGCAAGGCCGACACACCTGCCAACCCGAATGTGAGCCGACGACGGCGGGGCCGCGGAATGCTGACCGGCGCCGACGAAACGACGGGGACATCCGCCAGCAGCCGTTCGCGCAGACCAGCAGGGATTTCGACTTGCGGCATCGTTGCCGACAAGGTTCTCGCCCAAACCTGACGGAGCGGCCAGACGGCCTGACACTCGGGACAGACAGCGAGATGTCGGCGCGCTTCGGCCAACTCGGCTTCCGCGTCAGCCGCGCCGCCGAGTTCCCCCGCTTCCATCCATTCCAGTGCGTCGGCGCAATTCATGGCAATCACTTCTGTGGCAGTACGGCAACCCGCCCCCCCCTGCGATCAGTCGGCTGTTTCTCGGCGTCGTCGTCAGGCGCCAGGCGTTGTCTCAAGAGCGACTTCCCGCGAGAGAGACGGCTCATCACAGTTCCCAGCGGGACGTTCAATGCCGCGGCAATGTCCTTGTAGCTGAATTCGCGAAAATAGAACAACACCAGCGGCGAACGAAACTCCTCCGGCAACGTCGCCAGGGCTGCCTGCAACTCGTCGCTGTCGATCCCGTCCGCCGGGACCGGCGGCACCGATGACTCCACGCCGTCGGTGAGTGCCACCGTCCTCAGTCGGCGGCGCTTTCCCTGCAGGAACGCATTGCGAACAATCGAGCAAAGCCAGGCCCGGCTGGCCGCCGTGTCACGCAATTGATCCTGATGGGCCTGCGCCGCCAGAAACGTTTGCTGCGTCAGATCTTCCGCATCGGCCTGCCGCCCGCACAATCGATAGGCGTACCGATAGATGAGCTCGTAATGCTCGTCGATCAAGGCCGTGAGCGTCGGTGCCGGCTTCAGATCAGACATGGCAAGTCAGTTTCCAGCATTCAGATGCCGCCCAATCTGGAATATTCCCGTCGTTGGAACAGTTTTCACAATTTTCGGGACAACGCCTCAGCAGTCCCCCATTCGGCCCAAACTGCGGTGCCGATTCGCAAGGCCACGGGCTTATGGCAACGCGCGGAGATTCATGCGTCCGTCGGCGCCGCCCAGTGTCCCGGACGATATTCCCGCGACAAAAGTTCCCGAGCTTCCGGGCAACTCGGAAACGTTTCCGCCTCCGGATCAAACGTCAGCGTCTGCGTCAGTTTCGTACTGATGTTCGCCAGATGGCAGAGCGTGGCGGAGAGATGCCCCACGGCGATGTCGGCGTGGGGAGTGCCGCCGCTACGGATGCAGTCCACGAAGTTCTGATGATGGGCGGGGGTATCGGGCCGTCCGGTCCCCTCGCGGATCAGCTTGTTCCGCGGGCCGAAGACCTGGTAGCCGCCCGATTTGTGCAGCAGCATGAGGCCTTTGGTTCCGTAGAAGGCGTTGCCGTTTTCGGCCCCTTCCTGGAAGTAAGGTGACCAGTCACGTTGTTCGTAAATCAACTGCCGGATGTGCCCGACGTTGCCGTCGCCGGGGTATTCAAAGACCGAGAAGTAACTGTCGGGGAACTGCTGGTCGTCATCGAAAAAGAGTTTTGTTCCCAAACCGGAGACCAGGGAGGGATGAGTGTCGACTCCCAGTCCCCAGCGGGCGATGTCGATGTCGTGCACGCCGTCGTTGCCGATGTCGCCGCAGCCGTACTCGCGCCAGAAGCGCCACACGCCGGGGAGCATATTGCTGCGATAGGGTCGCAGGGGAGCCGGTCCCAGCCAGAGGTCATAGTCCAGGTGGGGGGGAGGATCTGAGGGTTGCGTCTTGCCGATGTTGCGCCGCAACTGGCTGTTCCACGCCTTGGCGACCAGCACGTCGCCGATGACCCCGTCGCGCAGGAGCTGCATGGCTTCCATGACGTGAGGCGTGCTGCGACTCTGTGTCCCCACCTGCACCACACGCTTCGCTTTCCGTGCGGCGTCGACCATCAGGCGGCCTTCGCGAATGTTGTGCGAGCAAGGCTTCTCGACGTACACATGCTTCCCGGCGGCCAGGGCGAGCAACGTCGCCGGAGCGTGCCAGTGATCCGGGGTCGCAATCCAGACGGCATCGACCTCGGGATCGTCAAGGACGTTGCGCAGGTCAGAGACCAGGGTCGGGGGAACCGCGACTTGACTCTCGATGGACTTGGCGGCCGTCGCCAGGCGCGTCGAGTCGCAATCACACAGGTATCTGAGGGTGCTGTCCTGCCGCGCGGCGAGCAGTTGCAGATGGTTGCTCCCCATCCCGCCGCAGCCGATCAGGGCGACGGTCAGGCGTTCACTGGGGGCGGCGGCGAGCGACGCAGACATCGCCCAGGTTGTTGCCGCGGCCGATTGCCCGAGAAACGAACGACGCGACAAGTCCGACATGGCGAGCGCCTCTCGATGCGGGTGATGGACGAGGTTCAACCTTCCACAATAACGTCGTCGCCTGTGAATTTGACATCGATGAGGGTGGTGACTCCGCGACCGGAGCTGGCGTTCAGCCCTTTGCGAAACAGGACGCGCCAGACCCAGTCACCGTCGACTTCCACAAGATCTTCCACCGACGGGATATAGGTCTCCCAGGTTTCTCCCGGCTTCAGCCAGCGATTGAGGTTCTGATCCGCCAGATGGAATTCGCTGAACTCCGGCATGTCGAACGCGAAGAAACGTTCCCCTTTGTCGCGAGTACGCTGATCTTGCCGGCAGACGAAGCTCAATGCGAATTCGGACTTCAGCTTCTTGTCGAAGATGCGGCGAAAGACCAGCGTCTGGTCGAGCGGCGGGAACTCCTGACTCCGCGAGACATTCTCGAACTTCAGCCACAACTTGAGCACTGGAGCGCTGGGTTCCTTTGTCGCGCGGGCGTTTCCATACCCGTGGACGAACTTCACCGGACCGCGCGTCACCTTGACCGGCGTCACCCGCACATTGCCGTAACGCTCGGATTGGCCCAGTTTCAACTCATGTCCCTCCGCGACATTCATTTTCGGCAGGACTCGCGGCATCCCCACGGCGCCGTCTTTGCGGATCTGCGGGACCAGGTCGGGCAGGCTCTCCAGGGCATGCGTGCGGGAATTGAACAGGAGATAGAGGAGCGCCAGCGTTACCGCACTGGCGTACCCTGCCACCAGAATGAAATAGTGCCGGGGAACCATGTCGGGGGGGGCCGGCATCGCCTGCGGCTCCTCCGCAGAACGTGCGTTCTCGACCGCAGATCCGGGCGGAGTCGGCGCTGACGCCGGCGGCTCCGGCGGCGCCGCACCCGCCGGAGGAGGTTCCGGACTGGCGGCGGTCGGTGCAGGTTCCACGGCTGCCTGGAGCTCCACCGCCGCCTGCTTGCTCAACACCTGCGTGGGCTCTTCCGCAAGCCGTTGCTCTTCCGGATTCACCGGCAACTCGTCGGTGAGAGGGCTGCTGCTCGGGGCGGCCGCCAGAAACTCGGCGAGATTCGGTTGGCTATGCGAAACCCAGGCCTCGGCGACGTTTTCCGTCGTCACTGCCTGGCCGTTGTCGTTCGCATGCTCACCGGAATCGACAGGCGGAGACGTCTCCGGAGGAATCGACTCCGGCGCCGCGAGTTCAGCGGTTGCAGATGCCGGTGTCTCCGGGGTTGTCGGCTCCGCAACGACCGGCGAAGGCGGCTCTTCGGGGACCGGCTCGGCTGCTGACTCGGGAATCGACAGGTGCGCCCCGCACAATGGACACTCGACGATCACCCCCGCCGTCTCGATCAACAATTGCCCGTTGCACTCGCCGCAAGTAACCTCGAACGCCATGCTCCGCGATCCCGTCTTAGCGCGTGTGGATGACTTCTCGAACGCTCAGGGAACGACGACGACGGCATCCGCGCAGAACGGAACTCATCCGGGGCGGATCGGGGCAGTCAGACGACCCATCATTGATTGCCAGTGCATTGTGACTGCTTGACCCTCGCGACGCAATTCGTCCGTCGCGCCGAACATGACTTCCCCCAAGACCGGCGCGCCCGATCGCGCCTCGATCTCGGCACAATTGGTAGAAACGGACAAGTCGTCCTCACCGGGATCAGTCTGGTTGAGCACAACGCCGACCACTTGCAGTCCGCGCCGCCGGATCGATTCGATCGTCAACAGCGTGTGGTTGATGGTGCCCAGCGTCCGACGGGCAACGACGAGGACCGGAAAGCGCCAGCGCGCAACCCAGTCCGCCAGCGTCTGATATTCCGTCAGGGGGCAGAGCCATCCACCAGCCCCTTCGACGATCATCACCTCCGCGTGATCCAGCCAGTCGATCAGTCCGGAGTCGACAGCCTGAACGTCCACGGCCGTTTGTTCCAGACGCGCCGCCAGCGGCGGCGCCAGCGGCGCCAGAAACCGTTGGCGGCAGAGTCGATCAAGCTCAGTGGGCGCCCCCAGGGCCGCCTCCAGTCGCGATAGATCCTCCCACAGCGGTGGGCGACCCGGCAGCGATTGTGCGCCGCTGCAGACCGGCTTGTAAGCACCCACACGGAACTGCGCCGCGCGGAGAGCACGCACGATCAGACACGCCACCTGAGTTTTCCCGACGCCGGTGTCTGTACCGGCAATGAAGAGTCCGCGACAGCTCAAGAGGCGTCCTTGTCAGTTCTCTGGTTGACGGCCAAATCAGCGACGGTCGAAATCCCGGCGCAGATCAAGTTTCCCGGGAGCCGGCGACGCAGCCCCCCTGAGCATCGCTTCAAAATCACTTGCGCGATTCTTGTGGAGATCAACCAACAAATCTCAAACATCGAATCTCAAACATCAAATCTCAAACATCAAATCTCAAACATCAAATCTCAAACATCAAATCTCAAAGAGATCCCAACGACCGAATCGCAAACGTGCCGTGGGCGAGGTCGGGTTGGGAGTTTTGATCTTGGAGCTTGTTGGAGATTTGGGGGGGTGAGATCGGGAGCTTCACGCATCCGCAATGGCGCAACGGATTCTGATGCGCGCCCTGAGGGATTCATGATCACCGCTTGGCAGCCAGCGACTGCAGGACGTCGTCCACTTTCGCCCGTCCGCCGTGCGTCTTGCTGACGAGGGCGTAAGAGATCTGGCGATCTTTCTGGATCACGAAGGTCGACGGGTAAGCGGTTTCATTGGGGGCGTCCCACCGCAGTTTGTAGGCGTTGGTGAACTTGTAGTCGCCGTCAACGAGCAGTCGGAAGTGGTCGGGAATCGCCTTGTCCTTCATGAACTCTCCGGCACGCTGCATCAAGCTCGCCTTGGCTCCGGGATAGACGAAGAGGACTGTGGCGCCGGCCGCCTTGAACGCGTCGGCCTTGCCCAGGAACTGTCCGACTTGCTGATTGCAGACAGGGCATTGATAACCCGGAAAACCCCGCAGCACGACCAGGACGACCGGTCCGGTCTCAAGAGCCTGAGAGAGCTTGACGGTCTTGCCGTCGTTCGCCGGCAACTCAAAATCGGCCGCCTTGTCGCCGACCTGGGGTGCACTCTGTGCCGAGACGACTTGCAGCACGCCGACGGCGACGGCCGCACTCATCACAATGGCAGCCACTCGGAACGTTCGTAAGGACAGCATCGGAACACCTCATTTGGGGGAAGCGGACATGGGGAACCGAGCTTCTGGATGCCCACCCACGTGCGGAGGTAACAGAACTTCCGCGGAAACCGGGCGGTCGTCGACTCGGAGTTCGCAGGACGGAGACCGCGCACCGACAGTTTAGGACGTCGCGCGACGATAAAGAGCCTGCTGGTGAATGTAAACTTCGACGGCTCGCGGGACCAGGAATCGGATTGATCGCCCGGCCGCGACGCGAGCGCGGAGATCGGTCGCGGAGATCTCCAGGCCGGGCATCTCGACGACCTGGACTCGCTCCGCCCTTCCCCCTTGCACCGGCGCCAGATCGGGCAGCGGCTGCCCCCCGCGATTCACCGCCACAATGCGGGCCAGTTCCAGGATGCGCTCCGGTTCACGCCATGTTGGAAAATCGCGGATGGCATCGGCGCCGAGCAGCAGGAACCATTCGTCCGCAGGATGTCGAGCCTGCAGTAGCGACAAGGTATCAACCGTGAACGAAGGCCCTCCCCGCTCGAGCTCCACGCGATCCACTCGAAATCGCGGATGACCGGCGATCGCGAACTCCAGCATCGCCAGTCGCTGGGCCGGCGGCGAAATGCTCGCCCCCAGCTTGTGGGGTGGTTGGGCCGCGGGGATAAACCAGACTTCGTCCAGAGCAGCCTGTTCCAGACATTGCTCCGCCAGCACCAGATGGGCCAGATGAATCGGATCAAACGTGCCGCCGTAAATTCCGATACGCATCGGTGAGGATTCTGCTTAACACAGCGACTGTGTCGCATTGGGTTGACGAGGGTCAGACCGGTAGCATACCGCCGACGATTCAGCATGCACTAATCCAAGACGGTCCGCTACCATCACTCGGAGCGGAGACTCGGGGCTCACGCCGCGACTTGAACCTCCACGCATCGCCCCGACCCGCCCGCGATCGGTAGACCCTCGCGGCGCGGACCCACCCGCTGCCCGACCACGGCGTTGTGGAAGCAGTTGGGCTGCGAACGCCTGCGGCGAATTTCAAGTTCCACCGCGTTACACTGCCGGTTTCGCAGTTCGAGAGTTTCCGAGCATGTCGTCGCCACGTTCCGCTTCGGGTCGGCCGAAGCTGGTGGGAAATCACAATCGCTGCTGGATCTGGGGGCGACACGTCGTCCTGGAGACGCTCCGTGCCGCAATCTGGCGACCCGCCGAGGTGCTGATCTCCCCGCGGTGCCCTTCCGAGGTGTTGTCCGAGATTCGTCAGTGCACCGGCCAATTCGGCATTGTGCTGACCGAATTGGCCGACTCGGCTCTCACCCGCCGCTGCCGCACGGAAGAACATCAGGGATTGGCCGCCGTGCTGCCGGAATTTCCTTACTCCGACTTCGGACAACTGATGCTGCGAAAACCTCGCGTGGAACGCTGGCTGGTGCTGGACGGCATCCAGGATTCGTTCAATTTCGGCGCGATCGTGCGCTCCGCGGTGGAACTGGCGACCGATGGCCTCGTCGTCGGTGTTCGCGAGCAGTCGGCCGTCAACAGCCAGGTGGTGCGCAGCTCCGCCGGCGGGGTCAATCACGTCCCGATCGCTCGCGTCGACGATCTGTCGAGCGGCGTCGCACGGTTGAAATCCACCGGCGTTCGGATTGTGGCGGCGTCGGAAAAGGCCTCGACGCGTCTCCAGGATGTCGACCTGACCGGACCGACCGCCATTGTGATCGGCAACGAAGGTCGAGGCGTATCGCCGGAGATTTGGGCCCTGTGTGATGACCGCGTGCGGATCCCCACGGCCGACAAAGTTGGCTCGCTCAACGCGGCCGTTGCCGCCGGGATCTTCTGTTACGAACGCCTGCGTCAGCGCTTGTCTCAGGCGGGAGCGCGGGCATGACGCTGACCTTACGGAATCCCCACAGCGTGGCCGCAGCCCTGGCGACTCGGCCCCTCGATGTGCTGGAAATCCATCTGCCGCCGGGGCGACCTTCCGAAGGTTGGCAGCCTGTGGTTGATGCCGCCCGCGCGCAGGGGATCCCTCTGCGCACCGAATTGTCGCCTTCTCAGGGCCGCTCGCGCGGTTCTAAAAAGTCGGAGCGGACCGGAGCGACGTCGGCCCTGGTCCGCGAGCGGGCGTCCACAGCGCTGGAGGAGCTTTGGAACTGCGCGCCACTTGCCAACGGCGACGTCTGGTTGGCGCTCGACTGTCTGCAAGACCCGCACAACGTCGGCGCCATCTTTCGCACGGCGGCTTTTTTCGGCATTCGCGGCATCGTCTTGACCCGCGACCGCTCTGCTCCCATGTCGGCAACCGTCTACGATGTTGCTGCAGGGGGTGTTGAAGCGGTCCCGTTCGCCCAGGTGTCCAATCTCGCAGCTTCCCTCAAGTTGGCCAAAGAGGCCGGTTTGTGGTTGCTGGGGAGTTCGGAGCACGCGACGAAAGACATCCGCGAAATCCCGCACGACCGGCCGTGGCTGCTGGTCATCGGCAACGAGGAACAAGGCTTGCGCCGGTTGACGCTCGATCTGTGCGACGAAGTCTGTCGGATCACCCCGCGCGGAGCCGTCGGTTCCCTCAACGCGTCCGTGGCATCGGGAGTGCTGATGGCAGGGCTGAGGGCTGTGGGCTGAAACGAAAGTAGGCCATCAGGCTCCGCGTGATGAGCGGAGTCACACGAGGCGAGCATCCCCAGAAAAGGATGCGTTCGCTGGCTGCCCCGGTGCCGTCGGCGGGAACGACGGTGTCGGTGCGGTCAAATGGGGGGACTAGGGCGGCTCTTTCCCGGGCTGCCGCACAAGATCGCTGCAAGTCGCTTTTTTGAAGTAGCTTACGACGACTCCTACTGGTCATTCAGGAAATTCCCCGTTCAACGGAAAATAATCCCCTCGCTCCCCCCATCAGTACCAGTGACGAACAGCGCAAACAGGACCACGCGTTGGAGCCGAGTGCAGGTCAGAGACCCGCTTCGCGGGATTCGGCGGTCGTCTCGCATCCCGAGACGGCATCAGAATCGGCGGCGGATCAAAGACTGCGGCCTGCCGAGGTAGACGCGTTGTATGCCCAGTTTGGGTTGGATGTGCTGACGTTCCTCGCCGGGGTGCTGCGAGACCGGGATCTCGCAGCCGAGGCGTTGCAGAACACGTTTCG
>JANRLN010000444.1:0-2250 GCA_033762515.1 Planctomycetaceae bacterium
TCGGCTGGTGCGCTCACGTGATCGAGCAGATCAGCGACAACAAGATCATTCGCCCCTCATCGAACTACATCGGCCCGGCCGAACGCACCGTCGCGGCCACACGTCCATAACGGGACCATGCGTCGATTGTCGCGCTGAGACCGCTCAGCCCCGGGGAAACGGCTCTGAAGTGAGCCGTCCGGGAACGCAGATCAGGGACGCTTCACCCCGCTGACGAGCACCAGCCGTCCGGAATTGCCAAACCCGACGCCGAGCAACCGCTCCGCTCCGGCGAATGTCAGATTCACGGCCTGGAACGACGTTAATGTGGGGTTGGGTGCGAAGACCGCAGTGACGTGGGACATCAAACCACCTGTCTCCGAGTAGATCCCCGTCCCCAGCCCGCCGCCCCGAGTGGTGAACGTCACCAGTTCGGCGCCGTCGTCAAAGTTCAGCAGCAGTTGGACGCCGCCCCCCGAGAGGTTGGTGACCACGGAGAGATAGCTCTCGCCCGCCACCTCCGCTGCCGCCTCTTTCGCTGAACCGAGCCAGGCAACCACCACCATGGTCACTGCAATCAGCGCTGTCCGAGACATGGTGAGACCCTTTCGCGGCCCATCAACCCGATTACGCGCGTGATTCAAGCCCGCACGGAAAGCCGTGCGCGACCCCGCGACCAGAATCCCGCGCTATCTCACTTTCTAGCAGACTAGCATTTTCGGGATCACACGATTGATGAATTCGCGGGGCTGATCGCGGAATCGCGATTGACCCATTCCCCCGGACGGTCAAGAATTCGAGCGTTCTCTTCGTGCTGCCTGAATCTCGTTGCGCAATCGCGTGGAAGGACTCGCTCATGGCCAGCCGCGATGGGGCTTCCGCTAAAGCTGCCAAGTCGAACGGACGAGTCGCAGTCAAGAAGACGGCGGCGAAGACTTCCGCGGTGATCGCCTCCGCGACGCATCCTGCGTCTCCGACGATCGGAGAATACCTCATTCAGCGTTTGCAGGACTATGGCGTCCGCGACGTGTTCGGCATCCCCGGCGACTTCGTGCTGCAGTTCTACGGAGAATTGGAAGAGAGTCCGTTGCAGGTGATCGGCGCCACGCGTGAAGACTGTGCCGGTTATGCCGCTGATGCCTACGCCCGAGTACACGGTTTGGGGGCTGTCTGCGTGACGTACTGCGTCGGCGGACTCAGCCTCTGCAATTCGATCGCCGGCGCGTACGCCGAGAAATCTCCGGTGGTCGTGATCAGCGGCGCTCCGGGAGTGGTCGAACGGCAGTCGAATCCCCTGTTGCATCACCGCGTCAAGGATTTCAGCACGCAGCGCGAGGTCTTCGAGAAGATCACCGTCGCCACGGCAGCGCTTGAGGATCCGCTGACGGCGTTTCGCGAAATCGATCGCTGCCTCGATGCGGCGGTTCGGTACAAGCGGCCGGTTTATCTGGAACTCCCCCGCGATCGCGTGCAGTCGCGCTGCCCGTATCCGCATCTCCCGACCAAAGAGACTCCGAAGAGTCATAAGGATGCGCTCAAGGAAGCCTTGGCGGAAGCCGGTGAAATGATCGCCCGCAGCGAGCGCCCGGTGATCATCGCAGGGGTCGAGATCCATCGTTTCGGGCTCAGTGAAGAGGTCACCAAGTTCGCCGAACAGACGCAGATCGGGATGTCGACCATGCTGTTGGGCAAGTCGACGGTGAGCGAGAAGCATCCTCTGTTTGTCGGCATCTACGAAGGGGCGATGGGCCGCGAATCCGTGAGGAAGTTCGTTGAAGAGAGCGATTGCATCATTCTTCTGGGAGCATTCCTGACCGACATCGACCTGGGGATTTACACGGCGCAGCTGGATCCGGGAAAATGCATCTACGTGACCAGCGAAGAACTGCGGATTTCGCACCATCACTTTCACGATGTGCTGATCACCGACTTCGTGAAAGGACTCTTGAAACTCGACCTCAAGCCCTCCCGGCGGCCGTTGCCCCCCAAGCCCAAGTCAACGGGGAAGTTCGTGCTGGACGCTGCAGCCAAAATCACGACGGCGCGGCTGTTCGCGCGGATCAACGAATTGCTTGATGAATCCATGGTCGTGGTGGCGGATGTAGGAGACTGTTTGTTCGGCGCCGCCGACCTCACGATCTATCGCCGTACCGAGTTCCTGAGCCCGGCCTACTACACCTCCATGGGATTCGCGATTCCCGCCTCCATTGGAGCCCAGGTGGCGAATCCTGCGTTGCGGCCGATCGTTCTCGTCGGGGATGGGGCGTTTCA
>JANRLN010000445.1:0-48934 GCA_033762515.1 Planctomycetaceae bacterium
GTCCCCCGGCGCGGCGATGCGATTCGTTCCGGGAATCAGACCAGAATCTCGTGGACGACCCGACCGTGCACGTCGGTCAGGCGGAAGTCGCGGCCGGCGTAGCGGTAGGTGAGCCGCAGGTGATCCAGCCCCAGCAGATGCAGAATGGTGGCGTGCAGGTCATGGATGTGGACCGGGTTCTCCTGGGCGCGGAACCCGAACTCGTCCGATTCGCCGTAGGTCATGCCGCCGCGGACGCCGCCGCCGGCGAGCCACATGCTGAAGCCGTAGTGATTGTGATCGCGCCCGGTGCCGTTTTCTGAGGTGGGGGTCCGTCCGAACTCGCCTCCCCAGACGACCAATGTGTCTTCCAGAAGTCCGCGGCGTTTCAGATCGGTCAGCAGTGCCGCCATTGGCTGGTCGATGTCGGCGGCAAGCTTGCGCACCTGGTTGTGATGGTCGTTGTGCGTATCCCAGGGTTGTCCGTTGCCGTAGTAGATCTGCGTGAACCGCACCCCCCGCTCGGCGAGACGTCGCGCGAG
Organism: Planctomycetaceae bacterium; assembly: GCA_033762515.1. Lineage (GTDB taxonomy): Bacteria > Planctomycetota > Planctomycetia > Planctomycetales > Planctomycetaceae > DSVQ01. The sequence goes on from JANRLN010000445.1 coordinate 522, forward strand.
CAGGCAGGCGTTGGCGAAGTGACCCGTGCCATACTCCGCGCGGAGGGATTTCGATTCCTGATTCAGATCGAAGGCTTCCGCGGCGGCGGTCTGCATGCGGAAGGCGGTCTCCATCGCCTGGATGCGGGCTTCCAGGTGGCGATCCCCCGGTCGCGCGGCGAGATGCCGGCCGTTGAGCTGTCCGAGCAGGTCGAGCTGCCGGCGCTGCGTCGCCTCCGGCAGAGCAGGCTTGAGATTGGGGATCAGTTTGTCGGGGGAAAGGTCCGCGTGATTGACGTATGTCCCCTGAAACTCCGCCGGCAGAAACGCACTGCTCCAGAGGGTCGCAAATCGCACGGGACGACCGGGGCAGAGGACGATGTACCCCGGCAGGCTTTCGTTTTCGACCCCCAGCCCGTAGAGCATCCACGACCCCATGCTCGGCCGCGTGGGGAGCACGATGCCGTTGTTCATCAGATGCAGCGCGGGACCATGATTCGGGTTGTCGGTATGCAGCGACCGCAAGACGCAGACGTCGTCGATGCACCGGGCGAACTGGGGAAGAAGTTCGCTCACCGGAACACCACTCTCACCGGCGGGAGCGAATTCGAAAGGAGACGGCACTAATCCCGCCGTCGGCCGCTCGGTTCTCAGGTCGACGGCGGCGGGACGTTGCCCGGCATGGGTTTCGAGCGCGGGCTTCGGATCGAAAAAATCGGGACCGAACGGACCGCCATTCATGAAGAGTTGAATCACGCGCCGCGCTCGCGGCGGCGCGTGCGTCGGCAGTTGTTGAGCTTGCACATTGTCGGCGAGCATGTGCGCGAGGGCGACGCCGCCGAGTCCGCCGCCGCAGCGTTCGAACAGTGTGCGGCGCGTGCAGGGGATGTTCATTGAAGATTCCAAGGGGCGAGTCGCCCGGCGGGTCATCGGTCCTCGTTGAGAGCTGAACCGTGGCTGAATTCGCAAGAATTCAGCCGTCGTTAGGGAAGGTCTGAATTCTTGCGAATTCAGCTACAGGAGACGGCTTGATCGCATTCGGCTACTCCAGAGACAGCACCTCGTTGAGGCCCAGCAGCACTTGAGCGTAGGCCGTCCATAATTCCAGCCTTGTCGGCTGGTCCCCCGCGACGGTTGCGACGAACTCCAATCCCAGGCGTTGCTCGTCAGCAGTGGGCGGACGCTGAAGCAACCGACGGTAGGCGGATTCGATTCGTGCCGCGTCGTTGTCAGCTTCCTGCAGGAGTGATTCTGCAAAAGTCCGCGACCACGTCTGCACCAGGGAACCGTTGAGGACGAACAACTGCTGCAACGGCGTGGTCGTAGGCTCGCGACCGGGACTGTGGACCGACGCTTCCGGGAAGTCGAACAGCCGCAGGAGCGTATCGAGTTCTTCGCGAACGACAGTGCCGTAAAGTGTTCGGCGAGCGAACGCGGTGTCATTGAGCGGTTGGGCGCGACCATACATGCGGTCGTCGAGAGTTCCCGCGGCGGAGAGGAGGGCGTCGCGCCAGAGTTCGACGTCGAGCCGTCGCCGAGGGTAACGGCTGAGCCAGCGGGCGTCGGGATCGCGCTCGTGGGAGGTCGCATCGGATTGACTCGCCTGCTGAAACGCGGCGGAAAGGACCATCTCGCGCAATACGGGCTTGAGTTGCCAGTGGTGCTCGATCAGCCGGTGCGCCAGGTACTCGAGCAATTCCGGATGGGTCGGCCGGTCTCCCTGCCGACCGAAATCGCTGGTGGTGGCGACCAATCCCCGTCCGAAGACCTGCGCCCACACACGATTGACGATCACCCGTGCCGCAAGGGGTCCGGCTTCGTGGAGCACCGATTCCGCCAGTTCCGCACGACCGCTGCCGCGCGCGAAGTGCGCCGTCGCGGGTGTCGAGAGGACTTCCAGAAAACGCCGGGGAACGAGGCTGCCCCGGTCCGCGGGGTTGCCGCGTCGAAACACGGGGAGATCCTGAGCCATGCCGGGGCGATACTCCAGGCGTGTGCGTGCGGCCCCGTCGGGGAGCACCGCGAGCGCGGCGTCTTCGACAACGTGCGCCCACGGTTCGTCGTAGTGCGGAGTGGCTTCGCGGAGTCGTCGGATCTGCGCTTCGAGAATCGGCGCCAGGGCCGACGTCTCCTTCGAAAGCTGCTGGATCTGACGTTCCCATTGGGCCACCTGGGCGCGGGCCTGACGGACGGCGCCGGCGGCAGGTTCCGGCAGCAGCGGGCGATCGGCCAGTTTGGTGCTCGCCATCACTCCCGCGAGGGCGTAGTAGTCCTCGATGGTGACGGGATCGAACTTGTGGTTGTGACAGCGGGCGCAGGAAACCGTCAGCCCCAGGAACGTCCGCGTCACGGCGTCAATGCGTTCATCCCATTCATCGGCGACGATCGTCTCAATGACGGCCGGTGACAGCTGCAGCTCCTTCCAATAGGTGGGACTCAGTCCCAGAAAACCGAGCGCAGCGAAGTTCTCGGGGTTTTCCTGCGGCAAATGGTCGGCCGCCAATTGCTGCCGGACGAAATCGTCGTAGGGGCGATCTTCGTTGAGGGAGCGAATGACCCAATCGCGATACAACCAGGCTCGCTCGGCGCTGTTCAGATAATTGGGGGTCTCGTCGACATAGCGTGCCAAATCGAGCCACGCGCGACCCCAGCGCTCGCCGAATTGCGGCGAGGCCAGCAGGCGGTCCACCGCGGCGACATAGCGTGCGGGCGAGGGATCGGCGGCGAATTCGACCACGTCTGCCGGTGCGGGGGGCAGACCGATCAGCGTCTGCGACAATCGCCGCAAGAGGGTTCGCGGATCAGCCGGGGAGGCGGGGGAGAGCCCCTGCGATTCCAACCGGTGCAGTACGAAGTCATCCACCGGGCCAGAGGACCAAGTCGCGTGGTTGACCGTCGGAGCAGACGGGCGTCGGAGGGGTTGAAATGACCAGAAGGCCCGATCGGCCGGAGTGATCCACGACGGCGCGGCATCCGGCGTCTCCGGCTCCCGCGTCGTCGCCCCTGCGTCGATCCAGCGTCCGAGAAGCTCAATCTGCGCCGGCGACAATCGCGGCTTCCCCTCCGGCGGCATCTCTCCCGCGGCGACGCGTTGGAACACAGGACTGGCGTTGCGAGAACCGGCGACGACGGCGGCTCCGGATTCCCCCCCGCGGCGCATCCGCTGCACCTGCCGCAGGTCCAGCTTTCCGGCGAGTTCCTCGGCTTCCCCGTGACAACTGAAGCAATGGGCTCGCAGGATGGGGTGGACGTCGTCTTCGAAAACGGGTTCATCGGCCGCGTGGAGAAAGCCATCCGCGGTCAAACAAGTTGCGACGACCAACCACACCCGACACCGATTCACGCGACGCTCCCGAAAGGCACGCATCCATTGTCACTGATGTTACCAGATTCCGGGGAGTGAATGGGATGTCAGGCTCACGGGATTATCGCCTGTCGCGACCAAAGTCGATCGGTGCCTGGCCCCTCCGCCGCACGACCGTCCGCGGTGCATCAGTCCGGGCACCGCAACTCAAGTCTGACGTCGGGATCAGATCGTCCAAAGCGTCGCCAGGCGTTCTCCCAGCAGCACCGCCGAAAGCCCCAGCACCAAATTGGCCGCGATGTGACCCACGCCCATCGCCAGCGACCCCGGACGGCTGAGCAGCGCCGTTTCGAGCGCGAATGAAGAGAACGTCGTCAGCCCGCCGAGGACGCCGGAGACGAGAAAGATCCGCCATTCCGCGGACATCCACTTGTGCTCCACGCCGGCGCCGGCAAGAAAACCGATGGCGAAGCAACCGACGACGTTGACGACCAGCGTCCCCAGTCCACGATAAGCCGGACACCACTGGAGCATCATGTAGGTGACGACGAAACGCACCACGGAACCCAGCCCGCCGCCGAGCATGACGCCAAGGAGATGTGTGATGGTCATCGTCGGGAGCCGTGGTGGCTGGAGGTAAACTCCAAAGCTCAAAACTCAAATCTCAAACAAGTTTCAGGCTCCCAATCTCAAGGGAGACGTCCGTGGTCAACGCTTGAGATTGGGAGCTTGAGATTCGTGATTTCACCGCAAATGAGAACGCAGTCGAAACCCACACTCGTCGAAAACCTCAGCCGCCGATCTTCCACAGCGTCTGATCGCTGCGGACGTAGACCGCTTTGCCGGCAATCGCCGGGGTGCTGAGGATTGTTTGCCCGAGGTCTTTCGTCTTAAGGATTTCTCCTTCGGCTCCCAGCTTCACCACCTGCGCCAGGCCGTTCTCACTGAAGAAGAAGAGGTGACCGGCGGCGGCGACGGGGCTGGCGCTGAAGGGGCCTTCCAGCCGCTTCTGCCACAGCGTTTCGCCGTTGTCGGTCTTGGCGCACAGCAGGACGCCCGCGCGATTGAGCACCAGGAGTTGACCATCAACCACGATGGGACTCGCCGTCCCCGGTCCCAGTTTGCCTTCGTTCCAGAGGACTTCCGGGTTGGCGCTCCCGGCGCTCACCTGCAGCGCGGTGATGCCGTTCGACGGGACAAAAATGCGACCACCGTCAACCGTCGATGACGGAATCGTGCTGGCCCCGTTGTCGTAGTTCCAGACGACTTCACCCGTTGCGGGACGCACCCCAGCCAGACCGGCCGAAGATTGCAGCAGGATCAGATCGTCCTGGGGAGTTGGTCCCGGCAGGACGGCGGGAGACGTCCAGTTGGCCCGCTTGGGCCGTTCGGAGGTCCAACGGGAAACGCCGGTTTCCGGGTCGACCCCGACGGCGAGCGACTGGCTGTCGTTTTCGATCTGGACCACCAGCGTCCCGGCGACAACCAGCGGGGACTGCGCCATGCCGAGGCTGTTGCTGGCGTTGGGGAAATCGACCATCAAGCCGCGATACCACTGCAGGTTGCCGTCGAGATCGAGGCAGATCAGGTCGTCGCTGGAGAACATCGCGAAGATCCGCTCACCGTCGCAGGCGGGGCTCGGGGCGGCGTTGCAGGTCTTGGGATGGCTCATCGTCCGGCCGGTGGCCCAGAACTGGCGTTCCCACAGTTGCCTGCCATCGCCCGCCTGGAAGCAGGCAACGTGGAGACGATCCTGGCGATAACCGCTGCAACTGGTGACGAACACCCGATCGCCGACGATGATCGGGCTGGACAGCCCGCGCCCCACGAGGGGGACGCTCCAGGCGACCTCGAGGTCGGCGGCCTTGGCGACATCGGTCGCGGCGGCCACACCAGTGGCCAGATTGCCGCGGAATTGCCGCCAGTCGGCCGACCACGTCCACAGCGGCGTCGCGGCCATGAGGGCGGCGGCAAAGCCCAACCGGCACGAAAACGAGAGAGTCTGAAGCATGGCTAACGTCCTTCCGCGATGAGAGGGGCGGATGAGGAATTCCGGAATTGAGAAGTTGTCGCCTTCGCGGGAGCGACCGCGGCGCCCGCGGCGTCGCAGACGCGCAACTGGTACTGCCACTTTTGAGCCCAGTCTTCCGTCTGCTCGTTCTGACAGACCTTGAGCAGAATGGTGTTCGCGCCGGCCTTCAGCGACACCGGGACGCGGTACTGGTCGAGTTGCGTTCCGCGGTGATACTCATCGCGGGCGAAGACCAATTCGCCGTTGACCCACAGCTTCCAGGCGTTGGGCGTTCCCAGTCGCAATTCCACCTGCTGCGCCCGCTCGCTGGGATACTTCGTCGCGGCGTAGGTGATGGCGCCCTTGTGCGGAGCGAGCGCCTTGGCGAGGTCGACCACGCCGTATTCGTCGGTCGTTTCGAAATCAGTCCAGGCGACTTCTGCGGTCTTCCCGGCGTATTTCGCCGAAAAGTTGAGTTCGGCTTCCGGGGCGTAGGCGACGTCGAAACCCTTCTTGTCAGTGTTGTCGAACGGGCCGATCAACTTCCATTGCGGCAGAAATCCGAAGTGTTGCTGCAAATTGACTTCCGCCCCCAGTTCCCGGAGCGGTTTGACGATCGCCTTCACCTGGTCGTCGTCGACGGCGCCTTGCAGGGCCACGCGGAACGCGGCGACCGCCTCCACTTTCTTGCCCGCCGTCTGCAAGGCCTCGGCTTCCGTCAGCTTGCGAGCGACGGCATCACGCCGGAACTCGGCGCTGGGATCGAGCAGCATGTTGGGAATCAACCGATCCGCGGCGGTCGGGTCGACCTTGAGCAGCCATTCATAAGCGATGCGCCGCGCCCCGGCGTGGTTCTTCGTGTTGACGGCGAAGATCTCAAACTCCCGGGCCGGCAGTTCTTTCGCCTGCAGCGAGCGATCGGCGACGGCCTCGAAGGCCCCCAGCAACCAGTTCGCCGCCAGCGGGCTAGCGCCGTCGAACGACTGCAGCATCAGCGGGAGCGTCGCGGCGCCGGCTTGTGACAATTCCTTGACAGCCGCTTTGGCGGCCGCGTGACCTTCCCCTTTGGGGCCGACCTGGCGAATTTGCTGGATCAATTCGCCCGGGGAGGCTCCCCAGACGGCCGACGTACAAAAAGCCCACGCAGCGACTGCGCAAAAACACCGTCGATCCATGTCGCGACTCTCCTGAAAGACACAAGACAAACACGCGCACCGTTACTGTAACAGCATCCGGGGAAGTCGGGAAATCGAACAGGGATCAATTCCCTACTCGACGTGCCCCCCGGTTGGCGCCGTCAACGCGCACACGCCTTCCCAATTTGTCGATCGAGACGTCCCGTTTGACGATCTCCCGAGAGGCACCTAGCATACAGCGTGGACTGCGACGACCCTCCGCAAGTGCGGAAACCTTCGACGACTGCCAGGTGATCTGTGACTGCCAGCGCTCTGAACGACCAACATCCCGATTCCGACGCCGATGAGGATTGTGTGAGGGGGAAGGGCCCAGCAGCAAACGGAGTCGCGAACCCGCCGGTCGACTTGCCGCGGATTGAGCGGGCGGTGCGCGAGATCCTGGCGGCTGTCGGTGAAGATCCTGATCGAGAAGGTCTGCTGGAGACGCCGGCCCGCGTGGCACGGATGTATGCGGAACTCTTCGGTGGTCTGCATCTCCAACCGGCGCGCCACCTGCAGCGGGTGTTCACCGAAGAGTACGACGAACTGGTCCTGGTGCGCGACATTTCCTTCAATAGCATGTGCGAGCATCACCTGTTGCCGTTCATCGGCGTGGCCCACGTGGGTTACCTCCCGCGGGGCAAGGTGGTGGGCCTCAGCAAGCTGGCCCGCGTGGTCGATGAGGTGTCCCGCAAGCCGCAGGTGCAGGAACGGATGACTCACCAGGTTGCCGATTTGCTGCAGCAGGAACTGGACCCCAAGGGGGTTGTCGTGGTCATCGAAGCCAGCCATTCCTGCATGACGATCCGCGGCATCCGCAAGCCCGGCAGTCTGACGATCACCAGCGCCGTCCGCGGACTGTTCAAGACCAGCAGCAGCAGTCGGGCGGAAGTGATGTCCTTCATTCAAGGGCAGCGACCGGCGCATCAATAATTCCTTCGTTTTCACCGCCCCCCCTAAGCGCGTTGGCATCGTGACCGAGTTGACGACCTTCACCGACGTTGCCTGCACGCGCTGCGCCTGCGTGTGCGACGATTTGTCGTTGGCCGTCCGCGGCAACCGCATCGTCGAAGCGACGGGCGCCTGCCACCTCGCCCGCGACTGGTACCTGCGGCAGAACACGCTCGACGCGCCGGCGGCCGTCCACGATGGGAATGTGTGTACGCTGGACGCAGCGACCGCTACGGCGGCCGACTGGCTGCGGACGGCCCGTTATCCCCTGATCTACGGACTTTCCGGCAGCAGCACCGACGGACAACGAGCGGCGACCGCGCTGGCGGATCGCCTTAGGGCCACCATCGACACGACCGCCTCCGAGGGGCACGCCCCTTCGATTCTGGCGCTGCAGGAGTCGGGAGAATCGACGTGTTCGCTCGGGGAAATCCGTCACCGGGCCGATCTCGTCGTGTTCTGGGGGGCCGACCCGGAGCAGACGCATCCGCGGCATCTGGAACGCTACAGCCTTTTCCCCGAGGGCATGTTTCTTCCCCGCGGACGCGCCGATCGGACCATGGTGGTCATTGACCATGCGTCGTCGATCAATCAGACGGCGGCGCACGCAGACGTCGTCCTGGACATGCCCGAAGGGGGCGACTTCGCGGCCCTGTGGACGCTGCGCCTGCTGCTCAAGGGCGAAGAGCCCGCGCCGGGGAGCGACACCGGACTCCCCCTGGCCGATTTGCGGGATCTCGTTGAGCGGATGAAGTCCTGCCGGTGCGGCGTGATCCTCTTCGGCTACGGAGCCGCCCGCCAGCGAATGGGGCATCGCGTGGTGGAAGCGATTTTGCGGCTGGTCATCGATCTGAACGCTTTCACGCGTTTTCACGCCCGCCGGATGCGCGTCGTCGGGGATGTCGCGGGAGCGGACAATGTTCTCTGCTGGCAGACCGGTTTTCCGTTCGCCGTCAACCTGTCGCGCGGATATCCGCGCTACAGCCCCGGCGAGTTCTCCGCGGCGGAAACGCTCACCCGCGGGGAACCTGATGCGGCGCTGATCATCGGCAGTGATCGCGTCGATCACTTCCCGTCGGCGGCGCTGGAGCACCTGCGGAAGATTCCAACGATCCTGCTGGACGCTCCGTTCGGAAATCCGCCGTGGACGCCCAATTTGCGGATTACGACGGCCACTTATGGCGTCCATTTACCGGGAACTGCCTACCGGATGGACGAAGTGCCAATCCCGCTTCGCGCCTCTCTGTCCACGCACTTTCCGGACGACGCCACTGTGCTGCAGGCGATCCACCGGTCACTCTTCCCAAATCAACCTTAGCCGAGAGGCGCCGCAGACTTCCTGGTTGGGCGGCGGGCGGCAGCGCATCCCCAACACTCGCCGGATGTTGACGGGTCGCGGCGGTTGGTCGGCGTCCGGACGAGGGTCGATGAGGAGACGCCTGACTCAGATGCCGGACGCCGCAGCCAGTCGACGAATTTCCCGCCTCGTGTGTCAAGAATCTGGTTGGTGCAGCTGTGGCCAATTCACTTCTGAGATTGCAGGCCGTGGTCCTTCAGAAACTGCCACAGGACCAACAGCAGCGAATGGGAGCGATGCAACGATCACCGATCTCGATCACCGATCTCTTGAAGCAACGCGCCCAGCCGAAGAGACGGCATCCGGCGTCTGCTGGACAGTGACATCCGTGCGTGGCGCGCACCTCCTCGGGTCCGCAGCACCAGCGGAACCCGCTCCCAGGACTCACCGAAATCCGGGTCCGTCTGGGTTGCCTGCCGTCCAATTCTGGGAATTTTCGTGAACGAAACATGGGCTTCAAACCGTGAATCTCCGATGAAACTCGGTGAATTCGGACTCGCGGTGGGTTCGCGATTAGTGATAAGATGCTGGAACGAGGCGCGTGTTGCGAACCGACGGTGCGGAAGCGTTGTCGAACAGGGATGTGAGCCGCGCCACTGAAGCTGCCATGTCAGCCTTGAACGAATATGCCGCCGCCCTCGACGAGACTTTGCTGGTAGACCGTCACCGGTTGCACCGCAAGCTCAAGGAAATGCGCGAAGCGGAACGCCGCGGCCGGCCTTTCGACCTCAATCTTGTTCGCTTCCGTGAGGAACTCGGGGAGTCCCAGACGGCGTACCGCGCCCGGATGGATCAACGGCCGAAGATCGAATACGACGATCAATTGCCGATCGTCAGCCGCAAGACGGACATTGTCGCCGCGCTGCAGGCCCATCAGGTGATCGTCGTGTCCGGAGAAACCGGATCGGGAAAGTCGACGCAGCTCCCGAAGATCTGTCTGGAACTGGGGCGCGGCGTCGCAGGCATGATCGGCCATACGCAGCCGCGCCGCATCGCCGCCCGGACGATCGCCGCGCGGATCTCGGATGAGCTGCGGGTGCAGCTCGGCCGGGAAGTGGGCTACCAGGTGCGGTTCACCGATGCGACCAGCCCGCAAACTTACATCAAACTGATGACCGACGGTCTGCTCCTGGCGGAGACTCAGTCCGATCGCTGGCTGAACCGTTACGACACGTTGATCATCGACGAAGCGCACGAGCGCTCGCTGAACATTGATTTTCTCCTCGGTTATCTTCATCGACTCGTTGGTCGCCGGCCCGACCTGAAGCTGATCATCACATCGGCGACCATCGACGCCGAACGCTTTGCGGAACATTTTCGATCGGTTGCCGGAAACGTTCCCATTCTGGAAGTTTCGGGGCGAATGTATCCGGTCGAAGTTCGCTATCGACCGCTTCTGCCCGATGCCGAGGGGGACGAACCCGATCCGCAGGAAGCTCTGGCGGAGGCGGTGCGAGAGGCTTGCGAAAGCGGTGCGGGAAATCTGCTGGTCTTTTTGCCCACCGAGCGCGACATTCACGAAGCGGTCAAAACGCTGAAGGGGCGACATTTTGGCGGTGTTCATCCCGAATTGCTGCCCCTGTACGCCCGGTTGCCCAACAAGGATCAACAGCGCGTTTTCAACGTCCATGGACCGCGGCGGATCGTCTTGTCGACCAACGTCGCGGAATCGTCGTTGACGGTGCCGGGGATTCGGTACGTGATCGACACCGGAACGGCGCGGATCAGTCGCTATTCCCCGAAGTCCAAACTGCAGCGGTTGCCGATTGAACCGATCTCGCGGGCATCGGCCGATCAACGGGCCGGTCGTTGCGGCCGCGTGGGACCGGGAATTTGTCTACGTCTCTATGCCGAAGACGACTACCGCGGTCGCGAACAGTACACGCCCCCGGAAATTCTCCGCTCCAACCTGGCGTCGGTGATCCTGCAGCTCGAGGCGCTGGGGCTGGGCGCAATTGAAGAGTTTCCGTTCCTTGATCCCCCCAAGGCCGAGGCGGTCCGGGACGGCTACAAGACGTTGTTTGAGATCCACGCGGTCGATGAGGATCACAAGCTCACTCCGCTGGGGCGAACGTTGCACCGTCTGCCGGTCGATCCCCGGATCGCGCGGATTATCGTCGCGGGTGAGCATGAACATTGCCTGGAAGAGATCCTGATCATTGCCTCGGCGATCGAAGTGCAAGACCCGCGCGACCGGCCTTTGGACAAGCAGAAGCTCGCGGACGAAGCCCACAGCCGGTTCGCCGATCCCGACTCCGATTTTCTGGGATATCTGCGGCTCTGGGACTTCTATCACCAGTTGAAGCAGGAACTCACCCGGGGCCAGTTGCGCAAGGCTTGCCAGCAGAACTTCCTCTCCTTCCTGCGCATGAAGGAATGGGTCGACGTTCATCGGGAACTGGTCGAGGTCGTGCGGACGTCGGGAATTCGCGAACGTCGCGGGGGAGGGGACGCGAAACCGACGGCGCCGGGCGGGCAAGGGGCCAGGAATTGGGATCAGCCTCTCCCGCCCGCGAAGTACGCAGCAATCCACCGGGCGCTGTTGACGGGATTCCTCTCCGGCGTGGCGATGCGCACCGAGACCGGAGAGTATCTCGCGGCGGGTGGAACACGGGCGGCGGTGTGGCCCGGGTCGGGACTGGCGTCAAAATCGACGAAATGGATCGTCTCGGCGGAGATGGTCGAAACCGGACGCCGTTATCTGCGGACTGTCGCTCGGATTGATCCCACATGGGTCGAGCCGCTGGCGGCGCATCTGGTCAAGAAGACGCATTCGGAACCGGCCTGGGAACCGGAAAGCCTTGCCGTCATGGCCACCGAGAAGGTGACGCTCCTCGGTCTGCCGATTGTCCCCCGACGCCGGGTGCGTTATGCCAGAATCGATCCCAAAGTCTCGCGCGAGATCTTCCTGCGTGAAGGCCTCGTGATCGGCCAATGGCCGGATCCTCCCGAGTTCCTGGCGGCGAACCTGGAATTGGCGCAGCGGTTGACGGATCTCCAGACCCGCTCGCGGCAACCGGCCCTGTTGCGCGACGAAGCCGAGTTGTGCGAGTTCTACGAAGCACGCATCCCCGGCGAGATTTGCGATGGCCGCACGCTGGCCCAGTGGTGGCAAGGGCAGCGACTCATCGAACCGCAAGTGCTGCGGATGACCGACAGCGATCTCCTTTCCCCCCAGGCGGAGTTGAGTTCGGCCGACCAGTTCCCCGACAAGTTGATCGTCCGGCAACTGGAGTTGCCGGTTGTCTACAAACACGACCCCGGTCACGAACTGGACGGCGTCACCATCCGCGTTCCGCAGGCGGGGCTGAATCAACTCGACGCCGACCGTCTGGGTTGGCTGGTTCCGGGAATGCTCGAGGAGAAGGTGACCGCGCTTCTCAAGAGCCTGCCGAAGCCCTTGCGGCAACAACTGGTCCCGCTGCCGCAAATGGCCAAACAGGTGGTGCAGGCGCTGCGCTTCGGCGAGGGATCGCTGCCGCTGGCGCTGTCGCGGGCCATTTTTTCGGTCTGCAGCATTAAGATTCCGCCGGAAGCCTTTGATGAATCGCGGTTGGCGGAACACCTCAAACTGCGCATTGAAGTCCTCGGATCGAACGAAGAGTCGCTCGCCGCGGGACGGGACCTGCGGCAACTGCAGGCCGACTTGGGCAAGCAGGCCGCCGCAACGTTCTCCGCCGCCCCCGATCCGCGCTGGTTGCAGGATGATCTGCGGTCATGGACGTTCGGCACGCTCCCGGAGACGGTACCGATTCGTCGCGACGGTCTCGAACTGGTGGGCTATCCGACCCTGCTCGATCGCGGAACGTCGGTGTCGCTGCGCTTGCTCGATTCCGCGGTGCAGGCGCAGCATGAGTTCCGGTTTGGTCTGCGGAGGATGTTCTGTTTGACAGTTCCGCGGGAACTCAAACAGCATGTCGACCACCTGCCGCAACTCAACGCATGGGTGCTGGTTTCAAAGACGCTGCCGCAACCGTGCACCCTGCGGGAGCACCTGCTGGAAATGGTGGCGGAGAGAGCGTTTCTGTCGCTGACGCCGTGGCCGCGGTCGCAGCCGGAGTTCGGCCTCGCCGTGGCAACCGGAAAGCCGCTGCTCGCGACGGCCGCCGCCGAAGTCGCCCGCGCCATGCTGCCGCTGTTTGAAGCCTACAGCCAGGTCCGCCGCCTCTGGGAGCGGACGAATCATCCGCAGTATCAGGCGACCCGGCAGGATGTGCATGATCAACTCACGCAGTTGCTCGCTCCAGGATTTCTGGCCCGCGTTCCCTGGGCCTGGCTGATCCATCTGCCGCGCTACCTGCGGGCCATCGTGCGCCGTCTGGAAAAGCTCTCTTCGGGCGGGAGCGCACGCGATATGCAGCAGTTGCCGGGACTACTGCCGCTGTGGAACCGCTGGAAAGAACGCCAGCAGCAACTGCAGACCCGCGGCCTGTTCGACCCCGAACTCGAGACGTATCGCTGGATGCTGGAAGAGTATCGCGTCCTCGTCTTTGCACAGGAACTTGGCACCGCCATCAGCGTGTCGCAGAAACGCCTCGACAAGCAGTGGCAGCAAATCGCGACATCCTAGCCCGCCAGCCGATTCTCGACGTCCAGGGACATGGCGACGCGAAGGTTCGCCCCTCAGTTCACGCGAGACCTCTGACCGAGGCGGCCTACAGGAAATTCAGCAGCGACAACTGTTGCGTCTGCGCCGCCACCTGCAGATAGGCCTCCAGCGCCTGCTGGTGCGCTGTGAACGACGTGATGGTTTCGGCATAGTCGATGTCGATCAGCTTCTCCAGTTGCGACTGGACTTCGACGTGGCGGTCGGACAACAGATTGTCGATGCTGTCGAGTTGCCGCTCCTGAATCCCGATGCCGCCGCGGACCACCGCGACTCGGGCGGCCTCGGAGTCGAGACCCGCCGCCAAACGCTCCAGTTCGGGCAGATCACGGTCCCGAATCGCCTGCTGTAAGCCGACCAGCAGACTGAAGACTCCCTGGGCTTGTCGCGGGTGAACGTCGCGACCGGCGAGGACTCCGGCGGCGCCTCCGTTGTTGCTGCCGTCCAGCCCTAATGCCTGTGAGACGCCGCTTGACTCGACCGACAGAGTGCCGACCCCGGAAGTGTCGACCAGTGAAATGCCGTTGCCGATGAAATTCAGGCTCGCTGTCAGCACCCCGGGATCGGCGGCATTGATGGCGTCGAGCACTTCCTGAACCGTGAGTGCGGTCTGCAGGTTGACTTCGGTGACGGTTCCGTCGCGGCGCGTGATGCGCAGCGGGGGTGCTCCCTCTCGCGGGATTCCTTGTCCGAGATTCAGGTCGTCCAGACGGGCGCCGGCCGTAAACGTCCGCAGGCCGAGGTTCGTCGCGTTGCTCCCCCCATTCTCGCCAATCGAAAAGTCGCTGCCGCTGAGTCGACTGGAAACGGCAATGCCGCGGCCGTCGGCCGAGAAATCAACCAGCAAATCGTCATCGGCGTCCCGAATTCGATTCAGCACGTCCTGGACGGTCGCCGCCCCGTTCAAGTCGACGATCGACGTTCGGCCGCCGTTGACAATCCGTAGTCCGGTCCCGGCGGTTGCACCGATGCCCGTATTGTTGTTCAGAGACGCAACCGCCGTTGACAGGGTCACGGCGGGGTCAAGGTCGGCTCCGTTGATCACCGCAGCGGCGTCGGAGGCGATGCCCAGTTGTTGCGCCGTGTTCCCCGACTCCAGATCGCGAATCCGCACCGTTCCTGCCGAAGGTGTGATTCGTAACCCATTCTGCGAGCCGGGATCGATCTCGACCGTCACGGTGATCGCTTCGGCCGCAAACGCACTTTCGATTTGCGTCTTGAGATCCTGCACGGTCTCGGCCGTGCTGAGGTCGATGGTTCGATCCACGGTGTTGGCGCCGTCGACCAGAGTCACCCGAATCTGACTCGCGTTCACGCCCGCCCCCGAGTAGAGGTCGCTGAGGAGGGTTCCCAGCGTCAGCGCGGGATTCAAATCGCTCGATTCGGGATCGGTGACCGCTCCCAGGCCGAAACCGCCGTCGATTCCAGTATCAATCAACAGCCCGAAGTCCGCATAGCCGGCGAGGACTTGCGTGTTGCCGCGATACCGCACCACGCCCCCCGCAGCGGATTCGAAGGGAGCGGCGTCGGTCGCCGTGCCGGCGAACAAATAACGGCCGGCATACTGCGTGTTTCCGGCCTGAATGAGCGACTGAATCAGGCCTGAAACTTCGAGAATCAGACCCTCGCGCTCCTGCGAGGTGATCTGGTCTCCGGCGGCGGCCTGGACGATTCCACGGGCCTGTGACAACGCATCGGAGAACAGCGTGAGTGTTTGATCGGCGGTGGCCAGAAATCCCTGGTTGGTCTGCACGCTCTGCTGGAACGCGGCCCGACGTTCATCCAGCTTCTGAAGAACGAGTGTTTGCGTCGCCGCCGTCGGCGCCTCGGAGGGGAGCAGAAACTTCTTCCCCGTCCCGAGCTGGGTCTGAATCCGGCTGATCGTGTTCTGATTCTGCGACAGCACATCCACGATGCGCTGCGACTGCAGCGAGTTCGAGATGCGACCGGGAGAAATCTGGCTGACGGCCATGGCGGTAACTTATGATCCGGGACTCTGAGTCGTTAAATATTCAGAAGCGTGTTCAATAACTCGTCGACGGCGGAGATGATGCGCGCGGCTGCCTGATAGTTGTGTTGCAGCTGCAGAATCTGGATGGCTTCTTCGTCAATGCTGACTCCGGACCGCTGCTGGCGCTGATTCGTGAGGGAGTCGCGGAAGTCGCTCGCGCCAGTGGCGAGCGCTTGCTCCGCGGCGGAGGCCTGTCCCAGACCGCCGATGAGATTGTTGTAGAAATCATCGACCGACTGGCCGTTCAGCCGCGACGAGGAGTTGTCGATCACCTGGGCGAGAGCCAAGGCGTTGGTGTTGTCGCCCGGGCCTCCTCCGCGACTGCTCGCGAAGAACCGCTGATCGGCGGTGATCCTTTCGTTGACGGCGATATCGTCGGACTTGCTGCCGGTGAAAAACGTGTTGATTCCCAAGGAGGTCAACACTCCCGAGGAATCGTCGCCAAACCGGACCTCATAGCCGGAATCGGTGGTGATTCGGAGTTTGCGCTCGGACGTGATCTGGGCGCTGACGTGGTCAATCGCATCGATCGCCGTTCGGAGATCTTCCAGCGAAGTCTCGGCCCCGATGCCGTCCAGATCGACGGCGATGCGGTGCTCGATGGTGGCGCCGGTTGATGTATTGCCGACTTTCAGCGTGAAACTGCCGTGCTCTGGAGCGAACGCCAACCCGGACGCGTTCAACGCCGTGGTCGTATCGCTGACGAAGTTGGTGCCCGTGACGTCCGTAAACCCAGACAAACCTTCGCCGCTGGCGTGCACGCGATTGAACTCGTAAATGACGGCGCCGGCAAACTCGTCAAGCTGTTCCAGGAACCCTGTCAGAATCCGATCACGGGATTCGATGAATCCCCCCAACTCTCCCCCGTTCGCGCCGATGGCGGCCTTGGAGACCGTCGTCTGGACGTTGATTTCCGCGACCCCCGCGTCAGTTGGGGCGACCACGGCTTCCAGTCGCTGCGAATAACCGCCGAGGATCAGGAAGTCCGAACTCGTGAAGACGTCAATCGAACCTGAGGGTTGCTCCTGGATGCGCACGGGGATGATCTCGGACAGTCGATTCAAGGCGTTGAGCCGCTGCACCCGCAGTCCGCCGGCCTCGCTCAAGTCGAGTCCGTTGGCTTCGAGTCTGCCGATCTGGGGATTCAGCTTGTCGATCTGATCGATCAGCGAATTCGCCTCTTCCGTCAGGGAGCGAATCTGCCCGGAATACGACTCCCGCAACTCGCCGATCCGGCTGCGCAGATTCGTCACGTCCTGCGCAAACTGCACCCCCTGCTGCACAACAATGCTGCGAAAGGCAGGGTCCTGGGGCTGATTGGATGCATCTTGAACTGCCTGAATCAATCGATTCAGGCTCGATGACAGATCCTGATCCCCCAGCTCGCCGACGGTCGATTCGAGCGCCTGGTACGACTGCGACCGCGTGTCGGCCGCCGAGAAGTCGGTGCTCGCCGTGTGGATGCGCGCTTCCAGAAAGCGGTCGAGCACCTGGCGAACGCCCGCGACCTGCGCACCGGTTCCGACGAGCACCGTACCGACGGAAGACGGCGCAGTCGGATAGATCCTGAGTTGTTCGCGGACGTACCCCGGCGTCGACGCATTCGCGATGTTGTTGCCGGAGACCTGAATCCCCAGCGAATACAACTGCAGTGCGCTGGAGGCGATCGACAATGCACTGTTCAGCGACATCCGACGTTACATCCCGGCTGGACTCCATTCGACCCGGTCGCTGCGGCGCCTACACGGCCGCATCGAGCACTGCGCCCCCTGAACTGACGCCGACTCCGTGACCATCGCCATACACGGGCGAACGTTGGCCCCCGCGGGCCAGGAGTTCGAGAATGTCCGCGTAGACTCCGCCCGAACGTTGCGCGATGATCCACTGGATCCATGCCTCCCGCCGAGCTTCGCCGAAGCGCTGCTGCACGGCGGCAAAACGCGCCCGCAGTTCTTCGCTGGAAGGATCGACGCTGTGGGCCAGCACGTCGGACAGGGTTGCGTCGCGGTAGCCCTCGGAGCGCGCCAGTTCCAGCAGCCGGCTGCGCCACACCGTCAACGCCTTCAACCGCTGCGACGTTTCCAGAGCCGCGTCGTTCAGACGCTCCATGTCGCTGACCGAAGCGCTGACCAGTGCGCGACGCTTCAGTCGGAGGGTGGCCAGAAGTTCCTGCTGCGTCGCCTCAAGAACCTGGGCGAAGCGCGTCACTTCATCGAGCCAGCTGGGAGACATCCTGCACCCTCCGGCGCGGATGTCCTGACGGGATCCTCCTCGACCTGGCGACTCCTGAGCGGTCACCAGAATCAGGCCTCCGGGGACGACATTCCCCCCGCAAACACTCCGCGTGTCCTTATTTTCGGAACAGGCCGCTAAGGACTGTGGTAGGGGTTGTAGCGGGAAGTCGCTCGGAGACAGATCGCGCCTGGCGTACCAGTTTCAACACGTCTAACGGCTGCACCGGTTCAACCGATTGCGCCGCCAGGGAAGGTTGGGGCGAGTTTGCGGGCGACGCGTCGGCGATCGCAGCTGCGGCCGACGGGACTGCCGAACGCGATTCCTCAGTCAGATTTCCGGTCGCTGTACCGAACGTCGGCGGCCTCGGAGAGTTGCCCGTCGGCTTCGGGGGCAATCGCAATTGCAGGCGGAACTGCGCATAGAGATCACCGACGAACGCCGATCCCTTGGTTTCCGCAAGATCTTCGATGAGCACCTGGTCGAGTTGCGACTCGAAGAGCTTCTCCGCCTGTCCCCCGTGAATGTACGCGGGTTCCCCGGTCGTCGATCGCAGGGACTTCATGAGCTGCGAAAAGAACAGCCCGCCGACCATTTTTTGGAAGGTCGACTCCAGTTCCGCGTCGGAGATGACGCGGTTCGACGACGTTCCGGCAAGCCGGGTCGATAACTCCGTCGATGGCGCGGCGGCAATAGGGTTCACGAGTCAGCGACTTATCCGAGTGGCGAAAGGTGACAAGGAGCAACGCCGGATTAGTGGTCGAGCAGCTCTGCGTGGAGCTTTCCGGTCGCGTGCAGTTCGCGCACGATAGAAATAATGTCGTCCGAAGGGACGCGCAGTTGATTGAGCGCCTTGACCAGTTGTTCGAGTTGCTGCGGCGACTGGCGGCCCTGACCTTCGATGATCCCCACAAACGGACCGCTGAGGGATGGATCGGGACCGCCGATTTCAATTCTGAAACTCTTGTGGCTGATCACAACCGGGCTGATCTCGACTTCCCCGGTGACGATCACCGTTCCCGTGCTGCTGTTCAGAATCACTTTCGCCTGCGTATGGGGGACGTCGATCCCGATGTCGAGCACCTGGGCGACGAAATCGACTGGAGTCTCCTGATACTGCGGCGGGATCAAGACTTCGACGGCATTGGGGCTGAGTGGCCGCGCCACCTGCTGCCCCCCCACCTCGAAGGAAAATTCGCTGTTGACGACCCGCGAGACCTCTGACGAAGTCCAGAAGCTGGCATGGTTGGGATCGATCATCAAGGTGATCGAGGTCCCGGACTGTTGCTTCAGGAACAGCGGGGTGGCGTCGCGCTGCATCGTCACCCCCTGATTGATGCGGCCGGTCGTTGCCGCGGAGACCCCCTCGCCGATGATTTTCCCTCCGGCCAGGCCCCAGACGGTTTCGTCGCGGACGTGAATCGACGTCAGCGGCGTCGAGAGCAGCCGTCCGCCCCGAAGACTCTTGGCGCCCATGACGGCACTGACGTAACAGTCGACGGCTTGCCCTTTGCGCAGCCCGGAACGCGGGATGGTGGCCTCCACCATGACGACGGCGACGTTGTCCCCATTCTTGAGATCGGCGGGACCAGTCGGTGAATTCATCCGCGACAGTGCGGCTTGGAGGGCGCGGATGGTCGGCAAATTCTTGCCGCCGTCCCCCGTCTTGTCGAGACCGACGACCAGGCCCAGGCCGGTCAAACGGACTTCCTGCTGCCCCTGCAGCGTGCAGATGTTTTCGAGCCGCACGCGCGCGTCGACCGGAAGCGTCGGGCACAGCGCGAGACAGACCGCCCAGACCCATCGGCTGCGGTTCAAAATGGCTCGCGACGACATGGAAACGATTCCGCTTACGAGGGCGACTAGAACGGGAATACGAGGTCCAGAAACTGCGTCCCCCAGTTCGTTTTCGTGCTGTCAAACACCTTGCCTCGCTGGAGGCGGTCGATTTTCAATTCCGCGATGTCCTCGGTCCGCGCCGTCCGGTCGGGCTTGATCTTGGCCTTATCAATGCGTCCCGTCAGCCGGTATTCAAAGAAGTCTTGATTGGTTCGAATCGATTTCCGGGCTTCCAGTACGATGGTGCCGTTGGGAAGCACGTCCACGACGGTCGCGGCGATCTTGTAGGTGATCCCTTCCAGGTCCGTTAACTGCCCAATCGTCTGCAGCCGATTTTGCAGGCTCCCCTCGATTCCCGGCTGGGTGCTGGCGGTGTTCTCCAGCGTCGGACCGTCGGAACGAAGTCGAACAAAATCCTTCAGTTGGGCTGTGAACGACCCGTTGCGCTGCCGATTGAACCGCGAATTGACGATGACCTCCGCCTTTTCATCGACTTCGACGGTGATGATGTCGTGCACCTTGATCAACTCCGGCGGCGGCGGAGCGTCGATGTAAATGAACGAATAATCGCGAATGCTCGGCGGACGGGGAATCAGCTCTACGTTCGGGGCGTACTCCGGAGCGTTGGTGCTCGAGGGCGCCGGCGGCAAGGGCAATTGAGCAACCTGGGGCGCCCGATCGGCAGCGATCGCGCCGCTGACCAGGCCCGTAGCGGCCAGCCAGCCGAAGGCATGGAAAGGAAAGCCGTCCTTCATTGCGCCACCCCCGCACGCGAGAGGGAAATCGGGGCGGGCGACTCCGTCAACCGGTTTCGCGACGGAGCCTCGCGTCGACTCAGTTCGGGGGCGGGCGACAGGCTTGCCTCGTGGTACCCTGTGACGACGGCCTGAATGCGAATGCGAGGATCATCAATGGCCGAAAGATTCACCGTTTCATCCAGACCTCCGGCGGACAAAGCCTTAAACGAACGTCGCACGGTGACACCCCCCTGGCGGACCGTCACGGTGACGATGTCGTTGGAGCGAATCAACGGGACTGTCGTGAGGTCGCCCATCTGCAGCGGCTGCCCCGCGCGCACCGTGCGCGACGTCTGCTTGCCAATCACATCGGCAACCCGCGTCAAGCCGGACGTGTGATCGGGAGCCGCCACCCAGGCGAGATCATCCGGACGCAGAATCGCCCCCATCGGCAGGTTTTGTTTCACCGACAGCACCTGGGGCGTCTGCTCGATCGTCACCTGAACGATGGTCTCGATGATTTCTCCCTGCGAGTTTTCCCACCAGGCCGTCACCATCTGCGGCGCGCCCGGCACGATCTGCGATTCCCTAAAATGGATCTCCTCGGGGTACAGCGCGGCCACCCGGCGGGCATGTTCCGATTCCGCTTCGCACCGGACCCGCCAACCCTGGGACTCGAGGGCGCCGGTGCGAAAAGCGCGTCGAAAGGCCGTCGACAGGATTTCCTGTGCCTTGGCTTCTTCAAACTTCGAGGGGGGAATCTGGCGGGATCGGGATCGCACCTTGAGAGGCGCCGGCGGTTCGGATGGCCTGGATTCCGCCCGCGGACTGACCGAGTCGCTGCCGTTGTGAACCTCGGTGCTCAATTGGCCGCGGAATTCGATTTCCGCGAGATTCACCCCCTGCGCCTGCATTCGCGAACGGATGTCTTCGAACGACAGTCGCACGGACCGGCCCGCAAGGGGGGCGGGAGAAAGGGTGATCTGCTGCAGGCGTTGCACAATGAGCGGATCGGCGTCGCTGACCTGAGCCACGTCTCCGAGTTCAATCATTCCCCGCTGTGTGATCGTCGCCTGATCGCGCAGTTCAACGATCGCCGCGTCGCAAGTCGCACCCACGACGGCGAACAGCACAAACGACGGCAGGAGGCGATTGATGTGCATGGTGGATCAGTCGGCAACAGAGCCCGGACTTTGTTCGTGAGCGGTCGCAGCAAATTGGCGAGTTAGAACCGTCGCAGGTTGGACACGAGCTGCAGGAGTTGGTCAGACGCTTGAACGACCTGGCTATTCAGTTCGACGTTGCGTTGAGTCTTGATGAGGTCAACCAGTTCTTTCACCGGTTCCGTATTCGACGACTCCAGATAAGCCTGCCGCAACAGTCCCAATCCTTGATCGCCGGGGTTGCTCAACAGAGCGGTTCCGGATGCGTCCGTCGGAGAGTAGAGCGTCTCGCCTTCATGCAACAACCCTTCCGGATTGATGAAGTTGGCGATCTGAATCGTGCCGAGTTGCTGAAATTGCGAACTTCCGGACTGCAGGACCGACACGACCCCGTCAGTGGTGATGGAAACCTCGGTCGCATCGGGAGGTACGGTAATCGGCGGGTCGAGAATCAATCCGCGGTTGGCGCTGGCCAGGACGATGGTGCCGTTGGCGTTGACGTCGAACTGTCCATTTCTCGTGTAGTACGTTGTTCCAGATTCGGTGACCTGAAAAAAACCCTTGCCTTCGATTGCGATATCGAACTGGCGACCCGTTGTGAGCAGACTTCCCTGTTGAAAATCGGGTTGCACCGCGGCCACTTTGACGCCGGAGCCGGCAAAGATCCCCTCCGGCATGATATTGCCCAGATTGTCCGGCGACCCCGGCGGCTTGAGGTACTGGTAATACAAGTCTTCAAAGTCGGTGCGTGACCGCTTGAACCCCGTGGTTCCGGCGTTCGCCAGATTGTTGGCGATCACGTCGAGATTGAAAATGTAGGCGTCCATACCGGACGCTGCGGCGTTCATCGCTCGATAGAGCATGGTGATTGGTCCGTATTCCGGTGTCCTGTGTCCGTCGTCCGAGGAGCTTTGGCTGCCACGGACAATGAACTACGGACCACGGACATTTCTCACTTCCTGCTGACGCTCTGAATCAACTGACCCAGCATTTCATCCTGATAACGCACCAGGTTCATATTCATCTCGAAGGCTCGCGAGGTTTCGATCAGCTCCACCATGCCATGCACCGGATCGGTGGACGATCCTTCCAACACGCCTTGACGCAATTGAGCATTCACCGCGGGCGCCACGGGAACCGGAGACCGGTAAAGGCTGTCCCCTTCTTTGGTGAGACGAGAGACGTCCGGCGGTTCCACCAGTCCCACTTGCCCAAGCACGATGCTCTCGCCGGCCAACCCAACCCCCGAAATGAGGCCGTTCGCCGCCACCGCGAGTTGCCCGACTCCATCGGGAACCACAATCGGTTGCCCCGCGACATCCATCACGGGAAACCCTTGATCTTCGGTGACGAGCTCGTTTTCGGGGCCGAGCGATAACTTGCCGTTCCGGGTCAATAGTCGCTCATCGCCCACCTGCACCTCGAAGAACCCCGATCCGAGGATCGCCAAGTCGAGTTCGCCGTGGGTGACTTCCAGGGGACCTTGGGCGAAATCGGTCACCGTACCGGCGAGACTCACGCCGCCGGTCTGCTCACTCTGCCCCGGAGGGACGTCGTAGGCCGTCTGGTGGGCGTCATCAAACGGAAGATGTGCGCGAAACAGCGGAATGTCGCGTTTGAACGCCGTGGTTTGCGCGTTCGCCATGTTGTTGGCGAGCACCGCTTGCCGCAGCGTCTGGGCTTCCGCCCCTTGAGCTGAAAGATACAGTCCGTAGATCATGCGCCGCCTCGCGACACGGGTCCCCATCTTGAGCATCGGCGGGGAGCGGCGTTAACTTGAGCACAATCGGAAAACTCAGCCAAATCTGCGTAATCTTCCAGCCTCGGTGCGCTTACCCTCCGGGAAGTCCCGAAAGGAACTCCTTGGCAGCTGACGGACGTTGCCGTAACATACACTGGCGACGTTGTAGACTTAGGCCGGGACTGCGCACACCCTCGGCCGCCTGGGATGGAAGCCGACGCCATGTCCGTCATCAGCATTCCGTGTCCAGCCTGCGGGCAGGCGCTGAAGATTCGTGATCGCAACCTCTTGGGGCGCAAGGGAAAGTGTCCGAAGTGCAGCCACTCCTTCGTGCTCGAAGAGCCGACGGGAGCGGCACTTCAGTTGGCGGCCAGCGGCGCTCAGGGTGCGGCGACGGCTTGGACGCCGGGTCCCGGAGCTGCATTCCCAGAAGCTCCAGCGCAAGGATCGTCGATCCCCCAGGCAACGGCGTCCATTCCCATTGCTCCGACGGCGGTTGAACCGTTTCGCCGACGACGGAAGAATTCCCGCCGGGGCTGGGTCAATGCCCTTGTGGGGCTGATGATTCTGGGAATCGTCGGTGGAGGCGGGTATTACATGTACACCACTTCTCCCCCGCCGACCAAAAAGGGGAGCGTGGGGAAGCAGGCGTCGAAGCCGGGTACCGGTTCTTCGGGTAAGCCCGTCTCGGAAGAAGAACAAGACCTTGCCGCCAGTCCCACCGACGGAAAACCAATCTCGCTGGAACTGGTTCCCGCGGGCGCCCGCACCATCGTTCATTTCCGTCCGGCGGATCTCTGGGTGGCGGACAGCCGGGGGGAAGAGTTTCGCTTTTGTCTGGGACCGCTGGGAGAGTTTGTCGACGCACAGATCAAAACCCTGTGCAAGCGGCCCCCGGCGGACATTGAAGAGCTGATCTTCGCCTGGATCCCCGGCCAGCGCGGGACTCCACCGGACATGGCTGTGGTCGTCCGGTTAAAGAACGACGCCAAGAAAAGCGAGCTTCTCGACCTCGTCGGCGGGCAAGTCGATGAATCGCACGGGCATGCGGTCTACATTGACGGCGAACGTGCCGGCGTGATCGCGAACTTGAGGACGTTTGCGTTTGCACCGGCCACCATGGCTGCCGACCTGGCCAATAGCGTCACCCAGGCGAATCCGCAGCCCACAGGGATCGAGGCACTCCTCGAAAAGACCGATCGACAGCGGCATCTGACGATTCTCTTCGAGCCGACCGCGCTTCTGCTTGACGGAGAATTCATGGTTCCGACCAATGCGCTGCCGTTTCTGACCCAAGCGATGGATTGGTTTGGCGACGACGCGGAGACGGTGGCCTGGTCGGCGCATTTGGACGATGACCGCTTTTTCTCTGAGATTTCCGTGCGGAACCTGACCACCGTCAGCACGTCGACGCTGGAAGAACGCCTGCGTTCGCGGGTCGAGGCTCTCCCGAAGGAACTCGCCGATGCGTTCCGTGCGATGCAGCCCCGGGAGCAAGGGCGCCGCCAGATCATTGGTCGCTTTCCAGCGATGATGAAGATCGCGGCGATGGCCACCCAGACCGACCGCGGCACACGGCTTGTTCGTCTCATCACCCCCATGCCCGATCGCGCAGCGCCCAATCTGGCCCTCGGAAGTCTCTTCGCCTGGGATGAGTCAACGCGCACCGACTTCAATCGCAAGCCTGTCACACCCCCCGCGAGCACCAAACCGACGAATCTCCCCGCAACCATTGCGGAACGGCTCCAGAAGAAGATCGACATCGATTTTCGTCGAACGCCGCTGCAGGAAGCTTTCGCCTTCGTGGCGGAAGAGACCTTCGTGACGATCGATATCGACGGAGACGCGCTGAAATTGGCGGGTTACACGCAGAACATGCCGCAGACCTTCAAGCTCGATCAGGTGCCGGCGACCGAGGCGCTCGCCAACATTCTGAAGAATTACGACAAGATGTGCATCGTGGTCGACGAGGCGAAAAAGATGGCAATCGTCATGACCTACCCTGTCGCAGAACAGAAGGGTCTGAAGCCATTTCCCATCGAGATCAAATAGCCAGCCAGCGTTGGAAACGCCATCTCCAGTCCCGAGGAAGGTCGGTTGACCTATGCCGGAAACGATGCCGGCGAGCTTTGCCTGCCCTGCTTGCCGCGCACCGCTTCGCTTGCGCGATCGTCGCTTCGTCGGAGCAACGTTTCCCTGCCCCGAATGCGGCGTCGGATTGACGCTGCTCGCTCTGTCTGATGGCGCGGCCACCGTGTCACTCGCCGTTGACCTTCAGGAACAATCGGCCAAGCCGATCGAGCCGACGCGAAAACGAGCACCATCGACGGCACGTCCGCAGTCGCCTGCGCCCGCGATGCAATCCCCAAGGACGAGAGGATGGTGGAAGTCGCCCGTTGCGGTGGTCTCTCTGCTGGGGCTCTTGGGAGTCGCCGGGCTCGCCATGCTGTTCGGGTCGCTCGCGAAACCTTCGGCCGAATCGAAAGATCCCTCGGAAGCGGTGATTTCAACATCGGAACCCCTCTCCGAAACCCCGTCGGCGACGGCGCCCCCTGCCGAGCCGGAGTGGATTGCGCGGATTGACGATTCCCCGGCAGACCGACTCTCCAAGCTCGGACGGCAACTGAACGAGTACGAACAGCGCCACGCCGAGTTCCCTCCGGCGACACGAGCCCAGAAGCGGATCACCCCCGAACAGCGCTGGAGCTGGTTGGCGTTGCTGGAACTCGACCGCCGTTCGACCACCAAAGCAGCGGGCTTCGATGAGGCGCGCGCCTGGAACGATCCCGCGAGTGAACGGTTTGTTCGGCGGCAGATTCCCGAGTATCTCAATCCCCAGATTCGCGAAGTCGTCGGCGAGAATGGATACCCTGCCGCACATTTCGTCGGCTCCGGCGGCGTGGGCGTCGACGGCCCGATGCTGCCAAGCGAGCATCCACGGGCCGGATTGTTCGGTCATCTGTCGCCGAGGCGCCGCGCGGATGTGCGCGATGGTCTGTCGCAGACGATCGCCGTCCTGGGCATCGAAACTCGATCGGGATCGTGGGCCGAAGGTGGACCGGCGACCGTCCGCCCGGTGACTGCTGAGCCTTACATTCGCGGTCCCGACGGCTTCGGTACGGGGTCTGCAGACTCCATGCTGGTCCTCATGGCCGATGGGAGCGTTCGCACAATCCATTCCGAGACGGAACCGCGACTGGTACGACGGATGGCGGCCATCGCGGATGGCCTGCCGCTCGACCCCAAGGTCCCTGGAGAACCTGCGGATCGGGTCGCACCTCCGGCTCCGACGTCAACGACTCCGCAGCCCTTACCCGTGGCACAGAACCCGGTCGACGAACCACCCGTATCGGCGCTTGAGGCGCCGCGGGGCGTCGGCGTTCCGGCAGTCGTACGTCCAGATCCGGAACAGGTGCTCGCTCAGCGGCTGATTCGCTTTGATCAAATCAAGCCGGTCTCGCGTCGCGAGCTGTTGTCGACGATCGAGGATCTCTTCGGCCGCCCCATCGTCTGGTCGGATGATGACCTCGGACCGGCGGCTCTGCGACTGGCGGACTTGATCACTCTGCAGCTTGAGGACGCCACTGTCGCCGATCTCTTCGACGGCATCCTGGCGGAAACGGGAATCGATTTCGTGATTGAGACGGAACGCATTCGATTGCACCGATCCAAGAGTTCTTCGTTAACCCCCTGAGGCGCCGGTGGAACTCGACGACACGCTCTGTTATTGCTTTCACGTCACCAAACGGAAGATCGTCAATTACATCCGCGTGCACAAGCCGCGTCGCGCCAGTCAACTGGCCGACTGCGGCAGCGCGGGAACAGGTTGCGGTTGGTGCGTGTCGTATCTGAAACGCTGTTTTGAGCAAGGGGTGCAGGCGGGAGATACTGCCGTCGACGCGATCACCGCCGCGGAATACGCCCGCCAACGGGCGGATTACATTCGCGCCGGCAAAGGCCGGCCGGCTGCCGGCGCCGTTCCCCTGCCACCCGCGGAGACGCCTTCGGCGGAGGAGCCTGGGGCCCGCGAATAGCCGCCCCGTTCTCAGGCCACAGGATCTCCCAAGTGATGTATGCGCTGACGGCAGTTGCGGTGGTCGCGATCGTATTAGGACTGATCGTCCTATGGCTGCTGCTGCGTCCGCCCGTCTGGTTGATGCGACGAATCACGATGGCGCCGGCGCAGGTGATCTTTGAGTCGCCGAATGCCGGGAGGGTAGTCGCCCTGACGATTGACGACGGCCCAGACCCGTCAGCGACGCCCGGCCTTCTGGCCGCCCTGCGTGAGCATGACGCTCACGCAACGTTCTTTCCGTGGGCGACGACGGCTGAGAAACATGGCGAACTCCTGAAGAAGATCGTGGCAGAGGGTCACGAACTGGGAAACCATCTCCTCGAAGACAACCACTGCTGGGAACTGCCGCTGGAGAAGTTCACACACGACCTGCGCGCTGCGGATCGCATCCTGAGGGTGGGGGGGCCGGTCCGCTGGTTTCGGCCTCCGGGGGGAATGGCGACTTCGGCTCAATACCGTGAAATCCAGGGATGGGGCTACCGCTCCGCCCTGGCTTCGGTCTATCCGTACGATCACAGTCACGCCTGGGCGAACTTCTCGGCGGCCTTCGTGCTCTGGAACGTCAGACCGGGGGGGATTATCGTGCTGCACGACGGCCCTCGCCGCGGACTGCGCACGGTGCGTGTTCTGCGACGGATCCTGCCCAAGTTGAAGCAACGCGGATACCGCGTGGTGACATTGTCGGCCCTGATGGCCGCTGCGGAAGAATCGTCGAACGCATGATTACGATTGTTGACTACGGGATGGGGAACCTGCGGAGCGTCCAGAAGGCCTGCGAGCGAGTGGGGGCCGATGCTCAAATTTCCACCGATCCCGAGGCCGTCCGCACCGCCGAGAAACTGATCCTGCCCGGCGTCGGCGCCTTTCGCGATGCGATTGCCGAACTGCGCCGCCTGGGACTGGTTGATCCGCTGCTGGACTACGTTCGAGCGGATCGCCCATTCCTGGGCATCTGCCTGGGCCTGCAACTGCTGTTCGACGTCAGCCACGAAGACGGAGAATGGCCGGGTCTGGCAGCATTCGCGGGAGACGTCGTGCGTTTCCCCGCGGAGACTTCCCTGAAAGTCCCGCACATGGGCTGGAACACGCTGCAGTTCGAGCAACCGCAGATCCCGCTGCTCCAGCACTTGCCGCCGGACCCTTCGGTCTACTTCGTCCACAGCTATTACGTCCGTCCGCTGGACGATGCCCTTGTCGCCGCCCGCACGAACTATGGCGTTCCTTTCGTCTCCATGATCGCCCGCGGCCGCGTGTTCGCGACCCAGTTCCACCCCGAAAAGAGCCAGAAGATCGGCCTGCAACTCATCAAGAATTTTGCCGAACTGCCCAGCTAAATCACCCGCTGCAGCCCAGACTGACTGGCCACGGACAACTGGCCACGGACAACTGACCACGGACCACAGACAACCATGGAAATTCTCCCCGCCATCGACCTCCGCGGCGGTCAATGCGTCCGCTTGCGCCAGGGTGATTACGCCCAGGAAACCGTCTTCAGCGATCAACCCGCGGAGATGGCCCGCCGCTGGGCGGCCGAAGGAGCGCCGCGACTGCACCTAGTCGATCTCGACGGCGCCAAGGCGGGACGGCCCATCAATGTCGACGCCGTGCGGGCGATCATCAAGGCGGTGGACATCCCCTGCGAATTGGGCGGCGGGTTGCGCGACGATGCCGCCGTGGAACTGATGCTCAATGACGTCGGCATCGACCGGGTGATCATCGGCACCCAGGCCCTCAAGGAGCCCGAGTGGTTTCGCGGCCTCGTCCGACGCTATCCGGGCCACGTGGCTCTCGGACTCGATGCTCGCGACGGCATGGTCGCCACCGCCGGGTGGCTCGATGTCTCGCACACGTCGGCGCTGTCGCTTGCCGAGCAGTTCCGCGGGGAGCCGCTCGCAGCCGTCATCTACACGAACATCGCCAACGACGGCATGATGCAGGGGATTGATGCGGGCACGCTCGCCGACTTGGAACGCCTCTGCGAGCGAGACCAGCCGGTGATTGCCTCGGGGGGCGTGACCACGCTCGACGACATCGCTGCATTGATGGCCATCCACCGCCGCCAACCGCGCCTGATCGGCGCGATCGTGGGGCGAGCGATTTACGAGGGGACGGTGAACGTCCGGGACGCCGTGGCCTTGACGCAGCGTCAGTGACGCCCATTGGCTCCGGAGGTATCACGACCATGGGTTCCGCATCTCGCGAGCAGGCTCAACTCAGGGGCGGTCGCCTGAGACAATTGTGCGGCCTGCTTTTCCTCGTGAACTGGTTGCACGAAGTAGGTTTGTCTGCCGACGGACCGGACTTCAACAGACGCTGGGCCGAAATTCGCGTCATCGACCGGGAGTCCAAACGCGGCGTGCCGCTTGTTGAACTGGAAACGGTCAATGGACTGCGGTTCGTCACCGACAATGCCGGTCGGATCGCGTTCTGCGAACCAGGATTGCTCGACCGCGAGGTCTTCTTCCATCTCCGCAGTCATGGCTACGAGGGACCGAAGGACGGCTTCGGCTTTGTCGGTGTGCGGATCACTCCGAGCATCGGTAAACCAGTGGAAATCGAAGTCTCCCGGCAGAACATGGCCGAGCGACTCTGCCGGCTGACGGGAGAAGGGCGCTACCGCGATTCGCTGCTCCTGGGGCATCGATTGCCGTTGCCCGAGTCGCCCCATCCGGGTCTGGTGGCGGGACAAGATTCCGTACAGGCCGCGATCCATCGAGGCAGAATCTACTGGTTCTGGGGCGACACTGAGCGGATGAATTATCCGCTGGGTCTGTTCCGCATGGCCGGGGCAACGACAGCGATTCCTTCACCCGACGACGCGAGTTCAGACCCCGTCAATGGATTCGCCTACGACTATTTCGTCGATCCACAAACGGGGTTCGCCCGTGCGATGATGCCCCTGCCCGAGCGTCCCGAAGGTGTAGTCTGGGTCGAATCGGTCTTCGTGGCGCCTGATGAACAGGGAGCCGATAGACTGGTCGGCGGCTACTCGCGACGCCAAGGGTTGGCAACGGCGCTGGAGCAGGGGATCGCCGTGTTCGATGACGAGCAGCAGATCTTTAAGGCGGCGCGACAAGTGCCCCTTTCGGAAACATGGCGGATGCCCAAGGGACCGCCCATCGTCCTAAATGAGGCGGGTCGCAACTGGCTGTTGTTCGGCAGTCCGTCCCCGAACGTGCGCGTCCCTGCGACGTTGTCGGCGGTCCTCGATCCGTCAGCGTACGAGGCGCTGACGTGCATCCACGCGGAATCCCGCGGTGAGCCGTGGGAGCCGGACTTGGGACCCGATGGTCGTCCGAACTGGCGCTGGCAGCGAACGCTCCCGCCGACCGACTCCGAGATGGAACACCATTGGATTCAGCAGGGACGTCTCAAGTCGGAGTACGCTCGTTTCTGCCCCCGCGAAACGGGTGCGGGCTCGACCTGCATCCAGCTCCACCGCGGATCTGTCCGTTGGAACGATTTTCTGCAGAAATGGATCTTGATCGCGGGCCAGTTCGGCGGCAAAGAGTCGTTCCTCGGCGAAATCTGGTATTCCGAAGCCGACGCCCCGACGGGTCCGTTTCCCGTCGCCGTCAAGATCGTGACCCATCGTCAACAGACCTTCTATAACGTCGTCCAGCATGCGTTTCTTGATCGGAACGCCGGCCGCACCATCCATTTCGAAGGGACCTACACCAACGAGTTCTCCGGCAATTCCGACAAGACGCCGCGGTACAACTACAACCAGGTGCTCTACCGACTCGCACTGGATAACCCGCGATTGTCGGACTGGCGAGCCGCGAACACACGAAAAAAATGACGAGAGCTCCGCGTCAGGTTTGCGGCGGCGCAATCGTGTTCGAGTGCGTAAAAATTCCTACGGAGTGGTGGTTGCCTACGGCTGCGCCGCTCCCGCATTCGGCCATGCCGAACGCAGCACGTGTACGGCGCCGGAGACTTCCGCCCGTCCCTGCTGGATCGTCACGCCGACCGACCGATCCGTGGGTTGGGCGATGAACGGAAACGGCATGTAGACCAGTCCGTCGCTTGCAAAGATCTCCAAGGTCGTGCGGTCCACAAGAATCGTCAACGACTGGAGGCCATCGACCGACGGAGCGGCGACCCGGTGGCCGTTCACCGACAATTCCTGCTGGGCGGCGTCAAAGACGATCTCCGCACCCCGGACGCGGATCTGCGCTTGACCGGCGGGGGCGCTCCGAATCTCTGCATCGATCCTCAGCAGTTCGCCCAAATCGTCGTGCCGCGCGGCTGGACCGCTCGACGTCAGCGGCCTCTGCGACACCTGCAACGACTCCAGTTCCTGCACCGGTTGGTAACGCAGTCTCGGACCCTCGCGGGTGGAACGAAGAGACAACTCCAGCGGCGTCGACAGGCACTGATTGAAGCTCATCCCCGGCGCGGGAGCCTGCAGCCATCCGAACTGGACGCGGCGATCCTGCGGGGCGTCGCTGTAGGTCTGAGCGGCATAGAAGCCTTTGCCGCGGTGCCCCGGCAGCTTGGGGGTCTCGGGCTGGAACGTGACTCCGTCGAAGGCGCCCACCATGTACTCACTGCTTGCGGCGAGCAACACCCACTTCCGCTGGCTCTGATCGCCGTTCATCGGAAGTTCGAAGAAATCGGGACACTCGTAGAAGCCCTCGATCGCGCTCAGGAATTTCCACTCCTTCAAGTTGGAAGATGCGAAGAACTCGATCGTGTGTTTGTCGCCGCGCTGCACGTACAACGGCATCACCCAGCGCTGCGTCGGCTCGTGCCAGAAAACCTTTGGATCACGATTTCCGCCGGTAATTTGCGGGAGTACGGGGTTGCCGGCGTATTTCGTCCAGGTTCGACCGCTGTCGTTGCTGTAAGCCAGGCATTGTGTGAACGGTTTGCCTTGAGATTGGATCCCCGCCCCCCCGGCGGCGGTGTAGATCAGCACCAACGGCGGTTCCCGACCCGCCTGAAAGCCCGACGTATTCCTCCAATCGACGACGGCTGAGCCGCTGAACATCGTGCCGAACTCGTCGGGATACAGGGCTTCGCCCAGTTCTTCCCAATGCAACAAGTCGCGGCTGACGGCGTGCCCCCAGTGCATATTTCCCCAACCCCAGCCATAGGGATTGTGCTGGAAGAAGAGGTGCCACTCTCCCTGGAAATGGACCAGCCCGTTGGGATCGTTGAGCCATCCCCGTTTCGCGGAGAAGTGGAACTGCGGTCGCAAGGGTTCGGAATAGTGAGCGTCGTCCAGGACGGCGTCGCTCTGCTGGATCTGCTGCAGCGCCTGCGAATCGTCTCGCAACTGGTCGACCGCAATCACGAGGGTCTTCCCGGCGAACGGTGCAATCTCCAGGAAGGCCCACCAATCAGGTTTGGCGTCAGCGAGTTCGATGTCGAAAGCCCGCACGATCGCGCCGTCGACTTTCACGACGACATTTCGTTTCGCGGCTCCGTTCTTCACCGGGAGATGCAGATATCGGCCGGTCGCGACGAGTTCCCGACGGGCATCGCGGATCAACACAGGCGGCTTGGTGTCGGTGGCGACGATATGGTCGACGTTGATGTGTCCCCATCCTCCGGTGGCCGCGTCGATGATCACCAGTTGGGCCGACCTTCCGGCATATTCCCCGACGTCCCAGGATGCGGGTTGCAGCGTTTCACTCCCCCCGGCTTCGGTGTTCGGCCCCGTGATGGAGCGCACCGGCTTGCCGTCCACCATCAGCGTCAGGCATGTCTTGCCGACATGCCCCCCGCCGCCGATCAGGAAGCTGAGATAGCGGCGCTCAATCTTGAACATCGGCGACGTCAGCGAACCCGTGCTGCGGTCCCCCTGGAGAAACGAATTGACCAACCCCTTGCCGAGAAAACCTTCGACGTGCATCTGACCCGGGAGCGTGCCGCGTGCCGGGCCGTCGCCGAATGCTTCGCCGGTGGCTTGCCAGCCGCCGTAGTCGTCCCCTTCGAAGTCGCCGATCACGATCTCCGGTTCCGCCGGATGTGCCGTGGCGGCAACGAGCGCCGCGATGCAAACGCCGGCGAAGATCCGTGGAAGCGACCAAAACCCGCGACCGCATTGATGGCGCTGCATGCCGTGCCTCGTTGTTATCCAGGTTTCTCTTCAGCGTGGGGGCGTTTAAAATCCTACCCCGAACACTTCCATTGAAGAAGGACACTGCCGGGAGTGAGAAAGAGCTTCCGGCGTCCGGGTCGCACGGCGACGTAGAGACCCGGAATCGGTGAGACTGGGAGTTTTTTGAGGCGCTGCCGGCCCTTCTCAAGCCGCATGTCGCTCCCCAGGCTCCAAGACGGCTCACGCATCCCCAAGATCGGCGCGCGAAGCGAAGGACCGCAATCGAGGCGTAGTCTCCGTCGCAACCCGCTATGCCAGAATGTCCTGCAGGACGCGGCCTTCATTCGTTGGACCAATGAGCCGATTGTCCAGGCCCTGGTAGGCGTAGCTGAACCGATGGGGATCAAGTCCCAGCGTGTGCAGGACCGTCGCCTGAAGGTCGCGGATGCTCACCGGGTTTTCGACGGGGTAATAGCCGAACTCGTCGGTGGCCCCATACGACAATCCCCCCTTGATCCCGCCGCCGGCGAGCCACATCGTGTAGGCGTAAGGATGATGATCCCGGCCGATGTAGCCCGCCTTCAATTCCGAGCGGACATTGTTCTGCATCATGGGGGTGCGCCCGAACTCGCCTCCCCAGACAATCAGCGTCTCGTCCAGCAGGCCTCGCTGCTGCAGATCGAGAATCAATCCGGCGATCGCCCGCTCCGTCTGCTGGCACTTGATCGGCAAGGTTTCGTCGATGCTTTCGCCGAGGGACGACCCGTGGTGATCCCAGCCCAAGTCGTAGAGTTGCACGAACCGCACACCGTTCTCGATCAATCGCCGTGCGAGGAGACAATTGTTCGCAAACGTCGGGTCGTCCCCCTTGTAGAGGACGCGCGGGTCATCGGCCGACTCGGCCGGCGACACAAATCCCGGTTGCGCGCCATACAGGTCGAGAATGTGCTGCGGTTCCCGTGAGATGTCCATCACTTCGGGAACGGCCGTCTGCATCCGATACGCGAGCTCGTATTGGGCGATGCGCGACAATGTCTCGGCGTCGCCATGCCGGCGCTGCTGGGCGGCGTTCATTTCCGCCAGGGTGTCGAGCATTCGCCGACGCAACTTGCGATCGAGTCCCGCCGGATCACCCAGGTACAACACGGGATCACCGGAGGTGCGGCACTGCACCCCCTGGTAAACGCTGGGCAGAAATCCCGCTCCCCACAGCGACTTCCCGGCATCGGGCGTCTTTCCACCCGAGAGGAGGACCACAAACCCCGGCAGATTCTCGTTGGCGCTGCCGAGTCCGTAGGTCACCCACGAACCCAATGACGCGCTGCCCAGACGCGGCGATCCGGTGTGGATGAAGAGCTGCGCGGGCGCGTGGTTGAACTGCTCCGTGTGGACCGTCCGAATGACGCACAGTTTATCGGCCACCTTGGCGAGATTCGGCAGCAAGTCGCTCATGACCTGGCCGCTTTCGCCGTGCTGTTGAAACGCAAATTGCCCTGCGAGAACCTTGGGCACCCCCTTGATGAACGCGAACCGTTTTCCTTCCAGAAATGACGCCGGGGCGTCCTGCATGTGCAGCTTTTTGAGTTCCGGCTTGTGGTCAAACATCTCCAATTGCGATGGAGAGCCTGCCATGTGCAGATAGATCGCCCGCTTTGCTCGCGGCGCCAGCATGGGCTGCCTGGGAGTGAGCGGATTCTCGGCGACAGAATCGCGCGACAGGAGCGCATTGAGGGCCAGTGCACCGAAGCCCAGACCGCTCGACTGAAAGAAGTGTCGGCGCGTCGAATCTACGAGTGGGTGCATGCTGCAGTCGCCAGAACCGGGGGGAAGGGGGAACTCGAACAGTCGACCGATTCAGTTTCGCGTGAGGAATTCATCCAGATTCAACACGGCGCTCGCCGTGACTATCCACGCAGCGAACTCTGCGGGCGGTGTGTGCTCCGCGTGTCCGCGGCTTGCCTTGATGAACGCTTCGGCCTGTTCGGGGGAGGCTTCGAATGCGACCTGGGCCTCGTGCTGGAGGCGCAGCAGAGGCTCGGTCTCTCCCGCATGGATCGGACGAATCAGGGCGAGTCGCAAGCCGTTGGCGGCGCGCGCGGCGGCATCGGGCGCGCTGATTACCATCCGCCGCGCCAGGGCCGCCGCCGCTTCGAGGTAGACGGGATCATTCAACGTGACCAGCGCCTGCAGCGGCGTATTTGTGCGGATCCGCCGCACTTGGCAGACTTCGCCGCTGCCCCCGTCGAAAGTCATCAACGTGGGGTAAGGTGTTGTGCGCTTGAGATAGGTGTAAAGGCCGCGACGGTAGCGATCTTCCCCCTCGGCATCGATCCACTTCTGGCCGTTATACGTGGACCGCCACAAACCGGCCGGTTGGGGCGGCATCACCGACGGTCCGCCGCGCCGGAGCGACAAGAGTCCGGCAACCGCCAGCGACTGATCGCGGATCACTTCCGCACTCAGTCGGAACCGCGCGCCGCGCGACATCAGCACATTGCGAGGGTCGGCCTCAAGCACGTCGGGCGTGATCTCCGACGCCTGCCGATACGTCTCGCTCAAAACGATCGTTCGGATCAAGGACTTCAACGACCAGCCTCGGTCGCGGTACTCGGCCGCCAGCCAGTCGAGCAGCGCCGGATGGGATGGGGGCGTCCCCAGAGCCCCGAAGTCCTCTTCCGATTCCACGATCCCCAAACCGAACAGCCGCGCCCAGATACGGTTCGCCCAGACGCGCGGCGTCAGGGGATTGTCGGCACTCACCAACCACTGTGCAGCGCCCAGCCGGTTCCGGGGCGATCCATCCGGCAATTTGCCGAACGCGGACAGAACATCCCCGCTCACCTCTTCGCCCAGATCGAGGAAGCTCCCCCGCTGATGGATTTTCGTGACCCGCTGACGTCCCGCGGGTAATTCACGGAGAATGGGAAGCTGCGGCAAGGATGCCTCAAAGTCGCGGAGCGATTTTTGTGCCGCCGCAAGTTCGTCCAGCGCCTTCCGCGCTTCAGCGGATTCCTTGGGGGGCATCAGCCCGGAAGGGGCCGCCTCACTGGTGGTGCAGCGAAACTGCGCGAGCACCAGGCGGTCCCCGTAGTTCTGCGTCAGAGTCACGCGCAGTTTTGAATCGGCCGTAATTTCCAGCGGTTCTGCGAAGTCGAACATGGCGACATGGCGTTCTCGCTGCCGGGGACTGACGGCCCACCCCGTCTTCAGATCTCCATCAATCGCCGCCGCGATCGGCCATCCCTCCTGGGAAAAGTCGGCCCTGGGTGCGACGAGCGGAACGGTTTGCGTCGCATCCCCCGTCAGCAGTTCAACGGTGAGTTCCGAGACCACGAAATTGGGATCGGCCGGCTTTCGGCCGACGCCAAGCTGACCATCCGCCAGTTTTGTCGGCAGGGCTTCCAGACGGATCGCCGTGAGGCGACCGACCCTCGGCGTGAAAGTGATGGTGTACGTGTCTTCGCTCTCCAGCTTTCCCTTGGCGAGCAGGGAGCCATCGTCCTGCGGCGCCAGTGTGGCCCCGCTGCGCGCCTCAGCTGTGACAACTGTGATTCTGGACCACTTGGCCTCCTCGGTCGCGGCCAGGTCGGCGTCGGCTTCGCTCACCCGCTGAACCTCCTCCTCCAGTCTCTTCACCTGAGCCGCCAGACGTACCTGCTCGGCCCGTTGCTCCGGCGAAACCACAGGAATTCGCGGGGCGTCGTCGTAGCGATCAGCATCCTCCGTCTGATTGAACAAGGCATAGAACCGGTAGTACTCGGCGTTGGAGATCGGGTCATACTTGTGCGTGTGGCATTTGGCACAACCCATCGTCAGACCCATCCAGACCTGAATCGTCGTATCGACGCGGTCCTTCACGGCAACGGTGCGGAACTCCTCATCGTCGGTCCCCCCCTCATCATTCGACATCGTATTGCGATGCATCGCTGTTGCGATGAGTTGTTGCTCGGTGGGATTCGGCAGCAAGTCCCCGGCGAGTTGCTCGATGGTGAATTGCGTGAGGGGCATGTCGGCGTTGAGCGCGTTCACCACCCAGTCTCGCCACGGCCACATGGTGCGGCCCAGATCCTTCTCGTAACCCTTGGTGTCGGCATACCGCGCCAAGTCCAGCCACATCCGTCCCCAGTGCTCTCCGAACTGCGGCTGAGCGAGCAACTCATCCACCAGCCGCGCATACGCGGACGGTGACGGATCGCGCGCGAATGCCTCGGCCTGTGCAGGGCTCGGCGGCAAGCCAATCAGGTCGAGCGAGAGTCGACGGACGAGGGTCTCAGGTGCGGCGGCCGGTCGCAGAGCCAGCCCCTTTTGGGCGAGCCCAGTTTTGACGGCCTCATCCAGCGTTCCCGCCGGTTTCACCACTGGTTCAAACGACCAATGGCGTTGCCACCGCGCTCCCTCGGCGACCCAGCGTCGCAGCGTCTCAATTTGCTCCGGTTTTAACCGCTTATTGGACTTCGGCGGCGGCATGACGACATCGGGATCCGGGCTCAGCAATCGTGCAATCAGGCGGCTTTGCTCCGGATTTCCCGGAACGATCACCGCGCTCCCGTCGCGAACCAACTTGGCCTCGGCCTCCAGGTCCAGCCGCAACTCCGCCTGGCGCTCGTGTTCATCAGGACCGTGACAGGCGAAACAGTGGGCCGACAGCAGCGGCAGCACATCGCGGGAGAACTGGACCGGTTCCGCGGCCGACACCGCCGAGGAGCACAGGGTCACAAGCAGCACAGCGTGTTTCATGGGCCAGCCACAGCGTCAGAACAGAGGGACTTCATCCGAGATGCACGATAGTCGATCAAGAACGCGTTCGACAATCCGCCGCGGCAATTCCGGGATCAGCTCGCCGCCGCCGTTTCGTCGAGCATCCCGCTGATGAGGCTGGCAAGCCACTGCAGCTCAATGCCGCGGGGCGGCCTTCCCGACGACCCCCCGCGGGGAATGCATCGTGAACCTTGATGTGAAGGCCGAAACGGCCACCCGATCGAACAGAGCGGCGCGTCGACTTCCGACCACTCCAATTCGGCCCGCACCACACACGCAGCAGCACTGAGCCAGACTTTGGCGGAAGGATCGATGTCGTCCAAGGCATTGCAGCAGCGGGGGAATCTCGTCTGGGAATATCGCTAACGGGTCTCGACTTCCGGGGGAAGTCGTCGGTGGACATACAGCTTGTCGCTGTCCAGCGAACGGAGATGCATCTCTGTATGGTCGAGGCGCTCGATCCGTTGTTCCGATGACTCGCCAAACAGCTTGGCCAGCGAGACGGCGGTTCCGGCCGGCTCCCCACCGGTCATCTTCAGACTCAGCACCCCGCCCTTCAGCTCCCAGACGATAAAGAACGTCAACTTCGGTCCGTACAGGAGTTTGCCGACGGAATCGAGCTCCAGCATCATGGTCGCCGTGCCATCTTCCTGAAAGTCGAAGGTGCGCTTGCCGTAGAAGTCGTCCGCCCAGGAGCCGGCCAACTGCCGGCGCAGTGCTTCATCATCCGGCCCGTGCGCCGCCGCGCTCTCGGGAACTGATTCATCGGCTGGATCGACGTCAGCGGCTGGCGGAGAAACTGGGACCAACTCCGCGGGAGTCACTTCCGCGGGGACGTTCTCGACTTGGCCGCCCAGCGATGCCGCAGACGTCGCCGCCAGGGTGCGAGGGCCATCGCTGGACGCACCGACCCACCACCAACATCCCAGCACCGCGCAGCCAGCGGAGAGGACCGCCGCCAGATGGTGGTGGGTTCGCCAATGTCGATGCTGCATCTGCCGCATTCGCGCTATCCAGCCCAATCTCGCAAGACAATCCTGCAAAAGATCGTCCCTGATCCGACCGTTCCGGTCAAGTGGCATCATCAGGCGTCCCTGAACGACAGCGCTTTCGCCGCTCATTCAGCGAACAGGTGGTTTCGGGGAACGCAACTTCCCGAGCTCCGAGCGCCCGCGAAAGTCATCTTGACGATTTGTCGAGGCTGGGGTAGCGTCGGCAGCGGTTGAGACGAGTTGTCTCACGGGTCCGTCGGGTTCGATCACGGTGCAGGGAAGGATCCTTTGCCGGATGCGTTGCCGGGAAGTGTGGTTCTCTGTAGCGGCGAACGATCGGCACACAGGATGTGGCCGCGATGTTTCGGTATCTCCGACCGCGCGTCGTTGAGTGCCAGGCGCCTGCCAAGGTGAACCTGTTCTTGCGGGTCGTGGCTCGGCGGCCCGATGGATACCACGACATCGAGACGGTGATGGTTAAGCTGCGCGACCTGTGCGACACGCTGACCCTGGAGTCCGTCTCGTCACCGGCGATCCAGTTGACTCTTCAGTCTGCCTATCCTCGCTCCTTGGGTTCCCAACCAATTCCCATTGACCAAGACAATTTGGTCATCCGTGCCGCCCGATTGCTCCAACGCGAGACCGGCTGCGGGTTGGGGGCGAAGATCTCCCTGACAAAAAGAATTCCCTCCGCAGCCGGTTTGGGAGGGGGATCCAGTGACGCCGCCTCCACGTTGTCGGCCCTGAACGAGTTATGGAAACTCGATCTGAAAGACGCTCGCTTGCAGGCACTCGGTGCTGAACTGGGCAGCGATGTGCCGTTTTTTCTTGCGAATTCCGCAAGTGTCCTGTGCACCGGTCGCGGGGAGATGCTGTCTCCAATTCCCCTTTCCGCCCCCCTGGCGCTGGTGGTGGCTCGGCCGGCGTCGGGACTCTCCACGCCAGCGGTTTACCGTGGCTGTCAACCCGAACCGTCAGGCCCTGCGGTTGAGCGTTTTCTTGAGCAGTGGGGCAGGATGAGCCGCCAAGGGGTGGCACGCTGTTTGCATAACTCGCTGCAGGATCCGGCAGAGACACTGAACCCCGAGGTGGCACGGCTCCGGGAGCTGTTCGAGCGTCAAGGGGTCATCGCCCATCAGATGACCGGCAGCGGATCCGCCTATTTCGCATTGTGCTCAACAGCGCATCATGCCTGCTGGGTTGCAAGGCGACTGGCTGCTTCGGGAGTTCCGTGGGTCCACGCTACAACCACTGTGGTCTGAAGGCCGGTGCCCTTGGATGCACGCGCCGCTGGAAGCGATAGGTTGCCTGAGAACTGGGAGTTCGATCGCTGGTGGGTCGCCCCCTGAAAGGAACAGGGTCATGGACATTACCGAGATTCGCATCAAACTCATGGACGATCCCAACGATCGTCTGCAAGCCTTCTGCTCCATCACGTTCGATCACTGCTTTGTGATTCGCGACCTGAAGATTATCCAGGGAACCAAAGGCTCGTTCGTGGCGATGCCCAGCCGCAAGCTGACCGATCGCTGCCCGCGGTGTTCGGCGAAGAACTGCCTCCGCTCACGGTATTGCAGCGAGTGCGGCGTCCGCCTCGAAGAGGAGCGAGCGATCAAGAACAACGATGGTCGTGCGAAACTCTATGCGGACATCGCTCATCCCATCAATTCGGAGTGTCGCGATCTGATTCAGCGCCGCGTCCTCGACGCCTATGCGGACGAACTCGATCGCTCGAAACTCCCAGGTTACATCTGCACTTACGATGACTACGGGGAAGAGTCTTACGCCACCCTGAGCGAAGATTCCGAAGAGATGATCGAATTACGCGCCATCGTCTCCATCTCGGAGGGAATTCGCCGCACGGCCGGCGTTCACAACGGTCACTCAGGGAACGGACATTCCAGCCCCTCGAATGGCTTTCGAGTGCCGCAGTCGCTGGCCGTGGGACAGTCCGCTCCGCGACAAGGCGACCGCAACGCGGTGCGGGTAACGGTGATGCAGCGCCTGAACGGCGAAGACGACAGCTTCGGAGACGGACTGCTGTAGTGCGGTCGCCGCCGAACTCTTGTAATTCCGGTTCCCACACCTCAAGGCGGCAGCGCGTCGGAATGGACCCGACAGAGGTGCTTGAGCGAGCGTGTGGCTCTTCTGTCAAAGCGTTTTCGACGAGAAGATCAACCGCCATTCAGGACGCGCAGCGCAGATGCAGGCTCGCTTCCCGTTGTTCCGGCGGGTGCGACTGCTGCCGGTAACCGCGGGACTGACGCATCCAGCAGCGTGGACCGCGAGATCTCCTTTGCATCCGACGACTGAGCTGCGAGCTTGGCGGGAGCGTTCGTCGGGGAAGTCACGACCACGGGGGTCACGGTACGCGGTGCTTCGGGTGCCGCCGCGACGGCCGCCGGTGGCTTTCTCGCAGTCAGAGGGATCTGAGGGGCGGGAGCCGCCGACAAGGGCGACGGATCTGGGGTTGCCGAGGGGCCTTGCGGCGTTGGCGGGGATTGCGGAACGTTTTCCGGGGACATCGCCGAGGGAGCTCCCGAGTCGGACTCGGTTTTCTTGGTCGTCTCCGAGACCGGCGTTGACGGGCTGGGTGTTCCGGAAGGGGTGACCGCCGCGCGAACTTCGGCGGTTGGCGCAGGAATCTGCACTGCAGGCGTCGGCAAGGTCGTCAATGGTTTGCCCGCATCGGCGAGCTGTTCAGCGACGGGTGGTCGCACACGATCTCGATAGATGATGAGCGCATTGAGAGAGTGATACAGCGGGCCGCAGTCGACCGCCGCCTTCTTGTGCGTAATCAATTCGCGCGACAAGACGTTCACGGCGTTGCGCACCCACGGTTCGTTCAGTCGCTCTTGCGGCAGGCCGACGGCGAGGAATTCCATGGTGTGGCCGGTGGTGTTGAACCGCTTGTTCATGTCACGTTCGAAACCGGGGCCCTTGTAAAAATTGGCCGAGAAGGAACCGTCGGAATTCTGCATCGAACGGGCGATCTCGATGTATTGCTTAATCTTCTGATCGGCCTCCATCCAGACACCGCGCAGGGGACGTCCCGTCTTGAGATATTTGTCCCGCGCCCTGGAGAGGGCGAACAGATTGTGATTACCGCCGCACGGTCGCGTGGGCGTGTGCGCGGCGACTTCATTCTGGACTAACGTTTCGATGCTCCAGGCCTGGCCCCATTGATTCGTCCAGGTCGCATCGACTTTGAAGTAGTTGATGAGCGTCCACAGCACCCAGGTGGTCTCTTCGCGGGTATTCACATCCCGCATCGTGGTCTGCAGCAGATCTCCGAGAGTCACCCACTTCCCGTTGACTCGGAACTGGTAATCAACGGGCAAATGCGATTCGGAAAGGAGCGCCAATGATTGGGACGGATGCCCTTCGAAGGCATATGGACGCGTGTAGGGATGAAACTTCGGCCCTTGATGCGACATCATCAACAGCGGCTGGTTGTCGAATTTCGGTTCAGACGTGGCGATCCACTCGATCGCGGAAACCTTCTGGTCGCCGACTTTGAGCAGAAAATCTTTCCGATACGCCACGATCCCGTGAAAAATTTGCCACGGGCTGTGGTAGTTGGCCGTCAGGAAGCGTTGGCTGTTGACGTGAATCGCTTCGTCGACCTGAACCAAAAGGGGATCGGCGACGGCCGGCTGCGCCTCGATGGATGTCGCTGCGGGGAGTGGGTTCGGAGCTCCCACGACGACCGAAGTGGTCGAGGCGCCGTCCGCGGCGTGGGCGCATTCCGCATGACCGAGGATGAGGATCAAAACCGCGCCAATGCACCAATCACGGAACAGCATGAGAGCTGACCTTAAACTCTTGAGCTCAGGGAGGGTCGCAAGTTCCTGAACGTCAGTGATCCTGGACGGACAGTGCCGATCATCGAACGCCAGTCACGTCGCGCCCAATCTGGCTTCAAGTCGACTTCGGGGCACCCTGGGACCGAACAATCGGCGCAATCGTCGAAAACAGCGTCCCCGCAGCTAACTCGGCTCGCCGCGTGGGAGTTCCCGAATCCTGTCATGGAACACTGCGATGTCTGCCAATGCAACGCCGTCGACCCATTCTTCCAGGTTGCTCCATTGTGTCAGATTCGTCGACAGTTCTCAGGACATCGAGCTTCACGCACAGCGGGAGCGCTCCAAGTGGCAGGAATCAGTCCGCTCGGACGGTCGCCAGCGGCGGCAGCTTCAGGGTGGATATGAACGGAAGGCCACGTCTCTCCCCTTGGATCACGATTTCGCGCGGCATTGTCTGCAGTCGGGCCAAGAATTCCGAGGGCAACGGGATCAAAGCACCGTGGAGTTCCCGCAAGACGTCTCCGGGCAGCAGACCCGCTCGATCGGCAGGAGAGGTTTCGATCACGGTTTCAATCACCCCGCAGCCCGGGAGAGCGGAGTCTTGACGATACGTCATCCCGATCAGAATCGGTTCGCCGCCCAGGCGCACGGTCCCCCGCTGAACTTCTCCCGCCGGTGTCGAGATCCACGCGACGGGGATCTCCCCGGAGGAAATGGCGATGGTGCTCCGCAGGTCCAACAGGTTCCCGTTGCTCCAGTCGCCAAATTCCAAGAGACGATCACCCGGCTTGAGACCCAGCCTCTCAGCCGGCGAGTCCGCCGTGACGCGAGAAACTTCGATGATTCCCTGTTGGGCGGCCTCCGGCCGCCAGGTGAGACCGAACCGGGTCGGCGGGGACTGCCTGGCAGGCTGCGGCCACGCCTGCCGTCGTTCGTTCCAGCTTTCGAGGCGAAAGCCGGGGAGAGTGGAATTCCGCGCGGCATCGTCGACGAGTTGGGCGACGAGATTTCCCAGACGCTGCATCCCCGGCCAGTTGAGGCGCTCGACATCATCCGACGGACGGTGGTAATCGTCGTGTTTGCCCGTGTCGAAATGGATGACGGGAATGCGGGCCGTATAGAAGGCGTGGTGATCGCTGTCGGAGGTGACTTCCCAGTCAAATTTGAACTGCAGTCGCGTCTGGGTGTTGTGGTCGACGATGCGGTTGCGAAGACCTGCGGCTGTGCGCCATCCCATGACGGTGACTTCATCGTTTCTTAAGCGGCCGATCATGTCCATGTTGATGGCGAATTTCAGTTGACGACGATCG
Source organism: Planctomycetaceae bacterium (assembly GCA_033762515.1). GTDB lineage: Bacteria > Planctomycetota > Planctomycetia > Planctomycetales > Planctomycetaceae > DSVQ01. Next base: position 44,621 of record JANRLN010000445.1, read on the forward strand.
ACGGTGGGGTGCTCGACCCAATACTGGCTCCCCAGTAATCCGATCTCCTCGGCATCCCAGAATGCGAAGAGAATGGTGCGGGGACGCGACGGCGCCTGCGCGAGGCACTCGGCAATCTCGAGGAGGAGTGAAACGCCGCTGGCGTTGTCGTCGGCGCCGTTGTGGATGCGTCCAATCGGCCCATAACTGTTCTGGGGGCTTCCATAGCCCACATGGTCGTAGTGAGCGCCCAGCAAGATCACCTCGCCCGTTTGCCTGGCATCGTTTCCGGGGAGTTGGGCGAGCACATTGGTGTAGTTGGCGCCGAATGACTGCCGGTACTGCTGATTGGGTCCGGCCGGTTGCAGCCCCATGCGTTTGAGCTCGTTCACCAAATAGGCCGCGGCGGCCTGACCGCCGCGGCTGCCGGCTTGGCGGCCTTCCAACGTGTCTGATGCCAGGAACGAGGCATGTCGTTTGAGATCCGCCTCGTCGATTTTGATCGCGGAGGGCTGCGGCTCCCCCAGCTCTTCGGCAGCGGAAGCCGATGCGGTGAGAAACGTCAGGCCCATTCCGCACACGAATGAGGCCCACGGCGTGTACTCGCGGTTGGTCCGCAAGGCAGACTGCAGCACTCTCAAGTTCTCCCGGTCACCCTAAGGAATCCACCAATCATCGCACGGGGAAGTGAGCGCTGCATTCACGATGACTGATCTCACTGTTGCGAAGCGCGTTCCGATCGGCAAGACCGGTGCATTCCGCACGCCGGTCGCGTCAAAATTCTCCGATGGCACGTTCCGCACAGGTTTCTGCGGTCGGCTTCACGGGGGACGGCATCTCTCGCCGCCAACTCGTCTTGTGTCGACCTCCCGACCGTGTCACACTCATCGGCGGAAATGTCCAAATCGGTCAAAGTCTGCGCGGGAAATCTCTATGCGATTCGCGATCGGGTTGTGCTGTGCAATTTTGGCGGGTGCGACAGCGGCTCCGTGTTTGGCTCAAGGCGTCATTCTGCGACTACCCGCCGACGGAACGTGGGTCCGCTACGAAGGCACATACGCCCACACCGAGATTCGCCCCGACACCGCCTTGGGCAAACTCGAAATTCCGCCCTGGATTGAGCACGTCACCATCAAGTCGGTGGGATCGGTGATGGCGGATTACGAAGGGGAATCGGTCCCATGCCGGTGGATCGAGATCAAGATCGAACGCGGGCGGGAAGCCGACGGCCGGATCGCGGTGGGGAAAACCGGTCTGGAGATCTACAAAGTTCTCGTACCGGAAGGGAAGATCTTGGAAGATCCCGTCGTGGAAGAGGGAGTTCCCATCGGTTTTGTGCCCATCGTGCGGGGGGCGCGCGTGATCGGGTCCGGCGAGCCGAAGCCGTTGACGGAGCCGGCATTGAAGCTCTATCCCCTGGCGATGCTGTTTACGTACTGTCGGGACCTGAAACCGCTGGAGGAAAACGTTGATCCGGGGACAGGTCTGGGGGCGGTTTCCGCGACCTTGCTGGAGGGATCTTCCCTTCAAGAACGTCCGGGAAGTCGCACCGAAATGTCCGTCAAGGTATGGAAAAGCGCCGACGTTCCGTTCGGCGTGGCGGCCTGGAGCGGACGCATCACCCGTTCCATCAAGGACGCCGAGCAGCCGCGCGACGAATTCAAGCCGCTGACGCAGGTCGACATCGAACTGAAAGCCCGCGGCGCCGGTGAAAACGCCCAGAGCGAGTTGAACTTCGAGTGAACTCACGCACGAAGCCCGTTTCTGAAGACCGCCAAGCATCGGAGTGCGAAATTGCCGCAGGCTGCTGTCCCTCCGGTTCCCGCTGGTGAGCGGCTGGCGTCTCTGGACGCCTACCGCGGTTTCGTGATGATCTGTCTGGCTGCGAACGGATTCGGCATCCCCCAGGCGGCCCGGAATTTTCCCGACAGCGCCATCTGGCAGCATTTGAGGTATCAGTTTGAGCACGTGCCCTGGGTCGGCTGCGCTTTCTGGGATCTGATTCAGCCGTCTTTCATGTTCATGGTGGGCGTCGCGCTTCCGTTCTCGCTCGCCAAGCGGCGCGAGGTGGGAGCGGCGTTCCTTGGCTTATGGGGTCATGCGCTGATCCGAGCGCTGGTTCTGATCCTCCTCGGAGTGGCCCTCAGTTCCAAAGGGCAGGAGCAGACGAACTTTACGTTCGTCAATGTGTTGACGCAGATCGGTTTGGGGTACGGCCTCCTGTTCCTGATGGGCTTTTGGCCGACCTGGGTGCAATGGAACGCCATCGTGGCGATCCTGGCGGGATACTGGGCCTGGTTCGCCATGCATCCGCTGGCGCCCCCGGATTTCAATTACGTCAACGCCGGGTTGCCTTCGGACTGGCCGTTGCTGACGGGCTTCGAAGCTCACTGGCAAAAAAACGTCAATGCGGCAGCAGACTTTGATTTCTGGTTCCTGAACCAATTCCCACGCGCGGTCCCCTATCAGTTCAATTCCGGCGGCTACCAGACGATGAACTTTGTTCCGTCGTTGGCCACAATGCTGTTCGGCGTGATGGCGGGCCAGTTCATCCGCAACACCCCCAGCCGCGGTCGCGTCTTCGGAATGCTGCTCGCATGCGGGTTGCTGGGGCTCGCGAGCGGCTGGGCGCTCGATTTCCATGATCTCTGTCCGCTCGTCAAGCGAATTTGGACTCCCAGTTGGACGCTGTTCAGCACCGGGTGGACGCTGCTGATGCTCGCAACGTTCTACGGGGTCATCGACGGACTGGGCCTCAAGGGATGGTCGTTCCCGCTCCGCGTGGCCGGAATGAATTCAATCGCTCTGTACATCATGGGTCAGGCGTTTGCCCAGCCGACGCGACAGATGCTGTCTTGCCACTTCGGCGACAGCTGGCCCGACGCGTTCGGCGCGCAATATCGGCCGGTCCTGGAGTCGGGCGGCGTGCTGCTGATTTTCTGGTTGTTCGTCTACTGGCTGTATCGGCAGCGCGTGTTCTTGAAGATTTGATCGGCCGCGACCAACCCGAATTCAGCCTGCGGACCACTCGGCGACAAACGTGGGGATGCCGTGCGGCGAGTGCCGGCCGTCCAGCGTCACCACCAGACCGTGAAGCTCCAGGTCGGCTTTCGACCAGAACGAGCGGTGGACTTCGTATTCGTTGCCGTAGACGGCCGCCTGGGCGAAGAAGACGGCCGGCGTGACGACGATCAGACGACCGCCGGGCGCGACTCGCTGCTTGAGTTGCTTGAGCAGTTCGACTCCAGTGAGCTGATCGAAGTGCTCGATGATGTCTGCAGCGAGCACGACGTCGTAGTGCTCGGCATGGACTGAGAGAAACCGTTCGATCGGTTGCTCGAAGACCATGTCGTACAGATCCCACGTCGGATTACGATAGGCGCTGAAGCCTTCCACGCCGACGAGGAAGGTGCGCCACGGGCGGACGCCCAAATCGACCCACGAACGTACGGCGGCGCCGTAGAGCCCAAACCCCAATCCGACGTCCAGCACTCTGCGGGGCTGCATCGCGAGCAGGGTGCTGGCCACAAACGGAACTGCCTCAAAACTTCCGATCGGCATGGAGAACCCCTTCGATCAATGGACTGGATGTGCCGTGCGGCACAACTGCTCCAGCAAGTCTGCAAACTTGGCCGCCATGCGGGTCGGCAAACCGTAGCGCTGGGCCAGCCGCTGTCCTTCGAGCGCCAGGGCTGTGCGCCACTCGGGATGGTCTCTGAGAAGCCGCGCCGCTTCGGCGAATCCCTCAGGCGTCCCTTCGACGATCAGCCCATTGATGCGATCCTTGATGGTCTCCGGGGCGAAACCGACGGGAGCGCTGATGACCGGGCATCCGCACATCATGGCTTCCATCAGCACCAGGCCGTAGCCTTCGGACACCGAGGGAAGGCACAGCGCGTCCATCGCTCCGTAGTAGTCGCCCATGTGTTCGTGCGCTTCCGCGATCGCATACCGACCGGGAATTCGTCGCACCGTCTGATCGAGCAGCTCGAATCGCTGCACGCCGAAGCCGATGAGCATCAATTTGAACGGCCGGGGCAGCCGGGCGACTGCTTCCACCAAAGCGGTGGGATTCTTCTCCGGTGAGAAGCGGCCAATGAAGCCCAGAACAAAATCCTCGGGACCGAAACCCAGCGAGTCGCGAACGATCTCCCGTGATCGCGACTGCGTCAGGTGCGCCGGATCGATGCCGTTATGGATCACCGTCGTCGGAAAGTCACCGCACACCGCCTCGCGGACTCGATGGCTCACTGCCACGATGTGGTCCACCTGCGGCTTGACGGCGTCGAGAATCTGTTGCGTCCAGACGCCGTCGCCGTGAGCCACGAACACCGT
>JANRLN010000446.1:0-3548 GCA_033762515.1 Planctomycetaceae bacterium
GGTTCACCTCTCGGACAACATCGCCTGGGATACCGGCTTTCGCGTCCTTGACCTCAGCAGCTACGCAGTCTGGTGGATCGCCATCTTTGCCGTGCTGTCGTCGGCGACCGGGCTGATCTCCGGCGAACGTTCGCGCCAAACGCTCGACGTGCTCCTCTCCACGCCGATGTCGGCGCGTCAGATTATGCGTGAGAAATTCGCCGGCGTGCAGCGACTGATTCTCGTGCTCTGGGTTCCGCTGGGGACCGTCATCGGCTTCCACCTCTGGTGGCTGGGGCAGATGTCGTACCGCACCCCGGATTTCGACCAGACGCTCAATCTGCTGCAGTCGATCGCTTCCGGCATAATCTATCTGCCGCTCATCGGCTGGCTGGGCGTGCATGCCAGCCTCCGCTTCCGCTCGCAAATCGCCGCGATGACGGCGTCTTTGGTACTCGTCCTCGCGATGGCGGCCCCGAACGTTCTGTTTGCCGGCTACGGCTCAGAGCGATTCGGAGACAGTTGGCTGTTCGATCGCGCGGTGTCGGCACTCTTTCCGGTGACTGGTCCACCCCCCCCTTTGAGCGCCGCTCCCCTCAGCTACGCAGTGACGGCGACTCACTTTCTGATCTACACGCTGATTTGGGTCTGGCTCCGCCACCGAGCCGCAGTCGATCTCGTGCGACTCGCCGGACGCTGCGAGCCCTCGCGAAGGACGCCCAGGGAATGCTGACCCTCGGCGTCGTACGCGTCCTGGTCAGTGGTCGTGTTCCTGCGTGCCATCCGCAAACGGAAGCGATGCCGTGGTCACGCTTCTTCGAGCAGAGAACGCAGTTCCTTCTGAAAGTCTTGGAGAGCGCGGGCGTTCGATGAACTGCGGAGCTCTTTCATCAGACTGCGGACGTCGTCCAGCAACTGCTGTTCGCTGACTCGCTTGGAAGCGCCGACTCGTGGAGTGGCGGGAGCCGCTCCGAAACTTGATCCGGCTGCCGCGAGATCCACCTGTTCCTGGATCTCGGCCGGGGACCCAGGCTTCTGCAAGATCGCGTCAATTCCCAAGGCGCGCGCCTCGGCAAGCAGCCTGCGTTCCGAAGGCACGGCGCTTTCGGGTCGGACGGCCGAAACCAACACAAAACGGGGTCGCTGGGCGCATCCCGAGTCATCGTGCCGATCCAATTTCAGCACGGATTTGAAGAGTTGAATCCCGTCCATCTCGGGCATCAGGAGGTCGGTAATGACCAGGCGAATCCCCGGATCCTCGGCGATCAACTGCTTGGCCCTTTCTCCGCTCTGCGCCACCAGGACCGTGTTCCCTCCCCGCTCCAGGAGATGTTTCCAGCGCAGCGTATTCAGGGCGTAGTCGTCAACAACGAGGATCTTCATGAGGGCCATCTCCGTTCGCAGCTTTTCGCGGAAGAATTGTGAACAACCGGATGACGTGTCTGGTGCGGAATTCGCCCACGTTCCATGAGGGCTGCTCAGTTCTTGCAGGAATTCGAAATCGTACGAGTTGCAACCTGATCGATGGGTCTGCAGCTTCTCGAGCCGGACTTCGGGCGATCCGCCCCCTGACGCAATGCCGCCGCATTCCAGCTGAGATGTTCGTTGACCGGCATCCCGGCGTAATTCAGATCCTCGCAAACCCACAGGCGGAAGGCGTCGACCTCGATGCCGAAACGAGCACTCAAGATTTCTTCGAGTTGGGCGATGCGCTCGGGGCGGTTGTCCAAAGGATCTGGCAGCAGCGCCGACAATGCCACCGGCAGCGCTTCCGACGTTCCTAATCTCCGACTCTTGAGGATCTGATCCAGCCGGTGGTGCAGCAACGTGAGGCATACGAGATCGTCTGGAAGTCCCCAATGCAGCATCATGTTCGCGCCGGCGAACGCATGGTCCCAACCGGCGCGTGACCGCTCGCGGTCGCTCAGGGAATCGCCAGACTGCTGCAATTCCTCGACAAGGGTCCGGTAGCGCTCGGGAAGTTCCGCCGTTAACGACGGGATCGTGAAATCCTGCAGCAACGCTCCGGCGAAGGCCAGTTCGTCGTCCAGTCCCAGTCGATCAGCCAGACGCCGCGCAAAGATCGCGCGTTGCAGCGCGGCAAACGAAAACGCAGTCGTCGCCCCAAAGGGAGACTTCGACTTCTGAGAACTGGCTTGCACACCGGAAATCAGGACCAGTCGCTTGGCCCGCTTGATCCCGAGCAACGCAATGGCGGCACGGGACGAATTCACCTTTCGTCGCACCCCCGTTGCTGCGGAGTTCACGACTTTCAGCACCTCGACCACCAGTCCCTGGTCTCGATCCAAGATGGCCGCCAGTTCGACGTGACTGATCTCGCTCCGGTCTGCGGCACGACAGAATTCGGTCACAACAGTCGGTATCGCCGCCATGCCGAGCAACGGAGGCGTCACATCCCCCGGAACATGGCCTAACAGGCGGTGCCGCAGAGTCGACCAGTCCATTTTTTGGGACTCAGAAAGGAAAGCGGACATTTTCGCGGATGTAATGCTGGATTCTGACACACGCGGGCTTGGCCCAGCCGATTCCTGCGGACTTCGCAGGGTTTCGGAGGGACGGCACGCAGGCTGTTCACTTCGTCCCGCAGGCTGCAGTCAAAAGCCCGCAGGATCGAAACGCTTTCATCAACTACGTCAGAAATCGAATGCCAAGTTCATTTCATCGCCATGTGGAGGCGATTCTTTCGAGTTTGCGAAAACGAGAAAGCTTCCGCACCGCCTTTATGCTCTATTGACAGTGGAAATTGTTGCGCAAAGAGCGCAAATCGTGGGCAGGTTGTCTCGAAAATTCCCCCCGTTCGCGTGACGTGCCCCTGGCTTCAGCAAGCATCCCAATCTGGCCGATCAACAGGTCGCCAAGTCGTCCTTGACAGAGCTCCAGAGTCGGTCCTTATAATCTGCGACTTAGTCGGCAATCGTTTTCCGGTGCGGTGCGGAATGAAGCTTTCGAGAAAATCGGACTATGCACTCCGCGCCCTGGTGACTCTGGCCGGCCGCTCGGGTGGCGGGCACATGTCGGTGCGGGAATTGGCGGAACTGAACGATGTTCCGAAGCGATTCCTCGAACAGATCATGCTCGAACTCAAGGCCAAAGGAATTGTCCGCAGCATCGCCGGCCGCGTCGGGGGGTTCGAACTCGCGATGGCCCCCGAGCACATCACGATGGGGCGAATCGTCCGCATTTTCGATGAAATGCTGGCTCCGATCCCCTGCGTCTCGGCGACCCACTACGAACCCTGCAGCCAGGAAATGACCTGCCGGTTCCGGCGGGTGCTGCTCGATATCCGCAACTACACCGTCAAGCGGATGGAAGAGGCGACGCTGGCCTCGATCGCCGCCGGTCCGCCGGTCCAGCGGATTGAGGTCTTCGACCCTCAATTCGAGTATGCCGACGGAATTTGACCAACCGATTCGCGGCTAGGCCCCATGAATCGCCGCGAAGTAGCCAGCTTGCGTCCACTGTTGGAACCAGCCTTGCAGCGACTCGGCGAACGCGGTTTCGTTACCCGCAAAGAGGTCGGCCGCTGCCGAGATGGCGTCGCCGATCGT
>JANRLN010000447.1:0-3947 GCA_033762515.1 Planctomycetaceae bacterium
GCCCGCGACGCCGGACTGTTCGGCGACAGTTCCACGAATGGGCGTCGCGCCTGCACGGACTGAGGCACCGCCGGGTCGTGGGGAATTCCCGAGCCGAGCGACAATCCGGTCCGCAGGAAGGTCCGCGCGGTCGCGTGAATCCGCTCCAGGATTCTCTCTGCCTGAGCTTCTGTGGACTGATTGACGACGACGCTCAATTCCGGACCCTGAGGGGAGTTGACCGCCTTGATCGTCGCATAGGCATCGGCGATCGATGTGGGTTCCGGAGTCGTCACGATGAGGACCTGATCGGCGGCGAGGGCGAATTGTCGCACCAGCCGATGAATGCCGCTGCCGGTGTCGATCAGCAGAATGTCGTGTTCCGCTTCCAGAAGCTGAAACTGTTCCAGCAGTTGGCCCTGGGTGGCCGGCGGGCAATCCGCGATCTCCACAATCCCGCTGGCCCCCGGGACCACGCGCACGCCGGCCGGTCCTTCGAGACAGATATCCGCGATCTGCCGGGCGCCGGTGACAACATGCGACAGATTCCAATAGCCGTTCAATCCGCACAAAAGGTCGACGTTTCCCACCCCGAGATTGCCGTCCAGCAGGCAAATGCGCAGTCCCAGTCGCGCCAGCGCCACCGCGAGATTGACGGCAATCACGCTCTTGCCGACGCCCCCCTTGCCGCTGGTAATCGCCAGCGTGCGGCAGGCGCGGCTGGAGCCGCCGCTGTTTGTGCTCAGTCCATGGGACCGCACTTCCAGCAGCGTACGCAGACCTCGCGCCTGATCCATCGGCATCGTCTCAATCGAACGCGGAGACCAGGCTCGCAATTCCGTCGGCAGCATGTCCGAGTTCTACCTCAGGGGTGTCCTTGAACCAAAAGCGACAACGCTCTGTGTGACGCAGGCGTCTCAACCGCATTCCAAAAACCAAAAATTCCAGGCGAAGCCTTGATCGAGTTGCATGCGGACAACGGTCGGGAATCCATCCCGCCTCAAGGCGGTGTTCGCTCCCTGGGCGTCGCATCCGCCCTCGTTGATGATTTTCCACCTAGAGGCCGGTGATTCGCGTGTCATCCAATCCGGTCCAGCCCAAGCACCAGTCGCGCCATCCGCGTGCGATGAGCCGGCTCAATATCGTCCGGTACGTTCTGACCGGTCGTTAAGTAGCTGACGGGCATCCGGACCTGACGGGCGATCTGCAGCAGCAGTCCCGCCCCGGTGGCTTCGTCGAGCTTCGTCAGGATCAGCGAGCTGACTCCCACCGACTTAAAGCTCGCCGCCACCGACTCCAGCGCCGGGAGTCCGGAGGCCAGACTGAGGACCAGATGCACCTCGTCGGCCTGGGCGGCATCGAGGCATTCCCTGAGTTCGTGGATCTTGATTTCGTCGCGCGGGCTGCGACCCGCGGTGTCGATCAGGACGAGGTCGAGCCCGGTCAACTCGTCGAGGGCGCGGCGCATTTCCGTCGGCGATGACACGATCTTCATCGGCAGATCGATGAGTTCGGCGTAGGTCTTCAATTGTTCGACGGCGGCGATGCGGTAGGTGTCGACGGTGATCAACCCCACCTTCAGACCCTCACGAAGCCGCAGATTCGCCGCCAGTTTGGCCAAGGTCGTCGTCTTGCCGACCCCGGTGGGACCGACGAGGGCGGCCACGCGACGACGACCACGCGTCGCGGTCAGCGGCGAACCGATGCGCAACTCCTGCTCGACCAGACCGGTCAGCAGTGACTGCATCGCCGCGGGATTGGCCAGTTGTCCTTTGGCGGCGTGTTCCTTGGCCTTCAAGACCATCTCGCGCGCCAACTCTTCGTCGACTTCATTGTCGAGCAATTGGGTGTAGACCTGGAACAGTTCAGTGGGGATGTCGTGCAGTGAGGCGCCGGCCCGTTCGCGTCCGAGTTCCAGAATCATCCGCTGCAGCGTGTCCAGCCGCTGATGAATCGCCTGGGAATCTGGGAGATCAGGAGTAGTTGCCAGATGCCGGCCGCGGGCGGCCAATGTCTCGGGAATCGGAGTGGGTCGCGGTGCGGCGGCCTGCGTCGATCGGGACACCGTGAACTTCTGTGCGTCGTTACGCGGCGACGTGCTTGCGCCCAGGGTGGTCGCGGTGCGACCGGGCACGGGGATGTCCACGATCACGTCGTGCGGCGTCCAGCGCGGCGGTGTGACCGTGTTCCGGGGGCCGTCGTGAGCGGCGCGTGCAGCACCCGCGGGAGAACTGCGAGCCGGTTCGGGCGGTTCTGCTTCGGCGGCGACTCGGCTGGACAATAGCGGAGGCGGAGGGGCCAGGTCGGCGTTCGAGACCCCCTTCCTGGTGGCGGACGCCGCAGCGATCGTTCCCGTGTTCGGCTTGGTCGGACGAATTTGAGCGCCGATGCCCGCAGTGATTTCCACTTCCGGTTTGGAACGGAAGAAGGGCAGCAATCCGCGCTTGTCGATCTGCCGCGTGTGCAGGATCACAGCATCCTGACCCATTTCCCGACGAACGATGTCGAGGGCGGCCTGCATGTTCGCCGCACGAAAGGTGCGTACATCCGTGGTCATGTCCCCGCTCCTTGCAAGACTGGACGATTCGCCGGTGAGGCGCGCAGGATGTTGAGCGGCACCGAACCATGCGGTTCGACCGCCGTATCTCGCGTAATTTCATTGAGGCTCAGCACAGCCAATTTGGGCAATTGGGCATGGGTGATCTGCCGGAGACCCGCCCGAATCTGCGGACTGCACAGCACCACCGGCGGCTTACCGGCCTTGACGAGTTTCTGGAGTTGCTTGGAAAGTTCGTTGGTGACCGCCTCGGAAACCTGCGGCGAGAGCTTGATGATCAACCCTCGTTCACTGAAGTCGAAGCCCTGAGCGAGCACGTCTTCCAGGGCCGGCTCCAGCGTCACCACATGCAGCACCCGCTGACTGTCGCGGTACTGTTGGCAGATCGCCCGGCTGAGGGAATGTCGCGCATACTCCGTGAGAATCCCCAGGTCTTTGGTCCGATCCGCGTACTCGCCGAGCGTCTCCAGGATTGTTTCCAGATCTCGGATCGGCACCCGCTCGCGGAGTAGGTTGCCCAGGATCTGGTGGAGCTGTGCCGGCTTCAGCAGTTCGGGAATCAGTTCTTCCACGACCTTCGGGGACGTCTGTTTCAGATGATCGAGCAACTGATGCACCTGCTGCCGGTTAAGCAGTTCATCCGTATGCGACTTCACCACTTCCGTCAGATGGGTCACGATGACCGCCGAGGGTTCGACGACGCTGTAGCCCATCAGCTCGGCCCGTTCCTGGAACGATTTCTCGATCCAGCGCGCCGGTCGATCGTAAGCCGGGTCGCGTGTTTCGATTCCTGGCACCGTTCCGGCCACCATTCCGGTGTCGATCGCCAACAGGGCTTCGGGATAGATGTCTCCCCAGGCGATCGGGACATCTTTGATCTTGATCTGGTACTTGCGCTGTTCCAGGCGGATATTGTCGCGAATGCGCACCTTTGGCAGGATGATTCCCAGTTCCGACGCAATTTTGTGCCGGACGCGAGTCACGCGATCGAGCAGATCTCCCCCCGAGGAGGGATCCGCCAGACGAATCAGCCCATAGCCGAGTTCGAGTTCCATCGGGTCGACCAGCAGATTGTCCTCAGGCTTTGGAGGCTCTTTGGGTTGTTCCGCCGCTTTGGCCTCCTGCTTCGCTTCCGCCACTTGTTGACGGTGATCTTTCTTGCGAAGTGACAAGGCGATGAGACCGCAGCCCCCGCCGAGAACCAGCATGGGCACCATCGGCAAACCGGTGAAGCCCAGCGCCATCACAAATCCGCCGGCAATGAAGAGGGCTTCCGAATGGCGAAAGACCTGGGAGACCACGTCGTGTGACAGATTGGAGTCGGTTGACGTGCGGGTCGTCAGCAAGCCCGAAGCCAGCGCCACGAGGAACGCGGGAACTTGCGACACCAACCCGTCGCCGATCGTCAGTG
>JANRLN010000448.1:0-2910 GCA_033762515.1 Planctomycetaceae bacterium
CCATCCGGTCGGCCTCCAACCTTGAGGCTGCTTCCCACGATGAAGCCATTGCAGAATGGCAACAGGCGGTTCAGCGTCTCCAGCGAGGCCCCGCTGCCAACCAGCACGGGTCGTCCTGCCGCCGCCGCCGTCACTTCGGGAAGGTCAGTGAGACTGACCGGCTTGCCGGTGCCTGGTCCGGAAACAATGACGGCATCGGCACCCCCACGCTGAATCAGCTCTTCCGTTTCGTCCGCTAGCGGCCTGCGGGCCAGGGGCGCCGAGTGCTTGACGTCCACATCCGCCAGAATCCGCACGTCGTCCGCCTGCAACTGGCGGCGCAGCCGCAGCAAGTCATACCCTTCGCCGGTGATGACTCCCTGATCGGTCAACCGCGCCCCGCTCAGGACATTCACACGGAGATACCGCGCCCCGGTCACAGCGGCGATCGCGAGGGCCGCCAGAGCATCATTGCGAAGGACGTTGATCCCCAGCGGCAACGGACATCGCTGTCGAACTTCGCAGGCCAGACGCGTCAGCGCCGCGACGGTCACACTCTCAACGCGATGAGCTGCAAACGGGGCGTCTCCGTAGTTCTCCAGCATCAACCCATCAACGCCGCCTTCGGTCAATGCTTCGGCATCGTGCAACAGCCGCGCCACGACGCTGCTGAAGGGCTCGCGGTACTTCGGCGACCCCGGCAGCGGCGGCGCATGCAACATGCCGATCACTGGATGCGAAATTCGATGCCACTCGGGCAACAGGGGAACCGGCGGTACAGGCGTTGTGCCACTCATCGTAATCAGGTCCTCGTTTTCTCATGTCGTCGCGGCAACGGCGCCGGACGCAAACCCGCCCGGCATCACTTTTCCGTCACTGTCCACACGGGGTGTTCGGCGGCCGGGCCCGATGACAACGCCGTGGCGGCACGGGAGAGCAGCAGGAGCGAGGGACGGTCGGAAACGGCCGCCCTCAACGCAACGGAGAGCAGTTCCAACACCGTCGTAAACTCGCACCGCTCAAAATGCTCCAGAGCCGTCTGATAGGCGCGCTGCAGTTGTCGCCATTCTCCGGTCGTGCTCAGTTCCGAGATTTCAAAGAGCTGAATCGGCTGTTCGATGCCCACCACGCGAAAGGACCCCAACCGTCGCGACTGCGGCGCCGACGCGAGTTCGTTCCACGTCGACTCGCTGATGAGCATCCGCGTGCCGAACTGCTTGTTGAGGCTTTGGATCCGACTGGCGAGATTGACGGTGTTGCCGAGCGGGCCATATTTGAATTTCTGCTCCGAACCGATGTTCCCCACCCGGACTGGTCCGGTGTTCACGCCGACTCCCAGCGAGAACGGGGTTCCCAGGCGGTCGCGCCATTGGGCGTTGAGTTCCGGGAGGCGCTCCAGCATCCGCTGCCCGGCGCGCACCGCGCGGAGGGCATGATCGTCGATGGGCGCGGGCGCCCCCCACATCGCGATCAATTCGTCGCCGATGTAGTCGAGCAACACCCCTTCCTCTTCGGTCACGCACTGCGTGAGCGCCGTCATGACCGATTGAATCCACTCGAAGGTCCCCACGGTCCCCAGAGCCTCGCTGATGCGGCTGAAGCCGCGCAAGTCGCAGAAGAGAATCGAGACCTCGGCGTCGCGGCCGTTCAGCAGGTCCGGACAGCGCTCAAGTTCAACCGCGAGTTGAGTGCCGAAGAACTGCTCGAACCGCTGTTTGCGATTGCGGACGTCCTGCTGTTGTTCAATGCGCACCAGTGCCGACGCCAGGCCGGTCGCAGTCAGTTCGACCAGTTGGGCGGTGGCCCGGTCGTTGGCCGCCGATTCACGCGGACCGCCGCTGTCCAGATCGGCGTAGAGGATCGAACGCAGTTCCCCATCCGCCGCCAGCACCGGCGACGCGACGACCAATCCGCTGAACTCGACACGGTCACCCGATCCGGGCGGGATTCGCTTCCACAGCGTCCGCTTGCTCGCGGCCACGTGCCCGACGACTTCGTCTCGAAGCGGCGGAAAACCAGTCTCGCGCGACCAACTCGCCAGGACCTTATGCTCGCCGGTCGGAACGAGGATGCGTCCCCCGGCGGCTCCCAGCAATTCGACCAGTTGCCGGACTGCGTAGGACTGCGCGGCCTGCATCTCCGTTTGAAGTTGATAACCGTCCGCCAGCCGCTGCATCATCACCAGGAGCGATTCGGCCAGGAATCCCTCGCCGGCAACGATGTCGGTCGGCCCCATGGTGCGCTGCATGGGTTGCAGCACCGGAGTCGGGGCGCTCCCGGGGGCCCGCGTCACGTTGCGCAGCCCCTGCAGGGCGGTCTCTTCGGCCCGCACATGAACCCGCAGATCGTCCGGAAACACGACGGTCGCGGGGAGCGAGGTTTGCAGCGTGGTCTGGGGTTCCAGGGGCTGCAGATCGGCCTCGTAACCGCACAACAGCAACGAACTGACGGTCTCGTTGCGGATCGACAGCCGGTTACCCGCCAGCTGCTCCAGCGTGACATGCCGACGCGAAACCAGCGTGCGGTCGGCATCCACGACCACCAGCCGCTGGCGACCATCCACCCTCGTCAGAAAGAACGGCGGCGGCTCCTGCCGACCCACATCGCGGCGTCCCAATTCCACGGGACTGTCCACCGCGGTGTCGTAGACCACCCGCCCCTGTTCGAGGATTTCCAATCGCAACATCGTCGGTCGCCTGCTTGCCAGAAACCCACACGTCTGACTGCGCCCGAGAGTGTATCGGGAACGGCGGCAGGTGGCGAACTGAGATGCGGCAGCTGACGCCGATCAAGCCTAAACAATGTCCTGGAAGACGACGCGATTGGCGGGCACACGGATCTGGCGGATGAGTCGCTTCGGTGTGTCGGCGCTGTTGACCGACGTCGAGACGCTGAAGGCCGAGTAGGTCGCGCTGGTGCGGGTGAATTCCA